>NZ_JBVHQB010000003.1:0-379291 GCF_055567635.1 Streptomyces sp. NPDC026500 | reverse complement strand
GCGGCGGGGGGGCGGCCTCGCCGCTTTGTCCCGGGGGCCCCGGGGGGCTGTTGTGGGGGGGGGCGTTTTTTTATTTGTGTGTGGGGGGGGGGGGGGGGGGGGGGGGGGGCCCGCCCCCGGGACCCGTGAGCGCACGAAAGGCATTTGGCAGGGGGCGCTGACCAGATCTTTCGACGCAAGGGGTGCTCGATCGACATGACAACCACCGACTACTCGACCGCGGTCCCTCATCGAGAGGTGAGAGACCGCCACGGCCGCGTGTACCGGGTCGGCGAGACCGACCGGGACATCATGGGCCGCACACGTGCCTGGATGGTCTTCCTGCCCTGGGCGGGCATGCTGGGCATCAGCTCCGCCGAGTACGCGTTCACGTCCGCGGAGGACACACTCCACGAAGCTCATCTGTGGAGCAGCGGACACATCTTCTGGCTGATGGGCGTCTGGATCTTCTTCCAGGCGGCCGTGGCCTTCCCCGCCAGGCAACTGCGCGAGAGCGGCAGGCTCCCCGCCCGGACGGCGATGCTCCTGGGCGCGCTGGGCACCCTGCTCGGCTATGTGTCCCTGGCGTTCGCGCCGCATGTGACGGTCGCCTATCTCGGCTTCGGCATGTGCAGCGGGATCGGCGCGGGTCTCGTCTACGCGACCTGCGTGAACATGGTCGGCAAGTGGTATCCGGAGCGCAAGGGCGGCAAGACGGGCTTCGTCAACGGCGGTTTCGCCTATGGGTCCGTGCCCTTCGTCTTCCTGTTCACCTCGTACATGGATCTGGGCAACTACCGGGGCGTTCTGGTGGGCGTCGGCCTGCTCTGCTGCGCCCTGGTCGCGGTGGCCGGCTGGTTCTTCAAGGACCCGCCGAAGGGCTGGTGGCCGGCGAACGTGGACCCGCTGAAGGTGTCGGACGACCCGAAGATCCGGCGGGCGCTGGAGAAGAACCCGCCGGCGGTGAAGCAGTACACCCCCAGGGAGGCCGCGCGTACCCCTGTGCTCTGGATGATGTGGTTCTGTCTGCTGTGCACGGCCGGGATCAACATATTCGGCATCGCGTTCCAGGTGCCGTTCGGCAAGGACATGGGCTTCGCGGGCGGGATCGTGGCCACGGCGATGTCCCTGAAGGCGATCGTCAACGGCACCGGGCGCGGGGTCATCGGCTGGATATCCGACCGATTCGGACGGCGCCACACGCTGATCATCGTGTGTCTGGTGCTCGGCTCCGCCCAGTTCGGTGTCCTGGTCTCCGGCCAGATGGGCAGCATGCCGTTCTTCCTGTTCTGCTCCATGGTCTCCGGCTTCGGCGGCGGCGCGATCTTCCCGCTGTTCGCGGCCATGACGGCGGACTACTTCGGGGAGAACAACAACGCCTCCAACTACGGGATGGTCTACAGCTCGAAGCTGATCTCGGGCCTCGTGGGCTCCGGCATGGGCGCGGTCGTCGTCGGCGCGTGGGACTACCACGGCGCCTTCGTGCTCGCCGGGTCCATCGGTCTGGCGTCGGCGGTACTGGCCCTGTTCCTCAAGGCACCGGGCCGACCGCGGGCCCGCAGCATTGTTCCCAATCCGCACCCGCTCGGCGAGGAGATGGCCTGATGACGACGGAACCCATCGCGGAGAAGCACGGGCCGGACGGCTCCGGCGCCCCGGGGCGCGCGTACCGGGAAGTCACGGACGCCCGGGGCCGTGTGTACCGGGTCGGCGAGACGGACCGGGACATCCTCGGCCACTCGCGCAAGTTCATGGTGTATCTGCCCTGGGCCGCCATGATGGCCATCAGTGTCTTCGAGTACGCGTACGGCTCGGCCGAGGACACCCTGTCCCACGCCCACGGCTGGACGCAGAGCAACACCTTCTGGATCCTGAGCATCTGGGTCTTCTTCCAGGCCGGCATAGCCTTCCCCGCCGGCTGGCTGCGGGAGAAGGGCATCCTGACGGCCCGCAAGGCCATGTACACGGGCTCGGTCATGTGCGCGGTCGGCTTCCTCGCGCTCTCGCACCTGAGCAATGTCCTGCTGGCGATCCTGGGCTTCGGGGTCATCGGCGGCGTCGGGTCCGGCCTGGTGTACGCGACGTGCATCAACATGGTCGGGAAGTGGTTCCCCGAGCGCCGTGGCGCGCGGACGGGATTCGTCAACGGCGGATTCGCGTACGGCTCCCTGCCGTTCATCTTCATCTTCAACTACGCGTTCGACACGGCCAATTACCACCGTGTGCTGGACCTCATCGGCTGCTACGTGATGATCGTGGTGCTGTCCGCGGCGTTCTTCTTCAAGGACCCGCCGAAGAACTGGTGGCCCGCGGACATCGACCCGCTGACGTACAGCGGTTCCGAGAAGGGGGCCGCGAGTCTCTCCAAGAACCCTCCCGCCGTGAAGCAGTTCACCCCCAAGGAGGCCATCAGGACCGGCATGCTCCCGCTGATGTGGATCGCGCTCGTGATGACCGCGGGTGTGTCGATCTTCGGGATCTCCTTCCAGGTCGACTACGCCAAGGAGGTCGGCTTCGGCCCGCTGGTGGCGGCCTCGTCGATGGGCGTGATGGCGGTCATCAACGGCGTCGGCCGGGGCGTGGTGGGCTGGCTGTCCGACACCTGGGGCCGCAAGCAGACGCTGGTCTTCGTCATCCTGGTCCTCGGACTCGCGCAGTTCGGTGTCATCTGGGCCGGTGACATACACAGCGAGGCGCTCTTCCTGTTCTTCGCCTTCCTCTCCGGGTTCGGCGGCGGGGCCTTCTACCCGATGTTCGCGGCCCTGACTCCGGACTACTTCGGCGAGAACTACAACGCCACCAACTACGGACTGGTGTACAGCGGAAAGCTGATCAGCGGTCTGTTCGGCGGCGGCCTAGGCTCGATGGTGGTCGCCGCCTGGGGCTACGACGGCGCGTACGCGCTGGCCGGCGGCATCTCGATGGTGGCGGCCGCGATCGCCCTGCTGCTGCGGCAGCCGGGACGCAGCACGGCGGACACGTCGGCACCGCAGCCACAACCGGTGGGCTGATTACGGGCCGCCCTCACGACGGTGGCCCGTCCCGGACCTGCGCGATGGTGCTCCAGACCGTACGAGGGTGCCGGCCCAGGTGCGTACGAGGGTGCCGGCCCAGGTCCCTACGAGGGTGGCCCTCCCCGCGACTCGCCGGGGAGGGCCACCCTTGTGCGCGGTGGCGCGTCTACGGACTGTCGTTGCCACCGAACGCCGCGTCGAACGATGCCGACGGGGGCTCGAAGTCGTACGCCTTGAGGCGGGTCAGGGCCTCGGGGGCGCCCTGGAGCCGGTCCATTCCGGCGTCCTCCCACTCGACCGAGACGGGCCCCGCGTAGCCGATGGAGCGCAGCATGCGGAAGACGTCCTCCCAGGGGACGTCGCCGTGGCCCGCGGAGACGAAGTCCCAGCCGCGGCGCGGGTCGCCCCACGGCAGGTGGGAGCCGAGCCGGCCGTTGCGGCCGTCGAGGCGCTTACGGGCCTCCTTGCAGTCGACGTGGTAGATGCGTTCGCGGAAGTCGTAGAGGAAACCGACCGGGTCGAGGTCCTGCCACACGAAGTGGGACGGGTCGAAGTTGAGGCCGAAGGCCGGCCGGTGGTCGACCGCCGCCAGGGCCTTGTGTGTTGTCCAGTAGTCGTAGGCGATCTCGCTCGGGTGGACCTCGTGCGCGAACCGGACGCCCTCGGCGTCGAAGACGTCCAGGATCGGGTTCCAGCGGGTCGCGAAGTCCTCGTAGCCGCGCTCGATCATCGATTCGGGGGCGGGCGGGAACATCGCGACGAGGTGCCAGATCGCCGAGCCGGTGAATCCGATGACGGTGTCGACGCCGAGGGCGGCCGCCGCGCGCGCGGTGTCGGCGATCTCGGCGGCGGCGCGCCGCCGCACGCCCTCGGCCTCGCCGTCGCCCCAGATACGGGCGGGCAGGATGGCCCGGTGGCGTTCGTCGATGATGGCGTCGCACACGGCCTGGCCGACGAGGTGGTTGGAGACGGCCCAGCACTTGAGGCCGTACTTGTCGAGGAGGGCGTGCCGGGAGTCGACGTACGCGGGGTCCGCGAGCGCCTTGTCGACCTCGAAGTGGTCGCCCCAGCAGGCGAGTTCGAGGCCGTCGTAGCCGAAGTCACGGGCCAGGCGGCAGGCCTCTTCGAGGGGCAGGTCGGCCCACTGGCCGGTGAAGAGCGTGTAGTTGCGCGGCATTCCAGGGCCTCCTCAGACCGCTACGGGGGTGTAGAGGGAGTTCTTCTCGGCGCTCTCCTCGACGGCGGCGAGGACGCGCTGCACCTGCAGGCCGTCGGCGAAGGACGGTGTGGGCGGCCGGCCGGCCGCGATGGCGTGGACGAGGTCGCGGGCCTGGTGCGTGAAGGTGTGCTCGTAGCCGAGGCCGTGTCCTGGCGGCCACCAGGCGTCGAGGTAGGGGTGGTCGGGCTCGGTGACGAGGATGCGGCGGAAGCCCGCGTGGGTGCCGGGTTCGGTGTGGTCGTGGTAGGCGAGTTCGTTGAGGCGTTCCAGGTCGAAGGCCAACGAGCCGCGATCGCCGTTGAGTTCGATGCGCAGGGAGTTCTTGCGTCCGGTGGCGAAGCGGGAGGCCTCGAAGGAGGCGAGCGCTCCGGAGGCGAAGCGGGCCGTGAACAGGGCCGCGTCGTCGACGGTGACGGTACCCGTACGGGAGCCCGGAACGGCATCGGAACCCGGGCCGGTGCCGGAGCCGGCGAGTGAACCCGGGCCGGAGCCCGCACCCGGGCCGGGACGCGAGCTGTCCGAGGGATCACCCGCCTCCGGTACGGCCGACAGCCCGCTGGACGCCCGTGCGGGCAACGGACGCTGCCGTACGAAGGTCTCGGTGAGGGCGGAGACCCCGCCGAGCGGCTCGCCCGCCAGATACTGCGCGAGGTCGACGATGTGGGCGCCGAGGTCACCGAGGGCGCCCGATCCGGCCGTCTCCCGGCGGAGTCTCCAAGTGAGCGGGAACTCCGGGTCCACCAGCCAGTCCTGAAGGTACGTCACCCGTACGTGCCGCAGCGGTCCGAGGCGGCCCTCGGCGACCATGGAACGGGCGAGTGCCGTGGCGGGGAGTCTGCGGTAGTTGAAGCCCACCATGGACATCTGGCCGCGTCCGAGGGCCGCGGCGGCCGCCGTCGCCATCGCCTCGGCCTCCTCGACGGAGTTCGCGAGGGGCTTCTCGCAGAGCACGTGCTTGCCCGCCGCCAGCGCGGCGACCGCGATCTCGGCGTGGCTGTCGCCGGGCGTGCAGATGTCGACGAGGTCGACGTCGTCCCGGGCGATCAGCGCACGCCAGTCCGTCTCGGCGGCCCCCCAGCCGTGCCGGTCCGCCATCGCCCGCACGGCCCGTCCGTCCCGGCCGCAGACCGCGGCGAGGACCGGCCGGCACGGCAGGTCGAAGACGCGGCCCACGGTGCGCCAGCCCTGGGAATGGGCGGCGCCCATGAAGGCGTACCCGACCATGCCCACGCCCAATGGCGGCTTCGCGGCCTGGTCGCCCTGGTGCGGCTGTCCCATGCGGATGTCCTCCTCGTCGTCGTGGCGCGGTGGGGATGGGGCCCGGACCCCCGTACCGGGCCCCTGGAACAGGGCGTCTCACTTGAAGCCGGTGGCCATGTACTGCTTGACGTTGTCCTTGTCGACGACGGCCGAGTAGAGCGTGAGGGACGCGGGGATCTCGAACTCGGCGAGCCCGCCGATGCCCTTGCCCTGCCCGAGCGTGCGGGCGAGGTCGATCGCGGACGCGGCCATGGTGGGCGGGTACAGGACGGTGGCCTTCAGGACGCTGTTGTCGGAGTCGATTGCCTGGAAGGCGGAGAGCGCTCCGGCCCCGCCGACCATCAGGAAGTCGTCGCGGCCTGCCTGTTCGATGGCCCGCAGCGCTCCCACCCCCTGGTCGTCGTCGTGGTTCCACAGGGCGTCGAACTTGGGCTGCGCCTGGAGGAGTTGGGACATCTTGGCCTGGCCCGACTCCACGGTGAACTCGGCGGCCTGGCGGGCGACCTTCCTGATGTTCGGGTAGTTCTTCAGCGCCGCGTCGAAGCCCTGGGTGCGCTGCTTGGTGAGTTCCAGGTTGTCGAGCCCGGCGAGCTCGATGACCCGGGCGTCCTTCTTGCCTCTGAGCTTCTCGCCGATGTAGTGCCCGGCGCTGAGCCCCATGCCGTAGTTGTCGCCGCCGATCCAACAACGGTATGCCTGAGGTGAGTTGAAGATCCGGTCGAGATTGATGACGGGAATGCCCGCGCCCATGGCCTTGAGGCCGACCTGGGTGAGCGCCTTGCCGTCGGCCGGCAGCACGACCAGGACGTCGACCTTCTTGTTGATCAGTGTCTCGATCTGGCCGATCTGCGCGGCCGTGTCGTTGGAGCCCTCGGTGATCTCCAGGGACACGTCCGTGTACTTCTTGGCGCGGTTCTTGGCGTTGTCGTTGATGGCGTTGAGCCAGCCGTGGTCGGCCTGCGGTCCGGCGAAGCCGATGGTGACGTGCTTGCCGGGCTTGTCGTCGGCGGCCGGCTGATCGTTGCCGGCCGGCTTCTCGTCCTTGGTGTCGTTGCTGGTGCAGCCGACGAGGAGGGCACCGGCCGAGACGGCGGCGGTCCCGAAGAGCAGTCCTCTGCGACTGGTCAGGCTCATGGGTTCTGGCATGGCGGTGGACCCTTCCCGTGTCAGGTCGTGCTTGCTGTGCGCCGCTGGACCAGGACCGCGGCGACGATGATCGCTCCCTTGGCGATCTGCTGCACGTCGCTCTGGAGGTTGTTCAGCGCGAAGATGTCGGTGATCGTCGTGAAGATCAGCACGCCGAGCACCGAGCCGGTGACGGTGCCGCGGCCCCCGCTGAGCAGGGTGCCGCCGATGATCGCGGCCGCGATGGCGTCGAGTTCGTAGAGATTGCCGTTGGTGTTCTGGCCCGAGCCGGACAGGATGACCAGCAGGAAGGCGGCGATACCGCAGCACAGTCCGGAGAGGAGATAGAGGTACAGCCGCTGACGTCGTACGTCGATACCGGCGAGCCGGGCCGCCTCCGCGTTGCCGCCCACGGCGACCGTGCGCCGGCCGAAGGTGGTGCGGTTCAGGACCAGCCAGCCGATGACGGTGACGACGGCGAAGACCAGGACCAGCGGTGGGACGCCTAGCACGTAGGAGTCGCGCTCGCCGAGCTTGAGGATGCCGTCCACCGAGACGATCTGGGTCCTGCCGTCGGTGATCTGGAGGGCGAGGCCGCGGGCCGAGGCGAGCATGGCGAGCGTCGCGATGAAGGGGACCATCCCGCCGTACGCGATGAGCATTCCGTTGACCAGGCCGCAGCCCAGGCCGACGAGTACCGCGGTGAAGAGGATGCCCGCGAAGCCGTACTCCTGGGTGGCGACGGTGGTCGCCCAGACCGAGGAGAGCGCGACGATCGCGCCGACGGACAGATCGATGCCGCCGGAGGTGATGACGAAGGTCATGCCGACGGTGACGACGCCGATCACCGAGGCCTGGGTGAGGACGAGTTGGAGATTGCGGGTGTCGAGGAACTCGTCGGGCCTGGTGACGCCGCCGATGACGATCAGGGCGGCGAGGACGCCGAGGAGCGAGAGCGTGCGGACGTCGGCGCGGGCCACAACGGAGCGCCACGCGGGGAGTTCGCCCGTCGACGACACGTTGTCGGTGCCGTCCCGGGGCGCGGACACGTGCTGCGTCATGACGCCGGGCTCCCTTCACTGGCCACGGGGCTTCCTTCGATGACGAGGTCGAGTACGCGGTGTTCGTCGAGCTCTCGGGCGGGTGCCGTGTGCACGACGCGCCCCTCGCGGAGCACCAGGACGCGGTCGGCGAGCCCGAGCACCTCGGGCAGTTCGCTGGAGACCAACAGCACGGCGAGGCCTTCGTCGGCGAGCCGGCGGATCACCGCGTACAACTCGGCGCGCGCTCCGACGTCGACGCCACGCGTGGGCTCGTCGAGGAGCAGGACGCGGCAGCCGCGCAGCAGCCAGCGCGCCAGCACGGCCTTCTGCTGGTTCCCGCCGGACAGGGTCCTGACCGGCGCCGCCGGGTTGTCGGGGCGCAGGGAGAGCTCGCGGGTGGCCGCGCGTGCCGCGCCGCGTTCGGCCCGCCGGTCGATCCAACCCCCGTGCGCGAAGCGGGACATGGACGATACGGAGACATTGCGGGTGACCGACTCCAGCATCAGCAGCGCCTGCGTCTTGCGCTCCTCGGGGGCCAGTCCGAGGCCGGCACGTACGGCGGCGCGTACGCTGCCGGTGCGCAGGGGCCTCCCGTTCACGCTCACCCGGCCGGTGGTCGGTCTGCGTGCTCCGTAGATCGTCTCCAGGATCTCGGAGCGGCCGGAGCCGACGAGTCCGGCCAGGCCGACGATCTCGCCGGGACGCAGTTCGAGGTCGAGCGGGGCGAACTCCCCCTGCCGGGAGAGGCCTTGGACGGTGAGCACGGGATCACCCGGCGGCCGCGTCCGGGGCCGGTCCGGGAAGAGGTACTCGACGTTTCGCCCGGTCATCAGTGCCACGACCTCGCGGGTCGGTGTCGACCTGGCGGGCAGTCCGCCCGCGACCGCGCGGCCGTCCTTCAGCACGGTGACCCGGTCACCGATGCGGCGGATCTCCTCCAGCCGGTGCGAGATGTAGACGACGGCGACACCGTCCGCGGTCAGATCGCCGACGATCCGGAACAGGTTGTCGACCTCGTCGGGATCGAGGGCGGCCGACGGTTCGTCCATGACGATGAGCCGTACGTCGTGGGAGAGCGCCCGCGCCATGGACACGATCTGCCGCTGGGCCGCCGACAGATCACCGACCAGCCGTGACGGATCGATCTCCGGATGCCCGAGCCGCTTGAGCAGTGCGGCCGCCGACGCCTTGGCGGCCTTGCCCCGTATGACGAATCCGGCGGCGGTGGGCTCATGTCCGAGGTGGACGTTCTCGGCCACCGACAGCCCTTCCACCAGGTCGAGTTCCTGGTAGATGGTGGCGATGCCGAGGCGCATGGCGGCGATCGGGGACCTGAGGGTGACGGGCTCGCCGCGCCAGCCGATGGTGCCGTCGTCGGGCTGGTGGGCGCCGGCCAGGACTTTGATGAGGGTGGACTTTCCGGCGCCGTTCTGGCCGAGCAGACAGTGCACTTCGCCGGCCTGGACGTCGAGGTCGACGCCGTCGAGGGCCCGGACTCCGGGGAAGGACTTGGTGATGCCGGACATGGTGAGCAGCGGTGGTTCTGGTGCCATGACGGTTCCCTTGGGCAGGCGTGCGGGCCGGTTGCCGGGCGGTGCGCGTACGGGGCGGGCGGTTTCGGGCACGGCGGAGCGGGGCTCGGCGCCGGTGGTCCGATTCCTGAAGGTGACGCGGGCGGGCGGAGAGAAGTGGCTTACGCGGGCGAGAAGAGGTGGTCGCTGATCAGCCGGGCCCCGCCGATGACTCCGGCGGTCGGGCCCAGCTCCCCGAGGACAATGGGCAGATTGCCGGTCGCGAGCGGAAGCGACTGGCGGTAGACCTGGGTGCGGATCGCGGCGAGCAGGGTGTGGCCGAGACCCGTCACCCCACCGCCGATCACCACCAGGCCGGGATTGAAGAAGCTCACGAGTGCGGCGATGACCTGACCGGTGCGGTTGCCGCCCTCGCGGATCAGGTCGAGCGCGGTGGCGTCGCCCGCCGCGGCCGCGGCGGCGACGTCGACGGCGCTCAGCCCGCCGTTCGTCTCCAGCCGCGAGGCGAGTTCGGCCGACAGTCCCTGGCGGGCGGCCTCCATGGCGTCACGTGCGAGCGCGGCGCCACTGAAGTGGGCTTCCAGGCAGCCCCGGTTGCCGCAGGCGCACGGACGGCCGTCGGGCACGGCCTGGATGTGCCCGATGTCGCCGGCGCTGCCCGTCGCACCGCGATGGACCTCACCGCCGACGACGATGCCGCAGCCGATGCCGGTGCCGATCTTGACGCAGAGGAAGTCGGCCACGGAGCGTGCGACGCCCGCGTGCTGCTCCCCCATGGCCATCAGGTTCACATCGTTGTCGACCATGACCGGGCAGCCGAGTTCCTGGCTGAGCGCCTCACGGACCGGGAAGCCGTCCCAGCCGGGCATGATCGGCGGGGCGACCGGGACGCCCTCGGGGAAACGGACGGGACCCGGAATGCCGATGCCGGCGCCGTCGAAGCCCTCCGCGAGCCCCGAGTTCCTCAACTTCGCAGCCATGGCCAGCACTTGCTCGGACACCGAGACCGGTCCCTCGCGGACGTCCATGGGCTGGTTGATGTGCCCCAGGATTTCCAGTTCGGCGTTGGTGACGGCCACGTCGATCGAGGTCGCGCCGATGTCGACGCCCAGGAATCTCAGCGCTGGCGCGAGCCGGACGCTGTGCGAGCGGCGCCCGCCCCGCGAGGCGGCGAGTCCGTCGGCCACCACGAGCCCGGTCTCCAGCAGCCGGTCCACCTCGACGGCCAGCTTCGACCGCGAGAGGTCGATCTGATCACCCAACTGGGCACGGGAGTTGGGGCCACCATCACGCAACAGCCGCAGCAGCCGGGCCTGATGAGCGTTCGCGGGTCGTGCCGTCATACGTCTCACGAACCCCTCCCCGCCCAGATCGGCCTGCGTCCGTCAGGTTCCGGCCACCCTCACCGGCCGTGCTTTCGAGGGGAAAGTAGCAGCGGCTGCCGGGAGTTGGAAGAAGTCGCGCAGCGATTGCCGCAGACTTTCTCCACTCCCAGGACAAAGATCTGTCGTTCGCGACGGCTGGGCGGGTCGCGCCGATCTTTCGTGGTCCGGCCCGAGAAACCGCACGCAAGGCCCAAGGCTCCGGCCCGAGAAGCCGCACGCAAGCCCAAGACGCCGGCCCGGGGAGCCGGACGTGAGCGCAAGGCCGCGGCCCGGGGAGCCGCACGCGCGGGCAGGACTCCGGCCCGGGGGGCTGCACGCACGCGAGGCCGGGGGAAAGTTGGCGTCGGCCGACTACTTCTCTCGGTCGTGGTACATCTTCCGCGTGTGTTCCGTGTGGGCCCGCATGACCGCGGTGGCCCGCTGTTCGTCGCGTTCCGCTATCGCGGCGATCAGTTCGCGGTGTTCGATCCAGGACTGCCGGCCGCGCTGGCGGGCCACCGGGGTGTAGTACCAGCGGACCCGGCGGTCGACCTGTGCGGCGAGCTCGGCGAGGACCGTGTTGCCGGCGAGCTCCATGATCTTGGCGTGCAGCCGCGCGTTCATCGCGACCGCGCCGTCCACGTCGTCGGCGGCGAACGCCCGCTCACCCTCCGCGCACAGGTCTTCGAGGGCGGTGATGGCGGCGCTGCCCGCGTTGGCGGCGGCGAGCCGGGCCGCTTCGGCCTCCAGGAGCGTACGGACCGTGAGGAGTTGGTCGGCCTCCTCCTCGGTCGGCTCGTGCACGAACGCGCCCTGGGCGGGCCGCAGATCGACCCAGCCCTCGGTGCTCAGCCGCTGGAGGGCCTCCCGCACGGGCTGCCGGGACACTCCGAGATGACCGGCGAGTTCGCTCTCGACGAGGTGCTGACCCGGCTGGAGGGCGCGGGTGGTGATGAGTTCGAGCAGCGCCTCGTAGACGCGGTCACGGAGCGGGCCGGGCCGCTCGAGCTTGGGTACCGCTCCCTGAGGCAGTCCTGTCGACAACATCACGGTCCCTCCTGGGCAGCGCCGTCGCCGCGATAGAAAAGTCGATTGTCAATTGTCTTTCGCCTACAGTCTACGGCGCACAAACGCCTGGCAGGCACAGGAGTTGGGCTTGTCACACCCGGGGACGCGTGGTCCGGACGAGCAGCTCAGGCCGCCTCACGGGCAGCGGACGACCTGCCCCGCGTAGGAGAGGTTCCCGCCGAAGCCGAACAGCAGGACGGGGTCGCCGGTGGAGATCTCGCCGCGCTCGACGAGCTTGGAGAAGGCGAGCGGGATGCTCGCGGCGGAGGTGTTCCCGGAATCGACGACATCGCGCGCGACGACGGCGTTGACCGCGCCGATCTTCAGGGCGAGGGGTTCGATGATGCGCAGGTTGGCCTGGTGCAGGACGACTCCGGCGAGGTCCTCGGGCGCGAGGCCGGCCCGCTCACAGGCCTTCCGGGCGATGGGCGGGAGCTGCGTGGTGGCCCAGCGGTAGACGCTCTGTCCCTCCTGCGCGAACCGCGAGGGGGTGCCCTCGATGCGTACCGCGTTGCCCATCTCGGGCACCGAGCCCCACAGCACCGGTCCGATGCCGGGCTCCTCGCCCGCGGGGCAGGCCTCGACGACGGCGGCCCCCGCGCCGTCCCCGACGAGGACGCAGGTGGTGCGGTCGGTCCAGTCCGCCACGTCGCTCATCTTGTCGGCGCCGATGACCAGCGCCCGGGTCGCGGCACCGGCGCGCACGGCGTGGTCGGCGGTGGCGAGGGCGTGGGTGAAGCCGGCGCAGACGACGTTGACGTCCATCGCGGCCGGCGAGGGGATGCCGAGGCGGGCGGAGACCCGGGCGGCCATGTTCGGGGAGCGGTCGACGGCCGTGGAGGTCGCGACGAGGACGAGGTCGATGTCGCCCGGCGTCAGACCGGCCGAGGCGAGTGCCTTGGCGGCGGCGTGCGCGGCCAGCTCGTCGACGGGCTCGTCGGGCCCGGCGATGTGGCGGGTCCGGATGCCGACGCGGCTCCTGATCCACTCGTCACTGGTGTCCACCAGGCCCGCCAGGTCCTCATTGGTGAGTACCTTGGCGGGCTGGTAATGGCCGACGGCGGCGATCCGTGAGCCGTTCATGAGTGGTCCCCCTCGTGCTTCGGTAGCGGGATCCACCAGTCTGATCAATGACTCACCGGTACGACGGCAGGTGAAGCCACAGGATTGAGACGCCAGGCTTGTCGGCTTCTGTCAGACTCTCGGACGCCCGAACGCCTAGCCCGAGAACAGTTGTGTCGCCTTCTGTATCAGCTCGTAGAGGCCGTAACACAGGGGGGCGCCCACCCACAGCCAGGCGAAGGCGATCAGGGCTCGCCTGTCAGGCGGACTCGGGCTGCTGTCGTGCGACATCGGCGGCCTCCCTCGGTGCGGGGATGTGGTGGCGGGCGTGCACGGGCCGTACGAACTCGTTCGCGACGAAGCCGACGGCGAGCAGCCCGATCATGATCAGGAACGACAGTTCGTACAGGGACGAGCCGTGTTTGCCGGCCGCCTTCTGGTGGTCCGCGATCCAGTTGACGATCAGCGGGCCGAGGACGCCGGCGGTGGACCAGGCGGTGAGCAGCCTGCCGTGGATGGCGCCGACCTGGTACGTGCCGAACAGGTCCTTCAGATAAGCCGGGATAGTCGCGAAGCCTCCCCCGTAGAAGGAGAGGATCACCAGCGCGCTCAGGATGAACAGCGGCTTGGAGGAATCCCCGAGCCAGGCGATGAGCGCGTACATCAGGGCGCCGACCCCGAGGTAGACCCGGTAGATGTTCTTGCGTCCGATCAGGTCGGAGGTCGAGGACCAGCCGATGCGGCCCGCCATGTTCGCCGCGGACAGCAGGGCGACGAACCCGGCGGCCGCCGAGACGGACACCGGCGTGGAAGTGCCCCCGAAGAAGTCCGTGATCATCGGAGCGGCCTTCTCCAGGATGCCGATGCCCGCGGTCACGTTCATGCAGAGAATGATCCACAGACACCAGAACTGCGGGGTGCGGACGGCATTGCGCGCGGAGACCTGGACCCCTTCGAGCACGCTCGGCCCGGACGCGACCGGTTTCTCGCCGCGCGGCACGCGTACCAGCAGCACACCGAGCGTCATGAACACGGCGTACGTCAGCCCGTGCACGAGGAAGGCGAGCGCGATCCCGGACGAGTCGGATCCGAACGACTTCAGCATCTGGGCGGACCAGGGCGAGGCGATCAGCGCGCCGCCGCCGAAGCCCATGATCGCGATGCCGGTGGCCATGCCGGGCCGGTCCGGGAACCACTTGATCAGCGTGGAGACGGGCGAGATGTAGCCGATGCCGAGGCCTGTTCCGCCTACGAAGCCGTAGCCGAACACGATCAGCCAGTACTGCTCGGTGGCGGCGCCGAGCGCGGAGATGAGGAAGCCGGAGGAGAAGCAGACGAGGGCTACGGTCATCGCCCAGCGCGGACCGTTGCGCTCGACGAGCGTGCCGCCGAACGCGGCCGACAGGCCGAGCATCACGATGGCGAGCTGGAAGGGCAGCGCGCTCTGGGTTCCGCTGATACCGAGGGCGGATTCGAGCGGCGGCTTGAAGACGCTCCAGGCGTAGGCCTGGCCGATGGAGAGATGGACCGACAGGGCGGCCGGCGGGACGAGCCAGCGGCTCCAACCGGGAGGTGCGACAGGAGGGCTCATGATCCGGGACGATAGGAAGCGGTCGCTCGGCTGTGAAGCGGCGTGACGCAAACTCGTCGACCGTATGCGATGAACGGTATCCCTGACGCGACGAACGGTCACGGAGCAGGCCCGAGGGGGCTCCGCGCACACGGCACGAGAGGCTCCCGATGCCCGTGCCGCCGCTTGGCCGCGTCCGGCAGGGTCAGGGCGTAGGTCGGCACGCTCGTCGAGCGCAACGGTCCGCGCTGGGCGATGACCGTAGCCCCCTTTGGCTTCGCCACCGCCCCACCCTCTTGCCCTCGCTGCCGTCCCACCCTCTTGCCCTCGCCCATTCCATCCTGTAGACAATATTTCGTCGACAGAGTTCGGAAGTTCCTCGGTACCCTCGACCGAACGGAGCGCCACACAGTGAGAGTCGCAGTTCTCGGCGCCGGTGCGATCGGCGCCTACGTCGGCGCCGCGCTGCACCGCGCCGGCGCCGACGTGCATCTCGTCGCCCGTGGACCGCATCTCGCGGCCATGAGGCAGCACGGCGTCCAAGTCATCAGCCCGCGCGGGGACTTCACCGCGCGCGTCCACGCCACAGCCGACCCGGCCGACATCGGTCCGGTCGACTACGTCTTCCTCGGTCTGAAGGCCAACTCGTACGCGGCGTGCGGGCCGCTCATCGAGCCGCTGCTGCACGACACGACGGCGGTGATCGCCGCCCAGAACGGCATTCCCTGGTGGTACTTCCACCGGCACGGCGGACCCCACGACGGCCACCGGGTGGAGAGCGTGGACCCTGGCGGCGCGGTCAGCGCGGTGCTGGCGCCGGAGCGAGCCATCGGGTGCGTCGTGTATGCCGCGACCGAACTGGAGGGACCGGGCGTGGTCCGCCACCTCGAAGGCACCCGGTTCTCCATCGGGGAACCGGACCGGTCCGTGTCGGCGCGCTGCCGGGCTTTCAGCGACGCCATGCGGGAAGGCGGGCTGAAATGCCCGGTCGAACCTGACCTGCGCAACGACATCTGGCTCAAGCTGCTCGGCAACATCTCCTTCAACCCGATCAGCGCGCTGGCCCGCGCCACGATGCGGCAGATGTGCCTGCACGGCGGGACACGCAAGGTCATCGAGATCATGATGACCGAGACGCTCACCGTCGCCCAGGCCCTCGGCTGCGAGGTCGGCGTGTCCATCGAGCGGCGCCTCGCGGGTGCCGAGCGCGTCGGCGACCATCGCACCTCCACGCTCCAGGACCTGGAGCGCGGCAAGCCGCTGGAACTCGACGTGCTGCTCGCGGCCGTGGTGGAACTCGCGGAGATCACCGGGGTTCCGGTGCCGACGCTGCGTACCGTGTACGCCATCTCGGATCTGCTCGCGCTGCGGACGGCGGCATGAGCACCGGAGCGGGCCGCCGACGGCCGAGGCGGCATCCGGGCCGGTCCCACACGCACAGGTCCGGCCCACGACACACATACACCTCCGGCCCACGCCCCGCCTGCAGGTCCGGCCCGCGGCACACGCGCAGGTCCGACCTGCGGCGTACGTGCAGGACAATGAGAAACGTGAAGGTCACCCTCCCCGCCCGACGATCCGGTGACCCGCACGGCAACCGCCGCAGGAAGGGCCGATCCGGCCGGCCGCACGTACGGAAGCGGGACTGATCAGGACATGGGACGAGTCACGGAACGACGCAAGGTGATCCGCATCCGGGACGGGGCCGTGAGCACCCGACCGGACACGCTCGTCGCCGAGGAACCGCTGGAGATCCGCCTCAACGGCAAGCCTCTGGCGATCACCATGCGCACCCCGGGCGACGACTTCGCGCTGGCCGCGGGCTTCCTGGTGAGCGAGGGGGTACTGGGCCGGGCCGACGAGCTGCAGAACATCGTGTACTGCGCGGGGGCCACGGTGGACGGCTCCAACTCGTACAACGTCGTCGACGTGCGGACGGCGCCCGGTGTCGTCATCCCCGACATCAACCTCGAACGCAATGTGTACACGACGTCGTCGTGCGGCCTGTGCGGCAAGGCGAGTCTGGACGCGGTCCGTACGACGGCCCGCTGGACCATCGACGACACGGAGGGCGGCACCACTCCCCCGGTGCGGCTGGAGCCCGAGCTGCTCGCGTGCCTCCCCGACCGGCTGCGCGCGGCCCAGCGGGTCTTCGACCGGACCGGGGGCCTGCACGCGGCGGCCCTGTTCACGGAGGAGGGCGAGCTGGTCGACGTGCGCGAGGACGTGGGCCGGCACAACGCGGTCGACAAGCTGGTCGGCCGCGCCCTGCAGAACGGCACGCTCCCGCTCTCCCGGGCGGTCCTGCTGGTCTCCGGCCGGGCGTCCTTCGAGCTGGCGCAAAAGGCGGTGATGGCGGGCATCCCGGTGCTGGCGGCGGTGTCCGCTCCGTCGTCGCTTGCCGTCGACCTGGCGGCGGAGACCGGCCTGACCCTGGTCGGCTTCCTGCGCGGCGCCAACATGAACGTGTACGCGGGCGAGCACCGCATCGCCCTGCGGGCCGCGGCCGCCCAGGGCTGACACCGGCTCCCCGCGACACGGCGGCGGGGCCCCGAACGGCGGGGAGCGCCCCCTGCGCCGGAGGGGGCCCCGCCTCAGCCCCGGACCCCCGCGATCTCGGCGAACGCGGCGATCAGCGGCGTGCGGCGACTTCTCTCCCAGGCCAGGAACACCTGGTCGGGTGGCGCGTCCGTGACCGGTACGTACGTGATGTCCGGGCGTGAGTACTGCTCGGCGACGGACTCCGGTACGAGGGTGATGCCGGCACCGCCCGCCACCCGCTCGAACTTCTCCTCGATGGTCCGGATCGGCAGATCGTCCGGCCCGGGGTCGGAGTAGCGCAGCCAGGCCTCGCCCTCCAGATCGGCGAGGACGAGTTCCTCCTTCCCGGCGAGCCGGTGGGCCGCCGGGAGCATCGCGACCCGGGCCTCGTCGAACAGGGGCAGCAGCGCGAGCCCCTCCTCCTGGATGGGCCGGCGTACATAGGCGAGGTCGACGGTCCCGTCGAGGATCAGCTGCTCCTGGTCGTCCCATTCGACCCGGCGCGCCTGCATGTCGACGTCGGGATGGGCGGCGCCGAAGGCCCGCAGGGCGTGGGTGACGACCACTCCTGCCCGGAAGCCCACCACGAGCCGGCGCGGCCCGCGCGCCGCGCGCCGCACCCGGCGGCGGGCCACGTCGGCGCTGGCGAGCAACAGGCGTGCGTCCTGCAGGAGTTGGCTCCCCGCTGCGGTCAGCGCCACACCGCGGCTGTCCCGTTCGAAGAGCACCGCGTCCAAGTCTTTCTCCAGTGCCCTGATCTGACGGCTCAGCACCGGCTGGGCGATGTGCAGCCGCTCCGCCGCCCGCCCGAAGTGCAGCAGTTCGGCCACCGCCACGAAGTAGCGGACCTTGCGCAGGTCGAGATCCATGAGCGCCTCTTCCGTCGTAGCGCCGACGATGCCTTCAGGGTATCGCCGACGCCGAAAGAGGTCTTGGACGGCGGAGCAAGGCCACGAGCAGGCTTGGAGACACCGGGAAGAACCCGGGAATCACGTGGAAGGGAACCGACATGGGCCACAGGGGTCTGCAAGGGCAGCGGGTCGTCGTGATCGGCGGCACGGCGGGCATCGGGCTCGCGGTGGCGGAGGCGGTCGCACGGGAGGGAGCCGAGGTGGTGGTCGCCTCGCGGCGCCGGAAGAGTGTGGACGCCGCCCTGGAGCGGCTGCCGTCGGGCGCGGAGGGGCATGTGCTGGAGGCGACCGACGAGGACGGCGTCCGCGGCTTCTTCGACCGGATCGGCGGTTTCGACCACCTGGTCTACACGGCCGGCGAGTCACTGCTGCTGGAGAGTCTCGCCGAGTCCGATCCGGCGCGGGCCCGGCGTTTCCTGGACACCCGCCTTTGGGGCGCGTACACGGCCGTCAAGTACGGCGCCCCGGCGATCCGCGAAGGCGGCTCGGTCGTCCTGACCACCGGCACGGCCGGGCGTCGGCCGATGCCGGGGACCACCGTCGCGGCGAGCCTGTGCGGGGCGATGGAGTCGCTCACCCGCGCCCTCGCCCTGGAGCTCGCGCCGATCCGGGTGAACGTGGTCGCGCCGGGAGTGGTCCGCACCGGGCTGTGGCGGGACCTGCCGGAGGAGGACCGCGACGGACTGTTCGCGTCCGCCGCCGCGTCGCTCCCCGTCGGCCGGGTGGGCGAGCCGGACGACATCGCCGAGGCCTATCTGTATCTGATGCGCGGGGGCTACAGCACCGGTTCGGTCGTCGTGGTCGACGGAGGCGGCGTACTGGTGTGAGAGCCCCCGCCGGCTCAGGTGCGGCTCATTCCGTGATGAGGCGCACCTCGCCGGCGGTCACGACCGTGCCGAGACGCGGGAAGTCCAGACGGACGGAGGCGTCGTGCTCGGGGGCGGTGAACGCGGCCATCGCGTCCTCCACGAAGACCAGGTCGTAGCCGAGGTCACCGGCGGCACGTGCGGTCGACTCGACCCCCAGGTTGGTGGCGATGCCGCCGAACACCAACGTGGAGACGCCGTGTTCGCGCAGCCGCTCGTCGAGGCCGGTGCCCTGGAACCCCCCGATGGTCCGCTTCACGATCTCCAGATCACCCTCGGCGGCGAGTCCGGCGACGAGTCCGCTGCCGGGCGGCTGCTCCGGGACTCCGGACCGCTCGACCCGGATCAGTACGACGAGCGCGCCCGCCTTCCGGAATGAGGTCGCCAACTCCTCGGCGATGGCGAGAACTTCGGTCCCCTTGTGCGGCGCCAGCGGCAACGCCACGAAGCGCTCCATCAGATCGACGAGCACGAGGGCGGTGCGCGCCGGGTCGAGGGCGAGGCGGGGTTCGGTTTCGGGTGCGGTCATGACGGAACGTTAGCCCGCATCAGCCGTCCGTACCGGAAATCCGGATCAACAAGCCCGTGAACGGTTCTCCGTCAGCCGGACTCACGGACGCCGAAATCTGGCGTGAACACGACCGGTGCATGCTTCTTGTGGGGTGCGTGAGGGCCCAAGTAGCGTCTGCGGCGCGAACGTTGGACGTGGGATGTCCGGAGAATCCGGATTGCCCAGCCGCCGTACGAAGGGCAGGTCGCACCATGCCGTCACGCCTTTGCACCCGTCTCAGATCCACCTTCGCCACCCGCCCGGGACCCCGCTCCCGTACTCGCCTGCGATCTGTCTTTCCCGCCCGACCGGGACCAGGCTCACGCCCTCGTCCGAGACCCGCCTTCGCCGCCCGTCCGGGACCCCGCTCCCGCACTCGCCTCCAAGCCGCCCTGACCGCCGCTCTCAGTGTCGCCGCGCTGGTCGCGCTCCCGGGTACGGCGCGAGCCGAAGCGGCCGCGCCGGGCGGTGAGTTCGAACAGCAGGTGCTGTTCAAGGCCTCCCAGGATCCGGGCTACGCCTGCTTCCGCATCCCGTCCGTCGTACGGACGACCGAGGGAACGCTGCTGGCGTTCGCCGAGGGACGTGTCCGCAACTGCGGCGACGCGGCCGACATCGACATCGTGGTGAAGCGCTCCAGCGACGGCGGGCGCACCTGGAGCCCGCTCCAGGTCGTCAACGACGGGGGCGGGGACACCCACGGCAACCCCACACCGATCGTGGACCGTGAGACGGGCCGGATCGTGCTGGCGGAGACGTACAACACGGGCCGTACGGACAGCGCGAGCTGCTCGGTGCCGTGCGACCGCACCCCGCATCTCCAGTACAGCGACGACGACGGACTCAGCTGGTCGCGGCCGCGCGACCTGAGCGACGAGATCCTGCCCGCGAACTGGAACTCCTGGTACGCCACCGGCCCGGTGCACGGCATCCAGCTCACCCGCGGCCGGCACGCGGGGCGACTCGTCTTCGCCGTCAACACCGAGACCTGGAACGGCAGTCGGGTCACCGCCAACAACGCCGCGCTCATCACCAGCGACGACGGCGGCGACCACTGGGACATCGGTGCGAACGACTCCTGGCCGATCGCGGACGACGGCACCTTCCGGCAGAAGCCGTCCGAGATGACGCTCACCGAGCGGACCGACGGATCGGTCCTGGTCAGCGGTCGTGAGCAGGACGGCACCGACCTCGGGCACCGCACCCAGGCGGTCAGCAGGGACGGCGGCGACAGCTTCGTCTCCCCCTTCCGTGACGTCCCGGACCTCTACGCGCCCCAGGTGCAGGGCTCGACCCTGCGCGTCGGCGACCGGATCCTGCTGTCCTGCCCCGCCGACCCGGACCGCCGCCGGACCATGATGATCCGCTCCTCCTACGACGGCGGGCGCACCTGGGACAGCGTGGACCGCGGAACGGTCGTCACCACCGACTGGTCCGGCTACTCCGACCTGGTGCGCGTCGACGGCGACACCGTGGGCCTGATGTACGAGGGCGGCGCGGTCGACGCGCGCGACGAGATCCGCTTCGCCCGCTTCACCGAGGACTGGCTCCAGCCGCGCCGTGGCCCGGACCCGACGACGGCCGACCTCGCCCCCTTCACCCGGCGGGCGGCGGTCCTCGGCGGCGCGGGGCAGACGGCGGGCGTCCTCGGTGACGCGATGGAGTTCGACGGCACCGACGACGCCGTACGGCTGCCGTACCAGGACCGACTGCCGCTGGGGACGAAGGACTTCACGGCGTCCCTGTGGTTCCGCTACACGGCCACCGGCGGTGAGCAGCCGCTGCTGTGGATGGGCGGGATCGGTACGACGCAGCCGCAGGTGTGGCTGCGCGGGGAGCCCGCGTCCAACCGGATCACCGGTCTCATCACCACCAGGAACGGCGCGTCGCCCCCGGCCACGGCGTTCGTGCGCACCACGGGCGCGTTCAACGACGGCCAGTGGCACCATCTGGCGCTGCGCCGCGGCGGGGGACAGCTCACGCTGTTCATCGACGGGACGACGATCAGCACGGCGGACGTGCCCGGATCGGTGAGCCGGAACTCGCCGTTCGGGGTGCACATCGGGCAACGGATGGACAGCCGGGCGTACTTCACCGGCGCGATCGACGATGTGCGCGTCTACGACCGGGCGCTCAGCGACGACGAGCTGTCGGCGGCGCCCTCGCGGCAGGTGACCCGGGACACCGTCCTGTGGCTCCCCATGGACCATGTGAGCGGGGACCACTAACGTCCCGTACGTGCCCGACGACGCACGAGCGCGACGGCGGAACGGGACCGGGTTCGGCATCCTGCTGGCCCTGGTCTCGGCGGCCGTGCTGCTCACCGCTCTCCCGGACCACGACCGGGAGGGCGGTGCCACGTGCGGCGCCCGCACCCTCACGTCCTGGGCCGCGAACGCCCGGCTCACGGGTGAGTTCGCCCGGTACGGCGACGACGGTACCCGCGCCGACGACTGGACCGGCGGCGACGGAACCCACTCGGTGCGACTGCCCGACGGCCGGGTGCTGTGGCTGTTCTCGGACACCTATCTCGGCCTGGTGCACACGCCTCCGAACCCGGTCGGCGAGTCGTACGCCTGGCGCGACGCGAGCACCCCCCTGGTGCGCAACTCGGCCGTCGTGATGTCCCGCGGCGGCCGGCTGCTGACCACGCTGCCCGCGCCCGTCTTCCCCGACCCGGCACCCCTGCAATGGCGCTGGCCGGTCGCCGCCCGTGTCGAACCTCGCTCCCCCGGCTCGGACCGGAGCGTCGTCCGGGTTCTGCTGTGGACCCGGACGGCCGGACAGGCGCCGTGGATCTACGGCGTGCCCACCGCCACCGAGGTCGCGACGCTCTCGCTGCCCGGACTGCGCCTCGAAGGCATCACCACGGTCCTGGACCAGCGGACGGTCACGGACCCTTCCCGGCGCGTGCTGTTCGGCACCGCGGCCGTCGACGCCGGCGCGTGGACGTATGTCTTCGGGGGCGACGACGGCCGGGCCGCCGCGCGCCCTGCCTCCCGGGCGTACGTGGCGCGGGTGCCGCGCGGCAGGCTCGGCGAACCGGGGGCCTGGGAGTACTGGGACGGTTCGGCGTGGACGGTGCGCGGGCGTCCGGCACCGGTGCTCGGGGACGGCCGGCGCACCGGCGTGGGCAGCGCGTTCACCGTGGTGCGGGACGGCGGCACCTACGTCCTGTTCACGATGGCGACGGGCGCCGCGGGCCTGACCACGATCACCTCGTACTGGGCGTGCGCGCCGGCCGGGCCCTGGCACGGGCCCACCCGGAGCTTCAGCCCGTCACTGCCGGGGGGCGACGTGGCCGCGTACAACCCGCAGGCGCACCCGGAGCTGAGCGAGAGCGACCGGGTCGTCCTCAGCTACGACGTCAACTGGCTCGGCGCCACGGGCGCGGCGGCGAATCTCAGCCGGAACGTGTCCCTGTACCGACCGCGATTCGTGACGTTGCGGCTGGGGAGACCTGGGACCTAGCGGACCCGCCGGACCCGCCCGCACCGCCGGCCGTACCGCCCGTGCCCGTCGTCCCCCCGGTGCCGGACGGCTGGTTCGGACCGGTCGGGCCCAACTCGCCGGTCACCTCGGGGTCGCGGGCGCGGCGCTTGGCGATCACCGCGCACACCATGAGCTGCATCTGGTGGAAGAGCATCAGCGGGAGCACGGCGAGCGAGGCGTGCGCGCCGAACAGGACGCCGGCCATGGGGAGCCCGGAGGCGAGCGACTTCTTGGAACCGGCGAACTGGATGGCGATCCGGTCCTCCCTGCCGAAGCGCAGGGCCTTCGCGCCGTACCAGGTCAGGGTGAGCATCACGCCGAGCAGCAGCGCCTCGACGACGAGGAGTCCCGCCAGCCGGACGGCGCTCACCTGGTGCCAGATGCCCTGCACCATGCCCTCGCTGAACGCGGTGTACACGACGAGCAGGATCGAGCCGCGGTCGACGTAGCCGAGGACCTTCTTGTGGCGGGTGATGAAGGCGCCGATCCAGGGGCGCAGCAGTTGCCCGGCCACGAACGGCACCAGCAGTTGCAGCACGATCCTGACGACCGAGTCGGTCGAGAACCCGCCGCCGCTGTTGCCGAGGAGGACCGCCGCGAGCAGCGGGGTGATGACGATGCCCGCGAGTGACGAGAAGGAGCCCGCGCAGATCGCCGCGGGCACGTTGCCGCGGGCGATCGAGGTGAAGGCGATGGAGGACTGGATGGTCGAGGGGACGAGGGTGAGGAAGAGGAGGCCGGTGTAGAGGTCGTGCGTCAGGAGCACCGGCTCCAGTCCGCGGGCGGCGAGGCCGAGCAGCGGGAACGCCACGAAGGTGCAGATCAGCACAGTGCCGTGCAGCCGCCAGTGTTTGAGTCCGGCCACCGCCTCATGCGTGGACAGCCGGGCGCCGTACAGGAAGAAGAGGAACGCGATGGCGGCCGTGGACGCGCCCGAGGCCACGTCCGCTGCCGTACCGCTCGCCGGGAACAGGGCGGCGAGGCCCACGGTCCCGAGCAGCAGCAGGATGTAGGGGTCGACCGGCATCCAGCTCGGCCACTGCAGGCGTTTCACGGTGCTCCACTGCTCGGTTGCTCGGTTCGGTGCGTCTGTTCGTCATCGGCGGGTCGTGCCCTCTCCATCGTCCCCTCCCGGGCCGAGATCGGGAATCCGTCATACCGCTCTGACTGTCATCACGTATCGCGATAACGTGGGGGTGTGTACGACCCTTCCCAGCTGCGTACGTTCCTGGCGGTGGCCCAGACGCTGAGCTTCACGCAGGCCGCCCGGCGGCTGGGAGTGCGCCAGTCCACGGTCAGCCAGCATGTGCGCCGGCTGGAGGACGCCGCCGGGCGGCAGTTCTTCTCGCGCGACACGCACTCCGTGGAGCTCACGGAGGACGGCGAGGCGATGCTCGGGTTCGCGCGGCGGATCCTGGAGGTGCAGGAGCAGGCGACGGCGTTCTTCACCGGGACACGGCTGCGCGGGCGGCTGCGCTTCGGCGCCTCCGAGGACTTCGTGCTGACCCGGCTGCCGGAGATCCTGGAAGGGTTCCGTTCCGACCATCCCGAGGTGGACCTGGAGCTGACGGTCGAGCTCTCCGGCACTCTCCACGAACAGCTCGCCGCCGGGCATCTCGACCTGGTGCTGGCGAAGCGGCGGCCCCAGGACCCGCGCGGCGAACTCGTCTGGCACGACCGCCTGGTGTGGATCGGCGCCCAGCGGCTGCGGCTGGACCCGGACCGCCCCGTCCCGCTGATCGTCTACCCGCCCCCGGGCATCACCCGCGCGCTCGCCCTCGAAGCACTGGAGCGCCAGGGCCGGCCGTGGCGCATCGCCTGCACGAGCGGCAGCCTCAACGGCCTGATCGCGGCGGCCCGCGCGGGTCTCGGCGTGATGGCCCACTCACGGGGACTGGTGCCGCCCGGCCTGGTCCGGGTGCCGGAGCGAGCGGGGCTCCCGGAGCTCGGCGAGGTCGACTTCGTGCTGGTGCACGGCCATCGGCGGCCTTCCGCCCAGGGGGCCGCGGACGCGCTCGCGACGGCGATCCTCGCGGGCGGGGACCGGCTGCACCGGGGACAACGGAGCTAGGGCCTGCCTTGTCCGGGGCGCGGGGAGAGGTTGGACGGGGTCCGCAACGGTGGCGGAATCGGATGTTCCGATTCTGCTCCCGGGAGGGTCGCGTATCGGCCTCGGGTCGTAGGGATTCCGTGGAGATTGCGGACCCGAAACCTACGGAACCGTAAGGAATTCTGTCCTACCCCTCCCCTTGTGGGGGCATTTTCCGTGGTTGACCTGTGCGGACGCCGCACCCCTCGGCGGTTCGAGGCCCCTCCCGTCCTGTCGCATGGTGGGGTAGCTTTCACGGCGCTGTGCGGAGCGCCACGAGGAGCGGTATTGCGCGAGTTCACCAACCCCCCGTTGGCGTCGGCGCCGCCGGTGGGCGGCCTGGCCGACGTCGTCTTCGACCATGCCCAGGAAGACCCGCTCCACATCGCGCTCGGCCGCAAGGACGAGCAGGGACAGTGGCGCGACGTCACCTCGGCCGAGTTCCGGGACGAGGTCCTGGCCCTCGCCAAGGGCATGCTCTCCCAGGGCATCCGCTTCGGCGACCGGGTCGCCATCATGTGCCCCACCCGCTACGAGTGGACGCTGTTCGACTTCGCTTTGTGGACGATCGGCGCCCAGGTCGTGCCCATCTACCCCACGTCCTCCGCCGAGCAGGTCTTCTGGATGCTGCACGACGCACAGGTGTCGGCGGTCATGGTGGAGCACGAGGACCACGCCATGACCGTCGCCACGGTCGTCGACCGGCTGCCCCAGCTGCACAAGCTGTGGCAGCTCGACGTGGGCGCGGTGCACGAGCTGTACGAGGCGGGCGCGCACCTGGACGACGAGGTGGTCCACCGGCACCGCCGCGCGGTCACCCCCGAATCGATCGCGACGATCATCTACACCTCGGGCACCACCGGGCGCCCCAAGGGCTGTGTCATCTCGCACGCGAACTTCATGTTCGAGGCGGACACCGTCATCACCCGCTGGGAACCCGTCTTCCACTCCAAGCGCGGCGACGAAGCGTCCACCCTGCTGTTCCTTCCGCTCGCGCACGTCTTCGGGCGGATGGTGCAGATCGCCGCCTTCCGCGGCAAGGTCAAATTCGGACACCAGCCCCAGCTGAACGCGGCCGCGCTGCTGCCGGACCTGGCGGCCTTCCGGCCCACCTTCTTCCTCGCCGTGCCGTACATCTTCGAGAAGGTCTTCAACGCCGCCCGCCGCAAGGCCGAGAATGAGGGCAGATCCGGCCCCTTCGAGAAGGCCGTCGACGTCGCCGTGCGCTACGCGGACGCCATCGAGTCCAAGGCCTGGGGCATCGGTCCCGGCCCCTCGGCGAGCCTGCGCATGCAGCACCAGGTCTTCGACAAGCTCGTCTACTCCAAGGTGCGGGCCGCGATGGGCGGCCGGGTCAGGCACGCGATGTCGGGCGGCTCGGCGATGGACCGGCGGCTCGGGCTGTTCTTCGCGGGCGCGGGCGTCACCATCTACGAGGGGTACGGGCTCACCGAGTCCACGGCCGCCGCGACCGCCAACCCGCCCGAGCTCACCCGGTTCGGCACGGTCGGCCAGGCGATCCCCGGCACGACCGTGCACATCGCGGACGACGGGGAGATCTGGCTGAACGGCGGCAACGTGTTCCAGGGCTACCTCAACAACGACAAGGCCACCGACGCCACCCTGCACGACGGCTGGCTGGCCACCGGCGACCTCGGATCCCTGGACGAGGACGGCTACCTCACGATCACCGGGCGCAAGAAGGAGATCCTGGTGACCTCCGGCGGCAAGAGCGTCTCGCCGGGCGTGCTGGAGGAGCGGGTGCGCGACCATCCGCTGGTCGCGCAGTGCATAGTGGTCGGCAACGACCGGCCGTACATCGCCGCGCTCGTCACCCTCGACTCCGAGGCCGTCGAACACTGGCTCCAGATGCGCGGCAAGCCTCCGCTGTCCGCCGGCGATCTGGTGCGCGACCCCGATCTGGAGACCGAGGTGCGGCGCGCCGTGGTCGCCGCGAACACACTGGTCTCGCAGGCCGAGTCGATCCGCACGTTCCGGATACTGGCCAACCAGTTCACCGAGGAGCACGGCCTGCTGACGCCGTCGCTGAAGCTCAAGCGGAAAGCGATCGAGAAGGCGTACTCGGCCGAGGTCGAGGCGCTCTACCGGACGTAGTCCGGGCGGCACCGCCGGACCGAATCCGAGGCCGAGGGCCCTCGGCGTTCCGGCACGATTGATCGGATCATTTCAGCCAATCTCTGATTCGTCGGACCGGGAGCCCGGTCAGGAATGCATCACGACCCGTGATCGTTGACGATACGAGTACCACCCGACGACTGAAGGATCGAGAGCTCGTGAGCATGGTCCCCCCGATCATCCTGAACAACGGCGTCGAGATGCCGCAACTGGGCTTCGGCGTCTGGCAGGTGCCGGACGACGAGGCGGAGCGAGCGGTCGCCACCGCGCTGGAGTCCGGGTACCGCAGCATCGACACAGCGGCGATCTACGGCAACGAAAAGGGCACAGGCAAGGCCGTCAACGCCTCCGGCATCGCCCGCGAGGACCTCTTCGTCACCACCAAGCTCTGGAACAGCGACCAGGGGTACGACTCCGCGCTGCGCGCCTTCGACACCTCGCTGGACAAGCTCGGCCTGGACTATGTCGACCTGTACCTGATCCACTGGCCGACGCCGTCCCGGGGCACGTACGTCGACACGTTCAAGGCCTTCGAGAAGATCTACGCGGACGGCCGCGCCAAGGCCATCGGCACCTCGAACTTCCTCCCGGAGCACCTGGCGAAGCTGATCGACGAGACGTCCGTCATCCCGGCCGTCAACCAGATCGAGCTGCACCCGCACCTCCAGCAGCGCGCGGCCCGTGAGTTCCACGCCGAGCAGGGCATCGCGACCGAGGCCTGGTCGCCGCTGGGCCAGGGCAAGGGGCTCCTGGAGGTCCCGGCGATCATCGCCATCGCCCAGAAGCACGGCCGCACTCCGGCCCAGATCGTCCTGCGCTGGCACCTCCAGCTGGGCAACATCGTGATCCCGAAGTCCGTGACCCCGTCCCGGATCAAGGAGAACATCGATGTCTTCGACTTCTCCCTGGACACCGAGGACATCGCGGCGATCTCGGCCCTGAACGAGGACCGCCGCATCGGCCCGGACCCGGCCGCCTTCGACATCGGCTGACCGGCCCGCCCGCGGCCCGCCGCCGGCCCGGATGCTCACCGCATCCGGGCCGGCGGCTTTTTCGCGTCCCTGGACCAGACCAACTGGGCCGCAGGTATTGACGCGGTCATGCAAGGAGGGCCACTTTGTACGGCAACCCGGTAAGGAAAGTTTCCTAACAGAAGGGTCCCCCACAGTGCGCACTCGAACACTGACCCTGGCCGCGGCCGTCGGCGCGGCGCTGCTCGCCGTCGCCACGCTCCCGGCCAGCGCCTTCGGCACCGTCAACCCCCGCTCGGCACAGGAGGGTTCGGTCAGCGCGTCCGCCCTCCTCGCCAAGGTGACGTCCTGTTCGCAGATATCGAGCGGCAAGTACAAGACCGACGACGAGACCTCGGCCACCGTCCCCGTCTGCGGCAAGAACGGCGCGGTGTTCTGGAAGGCCGACATGGACATCGACTGCGACGGCCAGGTCACCAGCAAGTGCAGTTCCACCACCGACCCCTGGTTCCAGGACGACACCGCCTTCCACCAGTCCAACGGCCGGCCGCTGCGCGCCGACTCGCTGCCCTACGTCGTCGTGCCGAGCACCAGCAGCATCTGGAAGTACACGAGTTCGGGCATCAAGGGTGGCGGTGTGGTCGCCGTCATCTACAACGGCAAGGTCGAGTACGCGGTGGTCGGCGACACCGGACCGACGAAGATCATCGGTGAGGCGTCGTACGCCACGGCGAACGCGCTCGGCATCGACCCGGACCCGGAGACGGGCGGGGCCGATTCGGGCGTGACGTACATCCTGTTCAAGAACTCTCAGGTGTCCCCCATCGAGAGCCACAGCGCGGCCGTGTCGCTCGGGGACTCGCTGGCCAAGCAGTTCCTCGCCAACAACTGAGCACCTGCCCGGCGAGGACGACCATCGCCCCGCCGGGCACGGATCAGACGGGCTGGCCGATCGGGCGGACGACGACGGTGTTCACGTCGACGCCCGTCGGCTGCCCCACCGCCCAGACGATCGAGTCCGCGAGCTGGTCCGCCGTCAGCAGGTGCCCCGGCGGCAGGCTCCCGTAGCTGTCCCAGAACGGGGTCTCCACACGGCCGGGCGAGATCAGGGTCACGCCCACGCCGTACTCGGTGACCTGGCGCCTGGTGTTCTCGGCGAGCCCGGTCACCGCCCACTTGGTCGCGCCGTAGATGTTGCCGGGCGTGTTCACATGCCCGGCGACGCTGCCGATCAGCACGATGCGGCCACGGGTCTCCTTCAGCGCGTCGATGGATGCCCTGATGAGCAGCGCGGGCCCCAGCACATTGGTCAGCACCATCTCGGACCAGCCCGCGGGGTCGCCCTCCGCGACCGTGTCATGGGTGGCGAAACCGGCGTTGGCGACGACGGTGTCGAGCCGCCCGAACTCCTTGAGCGTCGCCTCGACCGCCGCCCGCACCTGGTCGTACTCGGCCGCGTGCCCGACGACCGTCAACAGCCCCTCCGGGTTGCCGAGTTCCTCGGCGAAAGCGCGCAGCCGCTCCACACCGCGACCGGTGACGGCCACCCGCTGCCCGGCGTCGAGCAGCCGGCGGGCGACCGCGGCTCCGATACCGCTTCCGCCTCCGGTGATGAGTGCGACAGGAGAGTCGGTCATGGTGTACCCCCAGGAGTGTCCGGCCGGGCGCGGGCCGACTGTACGGCGAACTCACGGAGTTCATCACTTGGAGCACGCTCGATGTCAAGGCCCGCCCGTCGCCCCGGCGGCCGGGTGACGGTCACCGCGACTACTCCGGCTTGACCCCCACGTACACCGTCATCGCCGTCAGGACGAACACATCCGAGCGGTGGTGCACGCTCGCCTTGTCCTCCGGGTCGAGGAGCCGGTCGAGCGTGGCGAGGTCCTCTGCGTCGAGCCCCTCGGCGAGGCCGTCCCGGCGGCGGGTGAGGACGGTGACGACGAAGGCACGGGCCTCGTCCGAGAGCGGGGCCGGGAGGTCGAGGAGGAAGGTGCGGGTCGCCGTGTGGCGCAGGCCGACGGCGGTGAGCAGGGCGGGCCAGTCCTCCGTCTCCGCCACCGCTCCGGGCAGCTCGGCCCGCATACGGGTGAACCACTCGTCGTGCACGGCGTCGATGCGGGCCTCCAGGCCGGGCCGGCCGATGCCGGTGTCGCGCGGGAGGAAACGCGTGGGCAGGCCACCCTCCAGCAACGCGAGGGTGCCACCGGGCGCAAGGCTCCGGACGAAGCCGGCGAGCGCGGCCCGCTGATCACCGACATGGTGCAGCGACCTGCTGGCCCACAACAGGTCTGCGGGATACTCCAAGTCACCTACGCCCTCGGAGAGTTCGGCCTCGACCGTGCTGAAGCGGTCGGCGACGCCGAGCCGCTCGGCGCGGGCGCGGGCCTCCGCCAGCAAGGGTTCGACGCCGTCCACGGCGACGACCCGCGCGCCGGGGAACTTCTCGGCGAGCAGACAGGAGATGACTCCGGGGCCACTGCCCGCGTCCACGATCAGCCCCGGTTCGGGCCGCTGCTCCCGCAGCCACTCGGCCGCCTCGGCGTAGGCCGGGGTGAACAGCTCCGCCTCCTGCACCAGCATGGGCAGCATCTGGGAGAAGTCCATGTGGGTGTGGTCGTGGCTGTGAGCCTGCCCGTGGTTCCCCGCCGGGCCGTGGCCGTGATCCTGCGCCGGGCCGTTGTGGTGTGCCGGGCCTTGGCCACTGCCGTGGTCGTGGTCGTGGTCCTGTGCCATGGGACAAGCCTCTCTCTCGGGATGAGGACAGCGTGCGCCGCCGCTCCCGGAAACGGCCAGTCGTGTTGCTCGAACGGCAAAAAAGGAGCGCCGCCGGAAAACCGGATGCGCCCGCGGGGACCCGTCATCGAGCATGGCCGCATGGACGACGTCATGCTGGAGCGCTTCCTCGAGGACGGCTTCGTACGGATCGAGGGCGCCTTCCCGGCGCGCGTCGCCGCGGACTGCGTCCGGCTGCTGTGGGAGGAGACGGGCTGCTCCCCGGACGACCCCACCACCTGGACCGAGCCCGTGCGCTGGATCTCCGGTATGGCCCAGGGCCCCTTCGCCGCCGCCGTCAACTCGCCCGCCCTGCATGACGCGTTCGACCTGCTGCTCGGGGAGGGCCGCTGGGAGCCGCGCTACTCGCTGGGCAGCTTTCCGCTGCGTTTCCCGCACGCCGAGGAGCCGGACGACGCGGGCTGGCACATCGAGGGAAGCTATCTGCCCGAGGGCGCGACCTGGTACTACGCCAATCTCCGCTCCAGGGATCGCGCGCTGCTGATGCTGTTCCTGTTCACCGAGGTGGGTCCCGAGGACGCCCCGACCCGTATCCGCGTCGGCTCGCACCTGGACGTGCCGCCACTCCTGGAGCCGTACGGGGAGGAGGGCGTCTCGGGACTGGACATCGCGCCGCGGCTGGTCGAGGCGTCGGCGCACCGGCCGGTCGCGTACGCCACCGGCCGGCCCGGCGACGTCTACCTGTGTCATCCGTTCCTGGTGCACGCGGCTCAGCCGCACCACGGGAGCCGGCCGCGGTTCATGGCGCAGCCTCCGCTGTCCCCGGCGGTGCCCCTGGAGCTGGAGCGGGCCGACGGGGACTACTCGGCGGTGGAGTTCGCGATCCGCCAGGGGCTGGGGAAGGGGAACTGACCCCTGGCGGACCGCACGCGCTCAGCCGGTCACAGTGCCGGGTACGCGTTCTTCATGAGCTCCTGGAACTGGGCGGAGAACCAGTGCCCGGAGAGCGGGGCGTTCGGCAGCGCGCCGGAGAGGCTGTTCCCGTTGCGGGCGTTGCCCGTGTACGTCGGGTCGCACATCCGGTCGAAGCCCTTGCCCTCGTCGTTCGCGATCGCCGTGCTGGAGCCGTCGGACTCGCCCGGAGGCTTCATCCACACATAGGCGTCGATGCCGGCCGCCGGTGCCGCCTTCGGCCGCTCGCCGAGGCCCGCGCCCGACTGGTTGCACCAGTTGCCGATGTGGATACGGCGGTCGTAGCGCCCTCCGTCGACGTACGTGTCCACGCTGGTCGTCGCGCCGGGACCGGCGGGCCGGGCGGTGCCGCCCCAGCCGTTCCTGGAGGTGTCGATCAGCATGCCGATTCCGGAGTTGAAGCCGACCGAGACGAGCTGGGTGCGGAAGGCCTGCGCGAAGGAGAGCTCATCGACATAGCGGTTCCAGTCCACCCACTTGGACTGGCGCACCGAGGTGCCGTTCACCGTGTCGTTGATGGTGAAGTTGTTCTCCTTGAGCGTGCTGTAGTTCGCCGTGTTGGTGATGAAGCCCTGGACGTCGTCGACGGTCGCGCCCTCGGCCGTCGCCGCCTGCTTGAAGATGTTGGCGGCGGGGGCGAAGTTGTCGTCCCAGCCGAGCCATCCGTGGTGGCCGGCGTCGAGGTAGTTGTAGACGTTCGGGATCGCGCCGAACTTGGCGAGCGCGTAGCCGACGCCCTTCACGTAATTGCCGTTGGCGAGCATGGTGTCGCACGCGGGGGTGGCGGTGGCGCGGCTGCCGGTGTTGGTGACCAGGTTCGGCAGCGAGTCGATCTCGATGGTCGTGACGATCCGCAGTGAGGCGTACTTGCTGTCGGAGAGGATCGCCGCGATCGGGTCGATGAACTGCGTCTTGTACTTGTCGATCTCCGTCGCGCCGATTTCGCCGTTGGAGGCGAGGGCGGCGCAGTCGCGGCCGGGCAGGTCGTAGACGACGAGCTGGACGACCTCTTCACCCGTGCCCTTCTGGGCGAGCGCCGCGTCGAGGTGGGCGCGCAGGCCCATGCTGCCGGACGCGCCGTTGATCGCGGCGATCCGGTCGAGCCAGACACCGGTCGGCTGGTTGGAGATCCGGCTGCCGCCGGTCTCGGCGGCAGCCTTCGCCGACCACTCCGGGTTCACGTACACCTTGGCGCCGGCGTACGGGTTGTCGACCTTGCCGGAGGGGTCGGTGCCGCCTCCGCCTCCCCCGCCGCCACTGCCGTCGTCGACGTTGCAGGTCACGCCGTCGAGGGTGAAGGTGGTGGGCAGGGCGTTGGTCCCGCTGTAGGAACCGTTGAAGCCGAAGCTGACCGAACCACCCGTGGCCAGCGTGCCGTTGTAGGTCTCGTTGTTCGCGGTGACGGCGGTGCCGCTCTGGGTGAGCTTGGTGTTCCAGTAGTTGGTGACCTTCTGATTGCCGGCGTAGGCCCACTTCACCGACCAACTGGACTTGGCGGCGCTGTTGTTGGTGACGGTGACGGCGGCGGTGAAGCCGGTGTCCCACTGGTTCTGCACCTTGTAGTCGACGGTGCAGGGGATGGCGGCGACGGCGTCGGTGCCGACGTCGGCGGGGACCGCCGAGGCGGCGCCCGATCCCGCCGCGATCAGGGCGAGTGCCCCGAGAATCGCTGTTCTTGCACGGCTCATGTGCGGATTCCTTATCCGTCGAGGGCGCGCAGGTGGTCGCGCAGCCCGATGCCGTAGGAGGTCGGAGTTCCGTCGTAGTTCGAGATCAGCGACGGACCGGAGGAACAGTCCCAGGTGTTCCAGGTCCAGCCGAGATACGAGAGTCCCCGGTCGTCGAACCACTTCATGACGGTGTCGACGAAGGAGTGGGAGCAGGTGTTCTCCCCGATCTCCCCCGCCACGAGGGGGACTTGGGCAGCGACCGGGGCGAGTGTCGAGTTCCAGCAGCTCTCGCTCGCACAGGTGTTGAAGTTGTAGACGTGGTACGCGGCGACGAGATTGCCCGTGGGATCACTGGGCTTGTACGTCAGCCACTGGCTCAGGTCGTTGGAGTACGCGAGGCCGCCGGCCAGGATCAGGTTCTTGGCGCCGGTGCCGCGTACCGAGTCGACCAGGCTCTGCATTCCGGCCACCTGGTAGGAGATGCCGGGGCAGGTGCCGCCGTCGCGCCAGCAGGTCCACGCCTGGGTGGTCGTGGAGGTCGCGCGGTCCGGGTAGGGCTCGTTGAACAGGTCGAACGCGACGGCCTGGTCGTCCTTGAAGGTGCTCGCGACCGAGGACCAGAAGGACGGGGTGTACTGCGCGTCGGGCATCGGTTTCTGGCAGGTGGCGTGCACGTCGGAGCAGCCCGCCGAGTTGCCCGTGTACTGGCCGTACGTCCAGTGCAGATCGAGGACCGGGGTCATGCCGTGCGCCTCGACCCTGGCCACCAGATCCTTGACCGCGGCGATGTAGTTGGCGCCGGCGTACTCCGGCTTGATGTTGGACAGGCCCAGCCAGCACTCCTCGTTCAGCGGAATGCGGACCGTGTTGACCTTCCAGTCGGCGATCGCCTTGACGGCGGCGTCGTCGACGGGACCGTCGAAGAAGCCGTAGCCCTGGACGCACATGAACTCGCCGCCGGAGCGGTTGACGCCGAGCAGCCTGCGGGTGGCTCCGGCGGAGTCGACCAGCTTGTTGCCCGAGACGTGCAGTGTCGGCGCCTCACCGCCGGTCGGCGGCGGACCGGTCGGGGTGGGTGTGGGCGTGGGCGTCGGCTGGGCGTCCACATTGCAGGTGGTGCCGTTGAGCCGGAAGGCCGCGGGCACCGCGTTGCTTCCCGACCAGGAGGCGAGGAACCCGGCGCTGACGCTCGCACCGGTCGCCAACGAGCCGTTCCAGCTCTCGTTGGAGGCGGTCACCGTCGTACCGGACTGGGACCACTTGGCGCTCCAGCCCTGGGTGACCTTCTGACCGCCGGAGAAGTCGAAGCCGAGACTCCAGCTGCTCAGCGCTGCCATGTTGTTGGTGATTTTCACGGCGCCCTGGAAGCCGGTGTCCCACTGGCCGGTGACCGAGTACTCCACCGTGCACGCGGGGGTGGCTCCCGAAGCCGTGACGACCGGCGCGACTGCCGTGCCCACAAGGGCGACCGCGGCGCCGATCACTAAAAGGGACAAACGCGGGGGGTGACGCATGAAGCGACTCCTTGCAGCTCTGACGCGCCTCGATCGACACGTCGACTGATGGAACCGCTCCCACTGGTGCCGATGAAGCTAGCGCCAAGTTCCGTTGTTGGACAGAGGAGTTGCACTGTCGATCAATCGAATCATTTCGACTCTTCAAGCACCTTGACCCCTCACACCCCTCTCTCCAGTATGGGAGCGCTCCCACTGGTTCAAGGCTTGTTGCTCCTCCCCCCATTCTCCGAGCCGCAAGGAGGAACCAGCACCATGGATCCCAACCCTCGATGGAGACGTCGTCGCAGCTCGCGGCGCCTGTGGACCGCCGTAGTGGCGGCTCTCGCCCTCCCGCTCGCGACTCTGGCGACCGGTACGACTCCCGCACACGCGGCCGCGGTTCAGTGCAGTGTCGACTACAAGACCAACGACTGGGGCTCCGGCTTCACCGCGGATCTGACGATCACCAACCGGGGCTCGGACGCCATCAACGGCTGGACCCTGACGTACGCCTACACGGGCAACCAGACCCTCACCAACGGCTGGAACGGCACCTGGTCCCAGTCGGGCAAGACCGTCACCGCGAAGAACGCGGCGTGGAACGGGACGATCGCCGCCGGGGCCGCCGTGACCGCCGGCGCGCAGTTCACCTACAGCGGCACCAACACCGCCCCCGCCTCCTACGCCGTCAACGGCACCACCTGCGCCGGCGCGCACCAGCCACCGATCACCGTCCTGACCAGCCCCGCGGCGGGCGCCGTCTACACCCAGGGCGACTCCGTCCCGCTGGCCGCGACCGCGGCGGCGGCCGACGGGGCGACCATCTCCAAGGTCGAGTTCTACGACGACACGACCCTGCTCGGCACCGACACCAGCTCGCCGTTCACGCTGTCCGCGTCCGGGCTGGCCGTCGGAAGTCATTCCATCCTCGCAAAGGCGTACGACAGCCTGGGCGCGTCGGCGGAATCCACGCCGGCCGGCATCACGGTCGCCGCGGGACCTGCGATCGTCGCCTCCCCCACCCAACTCGGCGTCCAGCAGGGCAAGTCGGGGACGTTCACGGTGAAGCTCTCGACTCAGCCGAGCGCCAACGTGACCGTGGCGGTGGCCCGCACGGACGGCAACACCGGGCTCTCCGTCACCGGTGGTTCGAGTCTGACCTTCACCCCGTCCAACTGGAACACGGCCCAGACGGTGACCATCGCCGCCGATGCCTCGGGCACGGGGTCCGCGACCTTCACGGCCTCGGCGACCGGTCAGGCCAAGGCCACCGTCACCGTGACGGAACTGGCCGCGACGAAGGCTTACGACGCGCGCTTCCTGGACCTCTACGGCAGGATCACCAACCCGGCGAACGGCTATTTCTCCCCCGAGGGCATTCCCTATCACTCGGTGGAGACGCTGATCGTCGAGGCGCCTGACCAGGGTCATGAGACGACGTCGGAGGCGTACAGCTATCTGATCTGGCTCCAGGCGATGTACGGGAAGGTCACCGGCGACTGGTCGAAGTTCAACGCCGCGTGGACGACCATGGAGACGTACATGATCCCCACGCACGCCGACCAGCCGACGAACTCCTTCTACAACGCGTCCAAACCGGCCACCTACGCGCCCGAGCTGGACACCCCGAACGAGTACCCGGCCAAGCTCGACACCGGTGTCTCGGTCGGCCCGGACCCGATCGCCGCCGAGCTGAAGAGCGCGTACGGCACGGACGACGTGTACGGCATGCACTGGCTCCAGGACGTGGACAACACCTACGGCTACGGCAATGAGCCGGGCAAGTGCGAGGCGGGTCCGACCGCCACCGGCCCGTCGTACATCAACACCTTCCAGCGCGGTGCGCAGGAGTCGGTGTGGGAGACGGTGCCGCAGCCGACCTGCGACGCCTTCAAGTACGGCGGCAAGAACGGGTACTTGGACCTCTTCACCGGAGACTCCTCGTACGCGAAGCAGTGGAAGTACACGGACGCCCCGGACGCCGACGCGCGTGCGGTGCAGGCCGCCTACTGGGCGGACGTGTGGGCCAAGGCCCAGGGCAAGAGCGCCGATGTCTCGACGACCGTCGGCAAGGCCGCGAAGATGGGCGACTATCTGCGCTACGCCATGTACGACAAGTACTTCAAGAAAATAGGCAATTGCGTCGGACCGACGACCTGCCCGGCGGGTACCGGCAAGGACGCCTCGCACTATCTGCTCTCCTGGTACTACGCCTGGGGCGGTGCGAACGACACCTCGGCGGGCTGGGCCTGGCGCATCGGCTCCAGCCACACCCACGGCGGCTACCAGAACCCGCTGGCCGCCTACGCGCTCAGCACCAACGCCGACCTGAAGCCCAAGTCGGCGACGGGCGCCTCCGACTGGGCCACCTCGCTGACCCGGCAGCTGGAGTTCTACCGCTGGCTCCAGTCGAACGAGGGCGCCATCGCGGGTGGCGCGACCAACAGTTGGGCCGGCCGTTACGCGACGCCTCCGGCAGGGACGCCGACCTTCTACGGCATGTACTACGACCAGCAGCCGGTGTACCACGACCCGCCGTCCAACCAGTGGTTCGGCTTCCAGGCGTGGTCCATGGAGCGGGTCGCCGAGTACTACCAGCAGACGGGGAACGTGAGCGCCAAGGCGGTCCTCGACAAGTGGGTCGCGTGGGCGCTGTCCAAGACCACGATCAACCCGGACGGCACCTACCAGATCCCCTCCACCCTCCAGTGGTCCGGCGCCCCGGACACCTGGAACGCGTCAAGCCCCGGCGCCAACAGCGGACTTCACGTCACCGTCGCCGACTACACGAACGACGTCGGTGTGGCCGCCGCCTACGCCAAGACCCTGTCGTACTACGCCGCCAAGTCCGGCAACACCCAGGCGAAGACGACGGCGAAGGCGCTCCTGGACGGCATGTGGAACAACTACCAGGACGGTCTCGGCATAGCCGTCCCGGAGACCCGCACCGACTACAACCGCTTCAACGACAGCGTGTACGTGCCGAGCACCTTCACCGGCACGATGCCGAACGGCGACGCGATCAACTCGTCCTCCACCTTCGCCTCGCTGCGGTCCTTCTACAAGAACGACCCGGCCTGGTCGAAGATCCAGAGCTATCTGGCGGGCGGCGCCGCGCCCTCCTTCACGTACCACCGGTTCTGGGCGCAGGCGGACATCGCCCTCGCCATGGGTTCGTACGCGGAGCTTCTCGAATAGTCCCCGCTATGGCTCCGGGTACGCGGCCCTGTCCCTGACGGCAGGGCCACCGGCCGGGCGGTCCCTCACCGCACTGAGGGCCGCCCGGCCATCACGCTCTCCATCCCCAACTCCCGCTCATTTCGCCCTCTTTCCCCCCATCGTTCCCGGAGAGGACCCACCGTGCGAAGAACCCGCATCCTCACGGCCGTACTCGCCCTCGCCGCCGGACTACTGGCCGGCACCCCGCCCGCACTGGCCGCGAGCACCCCCGAGGCAGCCGTCGCGGCCGACACGTACACCTGGAAGAACGCCCGCATCGACGGCGGCGGCTTCGTCCCCGACATCGTGTTCAACCGCTCCGAGAAGAACCTCGCCTACGCCCGTACGGACATCGGCGGCGCCTATCGCTGGGTCCAGGCGTCGAAGAGCTGGACCCCGCTGCTCGACTCGGTCGGCTGGAGCGAGTGGGGCCACTCCGGTGTCGTCAGCCTCGCCTCCGACTCCGTCGACCCGAACAAGGTGTACGCGGCGGTCGGCACGTACACCAACAGCTGGGACCCGACCGACGGGGCCGTCCTGCGCTCCGCCGACCGGGGCGCGAGCTGGCAGAAGGCCGACCTGCCCTTCAAGCTGGGCGGCAACATGCCCGGCCGGGGCATGGGTGAGCGGCTGGCCGTCGACCCCAACAAGAACAGCGTGCTGTATCTCGGCGCGCCCAGCGGCAAGGGCCTGTGGCGGTCCACGGACTCCGGCGCGAGCTGGTCGCAGGTCACCGGCTTCCCCAACGTCGGCAACTACGTGCAGGACGCGACCGACACCAGCGGCTACGCCTCCGACAACCAGGGCATCGTCTGGGTCACCTTCGACGAGTCCACCGGCACCTCCGGAAGCGCCACGCAGACGATCTACGTGGGGGTCGCCGACAAGGACAACGCGGTCTACCGCTCGACGGACGGCGGCGCGACCTGGTCCAGGATCGCGGGCCAGCCCACCGGCTATCTCGCCCACAAAGGCGTCCTCGACGCGGTGAACGGCTACCTCTATCTCGCCTACAGCGACAAGGGCGGCCCGTACGACGGCGGCAAGGGCCAGTTGTGGCGGTACGCGACCCGGACCGGGACGTGGACGAACATCAGCCCGGTCGCGGAGGCCGACACCTACTACGGCTTCAGCGGGCTGAGTGTCGACCGGCAGCACCCCGGCACCGTGATGGCGACGGCGTACAGCTCCTGGTGGCCGGACACCCAGATCTTCCGCTCCACGGACAGCGGCGGGACCTGGACGAAGGCGTGGGACTACACGTCGTACCCGAACCGCTCGAACCGCTACACGATGGACGTCTCGTCCGTGCCGTGGCTGACCTTCGGGGCGAATCCCTCGCCACCCGAGCAGACCCCCAAACTCGGTTGGATGACCGAGGGGTTGGAGATCGACCCGTTCGACTCCGCCCGGATGATGTACGGGACGGGCGCGACGATCTACGGCACCGAGAACCTCACCAACTGGGACACCGGAGGCCAGTTCACCGTCAAGCCCATGGTCCAGGGCCTGGAGGAGACGGCCGTCAACGACCTCGCCTCTCCCCCGTCGGGTGCTCCCCTGCTCAGCGCGCTCGGTGACATCGGCGGCTTCCGGCACACGGATCTCACCAAGGTCCCGTCGATGATGTACACCTCGCCGAACCTCACCACCACGACCAGCCTCGACTACGCCGAGTCCAACCCGAACACGGTGGTCCGCGTCGGCAACCTCGACTCCGGGCCGCACATCGGCTTCTCGACGGACAACGGCGCCAACTGGTTCGCGGGCAGCGACCCTTCGGGCGTCACCGGCGGCGGGACGGTCGCCGCGGCCTCGGACGGCAGCCGCTTCGTGTGGAGCCCGGCCGGCACCGGGGTGCAGTACACCACCGGGTTCGGTACGTCTTGGTCCGCGTCGAGCGGTATCCCCTCCGGCGCGGTCGTCGAGTCGGACCGGGTCGACCCGAAGACCTTCTACGGCTTCAAGTCGGGCAAGTTCTACGTCAGTTCGGACGGCGGGGCGACCTTCACGGCGTCCTCGGCCGGCAACCTGCCCAACGGGGACAGCGTGCGCTTCAAGGCGCTGCCCGGCACCAAGGGCGACGTGTGGCTCGCGGGCGGCGCGAGCGACGGCGCGTACGGACTGTGGCACTCGACGGACGGCGGTGCGAACTTCACCAAGCTCCCGAACGTCGAGCAGGCCGACACCATCGGCTTCGGCAAGGCGGCGGCCGGCGCCTCCTACCAGACGCTCTACACCAGCGCGAAGGTCGGGGGCGTCCGCGGGATCTTCCGCTCGACGGACAAGGGCGCGACCTGGACACGCATCAACGACGACGCCCACCAGTGGGGTTGGACGGGCGCGGCCATCACCGGGGACCCGCGGGTCTACGGGCGGGTGTACGTCGCGACGAACGGGCGCGGGATCGTCTACGGCGACAGTTCGGACACCGGGGGCGGGGGCGGCGGTACGGACCCGACGCCCCCGCCGACGGGGGCCTGCACGGTGACGTACAAGATCACGAACCAGTGGTCGGGCGGCTTCCAGGCCGACGTGTCCCTCGCCAACACCGGCTCCACCGCCTGGACCGGCTGGACACTGGGCTGGACGTTCCCGGACGGCCAGAAGATCACCCAGCTCTGGAACGCCGACTACACCCAGTCGGGCGCCACGGTCGCGGCGAAGAACCTGACCTGGAACGCGAACGTGGCACCGGGTTCGACGGTGGGCTTCGGCTTCACGGGGAGCTGGACGGGGGCGAACACGAAACCCGTGTCCTTCAAGTCGGGGGACCAGAGCTGCGCGGTGGGTTGACCTTCCCGCCTCCACCCTCAGGGGCTCGTGTCCGACGGGCACGGGCCCCCGAGCCGCCGGAGCGCCGGTCGCTCACCGATGTGCTTTCGCCGCCTCTTCGCGGACATGCGGGTCAGGGTCCGTCCGGAGCCGTTCGAGCACGCACGCGACGGTCTCGTCGTCGCCGGACTCCTCCGCGGGAAATCGGCCCAGGGCTATGGCGACCCAAGCGCGAACGCGAGGGCTGCTGTCGTCCGCGAGACGGCAGATGTCCGGCAGGGTGCGGGGCTGACGGCGGAAACCGAGAGAACTGAGCGCGGAGACGCGCACGTCCGCGGAGGGGTCGGTCAGCAGACCGACCATCAAGTCGAGGGCCACCGGGCTCGTACCGTGGCTGCCGAGCGCGCCGACGACGACACTCCGGATCCGTTCTTCCGGATCCTGGGCCGCGTGAGCCAGCAGGGCGAGATCGGCGGGTTCGGGTACGTAGCCGAGCAGCCAGATCGCCGCCCGGCGCAGGGCGGGGTCAGGGTCCCGCGCCCATGGGACGAGGATGCGGCGTGCGGCGTCCGGGTCTTCCCGAGCGAACACGGAGAGCGTCGTCGTGAGGCTGTCCTGGTCGTCCCCCAGGTCACGGGACCAGGCACGCAGGAGGACGGCCAGAGACGCACGGCCTGCGGTGTCGGCGAGGATGCCCGCGAGTGCGCCCCGGGCATACCAGTTGCCCGCCGCCACGGCCACCGCCAGGTGTTCCTCCAGGCGCGGAACGAGGGCCGCCCGTCGCGCGGCCGTCAGCCGCTTCTCCATGTCGTACAGGGCGTCGAGATCGCCGTCCGGATCCGCGAGGCCGAGAGCGAGTTCGTCTAGGAGGGCGCCGAGTTCGTCTGCCGACGGCTGCTCTTCCATCCCGCGCCCTTCATGAACCGACCATGGCACCGCGAACCTCCACCGAGCCTGTCGCCGGCGAGGTTCGGCCTCTCCTGTGACGGCATCCCATCACAGGTCACGGCCTGGAAGGAGGGGAGTCCGGAGAACGCTCTCCGCCCCACCGGCCGGAACGGCCGCTGGGATACGGACGATTCGAGGCGAAGAGACCGTCGCGGCATGTCATGGGAAAGCCGGATCGGAGCGGCTTCACCCCACCCGGCATGATCACAACTGCGTCACCACCTTCACTTTCCACTCACATTTTCTTCACATCACCCGATACCGTCACCCCACCACGAACGATCCCTGGGGGGACCATGTCGTACAACCAGCAGCCGCCGTTCGGATACGGGCGGGCACCCGTGCCGCCCGGGCCCGCGCCACAGCCCGCCAGACCCCGTTGGGCACGCAAGCGCTACGTGCTGCCCACGATCGTCTTCGCGTTCCTCGTCGGCATCGGCGCCGGCGGCAGTGACAGCAGCGGCAACGACAGCGGCCAGAAGAGCAACACCACGAAGACCGCGGCCGCCTCGGTGCGGCCCGCCCCCACCGTCACCATCACGGCGACGGCAACGGAGACGGCGACCGCAAAGCCGAAACCCGCACCGACGGTGACCGAGACGAAGACGGTCAAGGTGAAGGTGACCGTCACCGCGAAAGCGGCCTCCGGCAGCGGCTCCGGTGGCAGCGGCGGCAGCGGAACCGGCGTCAGCACCTGCTCGATCACCTCCAACGCCGGCAACTGCTACTCGGCGGGTCAGTACTGCCGCAACAGCGACCACGGCGCCAGTACGACCACCGCGAGCGGCACCAGGATCACGTGCGCGTACCGGTCCGGCGGCTGGCGCTGGACGTACAGCTGACCGCCACACTGCGTCAGCGGAACCTGCGCCTCATCGAGCTGCGGCCCGGCAGAGACCGAGCCCCAGACGGGGGCTGCGAGTTGACGCTCGGTCGCACCAAGACCGCTCCCGCTCCGCACCACTGGTGCGGCGAGGGGGCGTAATCAGAGTTGTTCAACGTTCACCATTCCATCATAGTTCCATCACTTATCCTCCTCATCTCTATCCGATCTCACACTTCCCGCTTACGTTCACATGGCACTGAACTACCTGTGGGGGACCCATGTCGCACAACCAACTGCCGCCTGCCCAGCCGCCCACACCTGGACAGGCGCCCTTCGGGCCGTTCGACGGCCACACCGAGAGGGGTCACGCGTCGGGGAGCTACAACATCTGCTCGGCCCAGCTGAGCAGTGGACTGTTCGGCGACTGGGAGTGGAAGGACACACCACTGCGCCCCGCCCTCAAGGGACGGGGCGCAGTCGCGTCACGCGCCGGGCGCCGTCGTGCTGTCACGAAGGCTCACGTCGCCAACTCCCCTACCGCATATGGTTTAACGTATTTCGCCTGCACCAGCATCACTCAGGAGAAATCTGTGCGTACCCGGATCATCAGCGCGATCCTGCTGACCGTCGTGGCCGGCAGCCTCGTCGCCTGCCAGCCGACCGACGGCGCGAAGTCCAGCGGAACGAAGTCCACCGGCGCGAATCCCGGCGTCACGGCAGTGCCGACGGGCGACGGGTCTGCGGCGAAGGACGACAAACCCACCGCGGCAGCGCGGAAGAAGGTGCCCGTCTTCGTGGGCATGGGCCTGCAGTCCGCGCAGGACGCGGCGCAAGCGCAGGGCTTCTACTCGCTGAAGTCGCACGACTCGCTCGGCCGGGACCGCATGCAGGCCTTCGACCGCAACTGGAAGGTGTGCAGCCAGAACTACAAGGCCGGGAAGACGATCCCCGTCGACACGACTCTCGACTTCGGGGCTGTGAAGCTCGAAGAGACCTGCCCGGCGAAGGACATGCGGCCGCCGTCCGCGGTCGGCGGGAAGATGCCGGACTTCAAGGGGAAGTCGGTGAAGGCGGCGCGAGCCGCGCTCGACAGCGGCACTTCGATCGACGTGAAGGACATCGGCGGGCAGGACCGTTGGGTCCTCGTCGAATCCAACTGGCAGGTGTGCGCTCAGACCCCGGCAGCGGGCGCGGCACTGAACGGGCAGCCGGTGACTCTCAACGCTGTCAAGTTCGGCGAGTCCTGTCCGTAGCTCCAAGCGGTCGGATCACGAATTCGGCGGCCGTCCGGGTCGGACGGCCGCCTTTTCATCTCAACAGGCGCTCTCTAAGCGTATCTGCGGGCCAGCACGGCGACGGTTTCGGCGATGCGGGCGCGCAGTTCGGGCGGTTCCAGAACCTCGATCGCCGTCCCGAGCCGCAGGAAGTCGTCGTGAGCCTGGTCCTCGGACTCGATGGGGACGGTTGCGCGGATCCAACCGTCCTTCTCCATAAGGCCGTTGACCGTCGCCGCCTGCGCCGCGGAACCGCTCAGACGAGTTCCCGGCGCGATCCGCACGACCGCCTCCGCCCGGTGCAGTCGCTCGTGGAAGTCCCGCTGGTACGCGGTCCAGTACGCCGCCAGATCGAATTCCTCGGGTCGGGTGAACTCCTCCCCGGAGGCGCTGATTTCCAGGATCTGGTCCACCCTGAACGTGCGCGGTCCCGGGCCGGCGACGACGTACCAGCGACCCGCCTTCAGGACGAGCCCGTACGGCTCCAGGCGGCGCTCCACGTCGGTGGGTTCGCGCCAACGGCGGTAGCGGATGTGCAGGACGCGGCCGTTCCAGACGGCGTCGGCGACGGCGGAGAGATAGGGGGTCTCGTCGGCTTCCGCGTACCAGCCCGGCGCGTCCAGGTGGAACCGGCCGCTGACCCGGTCGGCGTGCTCGCGCAGTTCGGCCGGGAGGGCGGCGCGCACCTTGAGCTGGGCCGCGGCGAGCACCGAACCGAGACCCAGTTCGGCTGCGGGCCCGGGTACTCCGGCGAGGAACAGGGCCTCGGCCTCCTCGGTGGTGAGACCGGTGAGGCGGGTGCGGTAGCCGTCGAGCAGCCGGTAGCCGCCCGCGTGCCCCGCGTCGCCGTATAGCGGGACGCCCGCCGCGCCGAGTGCCTCGACGTCCCGGTACACCGTCCGGACCGACACCTCCAGTTCCTCGGCGAGCTGGGCGGCGGTCAGTCTGCCGCGGGTCTGGAGCAGCAGCAGGATCGAGATGAGACGGCTGGACTTCACTGACACATGGTGTCAGTGAAGCGGGCCTAGCGTCCTGCCATGGCTTCAGCGACCTCCACACCTTCTCCAGCCGCCGGTGCGCCTCCGGGCGTCGGCGCGTCCACGGACGCCGTCACTTCTACGGCCTCGACCGGCTCGGCGGCCTCCACCGCAGCGCAGGCACCTGCGTCCTCCGCGGCCCCGGTGGCGTCAGCGGCCCCAGCGGCCTCAGCCGCCTCCGTCGGCTTCAGGGAGAAGTTCCTGACCGTGCCGCCGCCCATCGAGATGGCGGGGCGGCGGATCAAGCGGTACCACGTCACCGCGGACCCGGCCGGTATCGAGCCCGAGGTCGAGCGGGCGGCGTACGCGATGCTGCCGAGGCTGCTCCCCGAGCCGGACGGCACCCCGCCCGCCACGTTCGTCGTCCTGCACCGGGGCGCCGACGACAGCGCCTACCTCAACGCCTACAGCTGGGTGTGGGACAACGTCCTGCACTTCCGGGGCGCCGCCGCGGGCCAGCCGGTGCTGGGCTGCCCCGACCGGGACCCGACGCACTTCATCACCCCGGATCTCCCGTGGATCGGCTGCGTCTGGGAGTTGCCGCCGCTCCTGCACGAGCGGGACGCCTGGGTGCGCCACCTTCTCGCCTCCGAAGTACCCGACCTGGAGGCCTACTTGACCGATTCGCTGCCCGAGGGAACCACGGGAGACCGCACATGAGCAACGCCCGCGACAACGCCACCGACCTCCGCGACTTCGACTTCCTCCACGGAGACTGGGACGTCGTCAACCGCCGCCGTACGGACTTCCTGGACCCGGAGAGCGACTGGGAGGAGTTCCCGGCCGTCAGCCGCTGCTGGAATCTGTTCGGCGGGGCGGCGAACATCGACGAGATCGACGTACCGAGCCAGGGGTGGAAGGGGCTGACACTGCGTCTGTTCGACGTCGAGACCGAGCAGTGGTCGCTGAACTGGTCCTCCAGCCGCAGCGGGAAGCTGTTCCCGCCGGTCCTCGGGCGGTTCGGGCCGGACGGGAGCGGCGAGTTCTACGGCGACGACACCCATGACGGGAAGGACGTGCGGGTGCGGTTCGTCTGGTCGGGGATCTCGGAGACGACGGCTCGCTGGGAGCAGGCGTTCTCTCTGGACGGGGAGAACACCTGGCTGACCAACTGGACCATGGAGTTCACGCGAAGGAGGACCGCCTGACCCGCTCCGGACCGCGATGCGCGTAACTTCATTCGGGTCCTTGCGACTTCAGGCGGTTCAAGACTTGCTGAACGATCGCAAGGTGAACTCCGGTTCCTGGCGGGGGACATCCGCGTCCGGCAGCGCCTCGACGCGGTCGGCGAGGCGGGGGCCGCCGGCCGCGTAGAGCTCGCCGGTCCGGATGTACTGGGCGACACGGCGCGGGGTCCGGCCCTGACCGTGGCCGCGGAAACGGGCCGTACCGCTCGGGACAAGGCCGTGCTCGGCGGCGTACGCCGTGACGCGTCCGGCCCCGTCCGCGGCGCGCCCGGTGCGGTGGGACGCGACCAACGCGTCTATGTCGCTGCCGACATCATGGGACGCGGCCTTCTCGACGGTCGTGACGAACACGCCACCGGGGCTCAGGACGCGGGCGGCCTCGGCGACGACGGGGCCCGCGTCGTCCAGCAGGTGCAACAACCAGATGGCGGAGACGGCATCGAACGAGCCGTCCAGGAAGGGCAGTTGACGGCAGTCCGCGAGGACGACTGCTCCCGGCAGGCGAACCGCGGCTCTGCGCGTCATGCCGTCCGCCGCGTCCGTGCCCGTCACTCCGAGCCCCGGCCGCGCGGCGGCGAGCCGGCGCGTCACGATTCCGGTGCCGCAGGCCAGGTCGAGCAGGCTGCGGGCGCCGACAGGGACCAGGCCGAGCACGGCGTCGGCGGCCGCGGCGGCCCGTGGCTCGCCGCCCCGCGTCGCGTCGTATCCGTCGGCTTCCTTGTCGTAGTCCAGCACAGAGGTCAGTGTGCCCCGTGCCCCGGCGCCAGCGCCTCCACCCTGCGGGCGAGATCGAAGTCGAGCGCGGTGACGGCGCCGCCGACGCTGTGCGTGTTCACGGTGAGGGCGATCGTGTTGTAGCCGAGGGTGAGGTCGGAGTGGTGGTCGAGCTCCTCCTGCACCTGGGCGATGTGCACGACCATCGCGGTCGCCGCGAAGTGCGAGCCGAGCCGGTAGGTGCGGGCGAGCCGGTCACCTTCCAGGGACCAGCCGGGCAACTCCGCCAGCCGCTCCTCGATCTCCTTCTGCGCCAGCGGCTCGACGGCCATGGAATGGATCCCTTCGTACGGCGGGTGAGATGTGCGGGGTGGGCGACAGGTGCGGGCCGAGACCCTTGCCAGCGTGCCACAGCCGCACCCGGCGAGCAGGACACGAGCGGCGCGGCTCACCGGCGGCCGACCCGGTTGCCGCGTCGGCGGCCCGGCCGGGCGACTCGGCGGGCCGCCCGGCCCGGGGGACTCGACGGCTGCCCGGTCGGGTGACTCGTCGGCGGCGGGACGGGCGACGGACACCCTCGTCCGGCGCCGTCGGCGATGCGAACCCGCCGCCCCGGCGCTCACCGCCGTACGCACTCCGCCGCGAAGTCGTCCGCCAGGAGTGTGATCGTCGAGCGGCCCTCGATGTGTTCCAGCCACTCCTGGGGGAGCCGGTGGTCGCCGTGCCGGGCGCCGAGGAGGTTGCCGCAGATCGCGCCGGTGGAATCGCTGTCGCCGGAGTGGTTCACGGAGAGGAGCAGGGCGTCGGCGACCCGGGGAACGGCGAGGGCGCAGTAGACGGCCATGGCCAGGGCCTCCTCGGCGATCCAGCCGGCGCCGAGGGACTCGACCTTCTCGGCGGTCGGAGAGCCTTCCGAGGCGAGGTCGAGGGCGCGGTTCAGGGCGATCGTGGTCTCCTCGTGCCCGGGATGGCGGGCGAGCAGCCGCAGCGTGCGCAGGACGGCGCCCTCCAGGGAGTCCCCGGAGACGAGGTGGTCGACGATCGCGGCGAGGGCGCCGGAGGCGTAGTAGCCCGTGGGGTGGCCGTGGGTCATCTGGGCGCAGCGGGCGGCCATGCCGAACACGGTCTCGGCCGGGGTGCGGGCGAGTCCGAAGGGCGCCGAGCGCATGACCGCGCCGCAGCCTTTGGAGTCCGGGTTGACGGGTCCGGGTGGCCCCAGCTCGCTCATCGGGTCGGGAAAATGCTCCTGCTGGAGCCCGGAGAGGCACGCGTTGCCGGGCGCCCGACGGGCGTACAGCCAGCTCTGCGCGGCGAGTCCGCCGTGGACGTCCGGGCCGGGTCCGGTCGCGTTCTGGGTGTCCAGCCACCGCCCGTACGCCCACCGCACCAGCCGTGACCAGCCGCCCCCGATGCCCTTCAGCCGCTCGCGTGCGTGCGCCTGCTGAAGGCCTTCCACCGTGAACAGGGTCATCTGGGTGTCGTCGCTGATCCGGCCCACCACCCCGTCGGCGTCGGGGACGGGTCCGCTCACCCCGCGCGGTCCGTGCGCGGCGCGGATCCGGTCCAGGGAATCGAACTCGACGGGGTAGCCGAGGGCGTCGCCGAGCGCGCCCCCCAGCAGACAGCCGCGGACGCGTGCCCGGTAGAGGGCCTCCGCCTCCCAGGACAGGTTCCACAAGTCGTTCACGTGCCACTCCTCGACTACGGTCCTCGTATGAGCATTGTCCCGTCCCGTCCCGCCGCCGTCTCAAGTGCCTCCGCCGAGAAGGGTGTCGGGCCGCTGCTGCGCGGCTGGCGGGAGGAGCGGCGGGTGAGTCAGTTGGAGCTGGCGCTGCGGGCGGGCTCCTCGGCCCGTCACATCAGTTTCGTCGAGACGGGCCGCTCCCGCCCCAGCGAGGAGATGGTGCTGCGGCTCGCCGAACACCTCGACGTACCGGTGCGGGAGCGCAACGCGCTGCTGCTCGCGGCCGGTTACGCCCCGCACTATCCGGAGACCCCGCTCGACGACCCCTCGATGGACGCGCTGCGCGAGGGCATGGAGCGGCTGATCCAGGGCTACGAGCCCTATCCGGCGCTGGTGGTCGACGCGAAATACGACGTTCTCGCCGCGAACCGTGGCATCGCCATGCTGCTGGAGGGCGTACCGGAACGACTCCTCGTGCCGCCGCTGAACGCGATGCGGCTGGCCCTCCACCCGGAAGGCCTGGCGCCGCGCATCCGCAATCTGCGCGCGTGGCGGGACCATCTTCTCGCCCAGATGGACCGGCAGATCGCGCTGCGCCGTTCGCGGCCGCTGCGCGCGCTGTACGAGGAGGTGGCGGCGTATCCGGTCCCGGACCGGGACGCGGCCGAGGACGACGAGCCTCTCGGCCCCGCACCCCACTTCGCGCTCCCGCTGCGGATCGAGCACGAGGGCCGGGTGCTGTCGTTCATCTCGTCCATCTCGACGTTCAACACCCCGATGGACGTGACGGTCGCCGAGCTGGCCATCGAGACGTTCCTCCCGGCGGACCCGGCGACGGCCAAGTACCTTCACTCACTGCATTCGTGAGGATCGGTCAGCGGCAGCCGATTGCCGGTGATCCGGCCGCACAGTGCGGTACGCATCAGGCGCGCGGTGCCTCAAATCGCTCTGGATGTAGTTGCGTTGGGGCCAACCTCTGATGGTTCTCCACAGGCATGGCACACTGCACGCATACTTCGGCGCGTGGGGAGGCGTGGCGTGAGTGAGCGGCGACCGGCGCCCACGGTGGGGCAGGTGGTTCTGGGGCGACGGCTGCAGGAGCTGCGCGAGGCCGCGGGCCTGAAGCGGGAAGAGGCGGCGCGTGTCCTGCGGGTCGCGCCGGCGACCGTGCGGCGGATGGAGATGGCCGAGGTCGCCCTCAAGATCCCTTACGTGCAGGTGCTGTTGACGACGTACGGTGTGGCCGACGACGAGGCGGACGTCTTCGTGGCGCTGGCCGAGGAGGCGAACGAGCCGGGCTGGTGGCAGCGGTACCACGACGTGCTGCCGGACTGGTTCAGCATGCACGTCAGCCTGGAGGGCGCCGCCCAGCTCATCCGCTCGTACGAACCGCACTTCGTGCCGGGTCTGTTGCAGACCGAGGAATACGCGCGGGCCGTGCTGGAGGCCGGGACGGTCGGGCAGACGGGCCCCGAGGCCATCGATCGGCATGTGGCGCTGCGCATGAAGCGGCAGGCGCTGCTCACCCGCGAGAACCCTCCCCACCTCTGGGTGATCATGGACGAGACGGCGTTGCTGCGTCCGGTGAGCATCCGGGGTGAGGTCATGCGCGACCAGATGGACCGGCTCCTCGAATGGGTCGAGCTCGATCACGTCACGCTCCAGGTCGCCGAGTTCGCGGCCGGCCCGCACCCGGGGACGTACACCTCCTTCGCGCTGTTCCGCTTCGCCGAGCGGGAGCTGCCGGACATCGTCTACAGCGAGTACGTGACCGGCGCCCTCTACCTCGACGCGCGCGAGGAGGTGGCCTTGCACCTGGAGGTGCTGGACCACATGTCGGCCCACTCCGCCTCCGCCCAGCGCACCAAGGAGATCCTCCAGGAGTTCCGCGAGCGCTACTGAGCGGGCCCCCGGACCGGCACATCCCCGCGCCCGCGGCCGGGGGATCGATACACCTAGGCGGCCCCGTCCTTCGGGTTGCCGTCCCGGTCCTCGTCCACGATCTCCGCGTCCACCACGCCCTCGTCCTCGCCCGGGGCGTGCTCGGTGGGCGGCTGGTCCTCCGGGGATGTCTGCTGCTGTGCCCGGGCGTACATGGCCTGGCCCATCTGCTGGCTGACGGTGGCCAGTTTCTCGATGGCGCCGCGCAGGGCGGCTGTGTCAGTGGAGGAGTCCTCCAGCAGCTGTTTCAGTTCGGCGGTGGCCGCCGCGACCTCGGTCTTCGTGTCGGCGGGGATGCGCTCGTCGTTCTCGCGGACGAACTTCTCCGTCTGGTAGACGAGTTGCTCGCCGTGGTTGCGGGTCTCGGCCGCCTCCCGGCGGCGCCGGTCCTCGTCGGCGTACTGCTCGGCCTCGCGCATCATGCGGTCGATGTCGTTCTTGGCCAGTGCCGAGCCGCCGGTGACGGTCATCTTCTGCTCGCGCCCGGTGGCCAGGTCCTTCGCCGAGACGTGCATGATCCCGTTGGCGTCGATGTCGAAGGCGACCTCGATCTGCGGGACCGCGCGCGGCGCGGGCGGCAGGCCGGTGAGGTCGAAGACACCGAGCTTCTTGTTGTACGCGGCGATCTCCCGCTCGCCCTGGTAGACCTGGATGCCGACCGAGGGCTGGTTGTCGGCGGCCGTCGTGAAGATCTCGGAACGCCGCGTGGGAATCGTGGTGTTGCGCTCGATGAGCGTGGTCATGATGCCGCCCTTGGTCTCGATGCCGAGGGACAGCGGGGTGACGTCGAGGAGCAGCACGTCCTTCACGTCTCCCCGGATCACACCGGCCTGGAGTCCGGCGCCGACGGCGACGACCTCGTCCGGGTTGACGCCCTTGTGCGGGTCCTTGCCGGTGAGTTCCTTCACCAGGTCGGTGACGGCCGGCATCCGGGTGGACCCGCCGACCAGGATCACGTGGTCGACGGCGGACAGCTTCACTCCGGCGTCCTTGACGGCCTGGTGGAAGGGGGTCTTGCAGCGGTCGAGCAAGTCGGCCGTGAGTTCCTGGAACTGAGCGCGCGTCAGCTTTTCGTCGAGGTGCAGCGGGCCTTCGGCGGTGGCGGTGATGTAGGGCAGGTTGACGTTGGTCTCGGTGGCCGAGGACAGCTCGATCTTGGCCTTCTCGGCACCCTCGCGGAGCCGTTGCAGCGCCATCTTGTCGTGGCCGAGATCGATGCCGTGCGCGGCCTTGAAGCGCTGCGCGAGGTGCTCGACGACCCGCTGGTCCCAGTCGTCGCCGCCGAGCCGGGTGTCACCGTTGGTCGCCTTGACCTCGATGACGCCGTCGCCGATCTCCAGGAGAGAGACGTCGAAGGTGCCGCCGCCCAGGTCGAAGACGAGGACGGTCTGCTCCTCGCCGCGGTCGAGCCCGTAGGCCAGGGCGGCGGCCGTCGGCTCGTTGATGATGCGCAGGACCTTCAGGCCCGCGATCTCGCCCGCCTCCTTGGTGGCCTGGCGCTGGGCGTCGTCGAAGTAGGCGGGCACGGTGATCACGGCGTCCGTGACGTCCTCGCCGAGATAGGCCTCGGCGTCCCGCTTCAGCTTCTGCAGCACTCGCGCGGAGAGCTCCTGCGCACGGTAACGGGTGCCGTCGATGGTTCCCTTCTCCGGAAACCGCCAGGTCACATCGCCCATGAACCGCTTCACGGACCGCGCGGTGCGCTCCACGTTCGTCACAGCCTGCCGTTTGGCGACCTCGCCGACCAGCACCTCGCCGTTCTTGGCGAACGCCACCACCGAGGGCGTGGTGCGCGCTCCTTCGGCGTTGGCGACGACCGTCGCCTCACCCCCTTCCAGTACGGCCACCACCGAGTTCGTCGTACCGAGATCGATTCCGACCGCACGTGCCATGTCCGTCCCCTTCCGCCAGGGCTCTGCCCGCCCTCAAGCACAAGACGCGCGTTACCGCTTGTCAATGGCGCGGACGGCCGGACGGGGGCGGACACGCCGATGCCGCGCCCCCACGGGGAGGACGCGGCACCGGCGTACGAACGTCAGGCGAGCTTCGCCGACAGGGTGATCGTCGTGCCGGTCAGGGCCTGGCTGACCGGGCAGTTCTTCTTGGCGTCCTCGGCCGCCGCGACGAAGCCGTCGTTGTCGAGGCCCGGCACCGTGCCCTCGACCGTGAGGTGGATGCCGGTGATGCCCTCGCCGGGCTGGAAGGTGACGTCGGCGTTGGTGAGGAGCCTGGTGGGCGGGGTGCCGGCACCCGCGAGGGCGTGCGACAGCGCCATCGAGAAGCAGCTGGAGTGGGCGGCCGCGATCAGTTCCTCGGGGCTGGTCTTGCCGTTCGCGTCCTGGGCCCGCGACGCCCACGTCACCGGCTGCTGGCCGATGCCGGAGGAGTCGAAGGTGACGACGCCGTTGCCCTCGAGCAGGTTGCCTTCCCACACGGTGTGTGCGGTGCGCGTGGTTGCCACGATGATTCCTTTCGGGTGTGGTCCCGTTGCCGGGGTCCGTGTCCCCCATCCGATCACACCTGGGCCCGGTGCACCCCGCGGATCGGGCGGCGACCTGCCGGGGCGTGTCCGGGATTTTCCCCGACGAGGGCCGGGGGGAGGCCTGCTGACGCACCGTGGACGGGCCCTCAGGTCACCCGGAAGACCGGTCCGCGCGCGGTGAACGGGAGCCGCGCGCCCTGCGGGATCAGGTAGGCGTGCTCGCGCCGCAGCCGCAGAACGTCGCAGTATCCGTCCGTGATCACCAGGACGGGCGCGCCCGGCGGGAAGTCGTCGGCGCGGTGCAGCAGGTCGATGCCCGGCTGCAGCACGGTGCCGCCGCGACCGCGCACCCGCACGCGGCCGGCGATCTCCGTGACCGGCAGATAGCCCGCGTCGTGCGGTGCGGCGTCGCAGAACACGACGCGGGCGGCCGGTACGTCGCGGGCCTCGGCGTACGAGGCGATGGCGCCCAGCGCCTTGCCGAGCATGGTGCGGTCCATGGAACCGGAGGTGTCGAGCACGACACCGAAGGTGCAGCGGGCGATCTCCTCGGGCGGGAACCCACGGCCCGCGCGCGGGATGTCGGGGGTGGCCGCCTGCCGACGGGAGGGACGCGCGTACGACCGCAGGGGCTCGGGGCGGGGCACGAACTCGTCGAACCAGCGGGCGAGTCGGGCGTCCCAGGGCAGCGGCGGGTGGCTGAGCGCGCGGATCTCCTCGACCAGCCCGCCGGGCAGGAAGCCGCGCTCCTGCTGCTGGTGCAGATCGAGGCCCCGGGCCAGGCCGCGGCGGTAGAACTCGTCGAGGTCGACGTAGTCGCGCGCCGAGCCGAGCGGGCCGCCCAGGATGTCGCCCGCTCCCTTGCCGCGCAGGGTGGCGAGGCGGCGCATCCGGCGCAGATCGCCGGCGATCCGGTCGTACACCTCCTCGGCCGAGAGGTCCTTCAACTCGGGTTCGTACAACAGCCCGTCGGGCATCGTGCCGATCTGCATCTCGCACAGCCAGCCGTTGATCACATAGTCCGCGGCCACGTTGAAGAGGTACGGGTCACGGGTGCCGCAGCGGTCGCCGTGGCGCAGGGCGGCGTGCAGCATCTCGTGGGCGAGGACGAACCGCCATTCCTCGTCGCTGAATTCGCGCAGCGGGTTGATGTAGATCTCGGCCGCGTCCGTGTCGACGGCGGCGACGGAGATGTCGTGGGCGCGGGCGATTTCGGCGTCGGCGACGAGGGTGATGCCCGCCGCGACGCCACCGAGCAGCGGGTAGGAGGAGACGAACCAGCTCAGCGCCCGCTCCCAGGGCTGGAGCCGGGTGGGCCCCCCGCGCATGGACGCGCGCCGGCCGCCCGCCATGTCCATCGCGGTGGCCATGGTGCGGGTCAGCGCGTGCGCGAAGGCCACCTGCCAGTCCGGCGGCGTGCCGCCGATCCAGGTGTTCCAGGGCACCAGCACCTGGTCCGGGTCACCGCCCGCCGTACCGCAGCGCTCGTACATGGGCGGGATGCCGTCGCGGCGCCAGCGCGCGGCGATCCGTTCCTCGTCGCCGTCGGGGTACGAGGCCGGGAGGTCCTCGGGGGTCAAGCCCACCGGGAAACCGAGCAGGAAGCGGTTCACCACCACGCAGCGGGCGGCGAGGTCGAAGCGGTCCGGCTGTTCGCGCGTCCCGGCCGCGGCCGGGACATGGCCGAAGCCCAGATGAATGACCGCGTGCGCCACGGCCCAGGCCCAGGCGGCGGGTTCGGCGCGGCGGGTGTGGTTGACGTGCACGGTCCCGTCGGAGTCGACGGCCACCAGTCCGTTCCGGGGAGCGCTGGTGCACTTCTCCTGCCGGCAGGTGCTGAAGCCTATGGCTGCCAGCGCACGGTTCGCCCGCACGAGCCGCATCCCCTCGGCGAACGCCTCGGCGGCGGGATCGGGCCGTTCCTTGGCGCCGGCCTTGCGGGCTCGGCTCATCGCGCGGCCTCCGCTGCCTCGACCGCCCCGGCCGCGACCTTCTCAACAAACTTACCCGGGAAGGGAGTTGTACGGACACTCACTGGCGCGCCTCCACCAGGCGCGGCATGTCCCGGGCCGCCTCCACCAGGAACCAGGCGGGCAGGACGGGATTGCCGTCGGCGTCGGACGCGATGACGCTCTGGGCGACCTCGACGGAGATCTCGGCGAGCTGGACGAGAAGGGACTTGGCGCGGTACGCGGTCTGGCGGGCGTTCGCCGAGAGGTGTTCCCGGCCGGCGGGCAGCTCCTTGACGAGCCGGCCGCGGAAGGACTCCGCGAGGTAGTAGAGGAGGTCGCGGTCCTCCACGCGGGAGGGCCAGCGGGCGTCACCCTTGAGGATGGCCTCGATGCCGAACCGACTGCGCACGATCTTGACGTAGCCGCAGAACGCGACCGCGTGCGCGGGCGTCAGCGTGCCGTGGGCGATCACCTTCAGGGTCTCCTCGTCGACCTCGGGACCGAAGGAGCCCAGCGCGTCGGAGAGCATGTGCCAGGAGCGCGGCGTGGAGAAGGGCTCCTCCGTCTTCGGCGGCCTGGACCACAGATGATCGGGCCGGTCGGTGAGGTGGTCCAGCACCCAGGGGTGGATGTCGTTCGCGGCCGCCCAGACGAGCCAGTCCTTCGGGGAGGCCTCCAGATGGACGTGCGTGAGGCGGTTGACCAGCGCCGAGGCGATCGGGCGGGCCAGCGCGTTGTCCGTCGCGCGGTTGCCCGCGCCGAGCACGATGGAGCCCTTCGGCAGCTCGTAGTCGCCGATGCGGCGGTCGAGAATCAGCGAGTAGAAGGCCTTCTGCACATCGGGGGTCGCCGCGTTCAGTTCGTCCAGGAACAGGCAGTACGGCTCGTCACGGGCGATCGCCTCCGGCGGGCAGAAGACGGAGCGCCCGTCGCGGATCTGCGGAACGCCGATCAGGTCCTCCGGGGCCAGCTGCGTGCCCAGCAGGCTCACACACTCCAGCCCGAGCGATTCGGCGAACTCCCTGACCAGGGAGGACTTTCCGATGCCGGGGGCGCCCCAGAGGAAGACCGGCCGCACCGTGGCGAGACCGAGCAGCAGCTCCGGGATACGGGCGGGAGTGACGGTGACGGCTGCCTGCACAGGCGAGCTCCTTGGGGGCGTTCGAGAAGGGGCGCGCAAAGGCGCGGCGTCCGATGTGCACAGTGTGGGCGTGGACGTCCGTTCACCGCCTCCCATTTTCGACGCGCACGGCTTCGTCGCCCGGTCGCCCAGCTATGCGGCCGCCCGGTTGCTCGGTGGCCCGGTCACTCAGTCCCCGGTCGCCCGGTCGCTCCCGGCGGGCCCCCGCTCAGGCGGCCTGCTCGTCCGGGCGGGCCGTCAGCGGTACTTGAGGGCCGTCGCACTCGCGCAGCCAGCGTCGCAGCACATCGTGCACCCGCTCCGCGCCGGCGAGTTCGGTGTCCGCGCCGACCGGTGCGGACAGGGCTACCGGGGAGAGCAGGAAGGGCCGTCCCTGGGCGCCGCCGAGCCCGCCGTGCGAGCCGATCTGCTCCTCGAAGGCGAGGACTTCGCCCTCGACGGGGTCGTACCAGGAGTTGACCATGATGTCGGCGGCGTGCGGGAAGGTGTGCGTGCGCCGCACGGCGTCGGCGGCGCCTGGGCCGAAGTCGGCCAGTGGGCCCGGGTGTTCGTCGTCGAGGCGGTCCACCGGCACCTCGACGCCGTGCGCGCCGAGCACGAGGCCGCCGTGCTCCTCGCTGCGGACGAGGAGGAAGCCGACGCCGGGGTGGTTGGCGAGCGTGGACAGCAGCGCGGGGTGGCGGCGGTCGATCTCCTCCCGGCTCATCCGGTGCGGCACGTCGGGGAAGGAGACAAGACCGAGGTTGCCGGAGGCCAGGACGAGGGGCTCGGTGCGACGCCCCGACGGTCCGAGCCGCTCCTCGCGCTCCTCGACCGGCCTGCGCAGCGCGGCTCGTACGGCGGTCCGTGCCTCGGCACCGCTGTGGGTGTGCCGGGCCCTTCGCGGCACGGGCAGCCCGCAGCCGGCCCGGACCAGATTGCCGAGGCTGAGGCCGTAGCGGGTGAGGAAGGTTTCCCCGGGGCTCTGGCCGTGGTCGGAGAGCACGACGATCCGGTACGGCCGCGGGGCGTGCTCGGCGACCTTCTCGATCAGCGCGAGCGACCGGTCGAGCCGCTCAAGGATCTTCTCGGCGTCCCGGCTCCACGGCCCGGAGTGGTGTGCCACTTCGTCGTACGCCACCAGGTCCGCGTAGACCGCGTTGCGCCCGGCGAGCATGTCACCGATCACCGCGGCGACCACGACGTCCCGCTCGACGACGGTCGCGAAGGCGCGGATGAACGGGTACAGCCCGCCGCGTTTGACCCGGGGCCGTCGCTGCTCGATCCGGGCCCGGGTGGACTGGCCCGTCTCCCTGAAGACCTCGGCGACGAACGACATCGCCGTACGGACGGCGTTGGCGGGGTCGGAGAAGTACGCGAAGTAGCCCGCCCGCGAGCGGTTGTCCCGCCCCCTGCGCGCGGCCACGGACAGCACGAGGGCGAGCTCGTCGGCGCCACCGCTGAAGAGGTTGCCGCGGCTCGCGCCGTCGACGGTGAGCAGTCCGCCGTCCCCGGTGCGCGCGACGGCCCGGCGCTGCAGTTCCGCGGCGCCGGTCGGCCGGTTGCAGACCATGACCTCCTGGGTGTCCTTCTCGTACCACCGGAAGGCCGGGACGTCGTGATTGGTGCCGTGCAGGATGCCCAGCTGGCTGGCGCCGGTCTGGCTGGACCAGTCGGTGCGCCACGGGGTGAGCCGGTGGGTGGGACGGGTACCGCGCAGCCATCGGGCCGCGGTCGGCATCAGCCCCTTGCCGATCGCCTCCCGCAGCACGTCGTGGCCGACCCCGTCGAGCTGGAGGAAGACGGCACCGTGCGTCGAGGGACCGGGCCGCCCGGCGGAGCGTCTGCGGCGGCGGTCGGCGAGCCGGTAGAGCCGGCGGCGGTACGCGTCGTCGTCCCGTACGGCGAGGGCGGCGCCGGTGGCCGAGGCGACGGCGGACATCACGGCGGCCACGACCACGGCGGTCTCGGGGGCCGCCTCACCGTGCCCGGAGGGGCTGAGCCGCAGGGCGATCAGCAGCAGCGAGCCGTTCAGGAAGAAGACGAGCAGGCCCAGCACCAGGGCGGGGACGAGCAGCAGGGCCCGTACGAGCAGAGGCCACACCAGCGACGACAGAAGGCCGAAGACGCCCGCGCCGACCGCCGCGGTGACGGCGATCCGTGTCGCGCTGTCGCCACTGTCCGACTGCAGCCGGAAATCGGGCAGCAGACCGGCGAGGACGAGCATCGTGACCGTGGACACGGCCCACACCGTGATACTCCGCCCCGCCGCGCTGGCGACGCGCCGCCAACGTCCTCCGTCCACGCCCAGTCCACCTCACGTCCCGGCCCGCCCGGTCCGCGCGGCCTGCTCCCACCCTGTCACAACGGCCGGAGATCCCCAGAAGTCCCCAAAAGCCGCGGGGAGTCCCCCGGGGGGCTTCCCTTGAGGCTTTCCTCGGGGCTTCCCCGGGGCAGTTCCCGGGGGAAGGATCAACGGCCGTCGTATCCGGCCGTCGGCATCGACAGGCGGCGGTGGACCCTGGCCTTCATCTGGGCGTCGTACGACGGTTCGGCGGTGCCCACCGTCTCGACGCGCACGCCGCGGCGCACGCACTCCGCGGTGAACTCCTCGACCGAGGCGAGGGCGCGCTCCAGCACCCGGCGGCTGGGCGCGACGAACAGATCCACGAGGCCCGCCTCGACGTCCGCCCACAGGCTGCGGTGGTCGGGGCGCAGAGCGCGCACAAGAAGTTCCCGGGTGACGACGTAGCCGTGCTCGGCGGCCCAGCGGGCGCACATCGCGTGCTGGCTGCGGGAGTCGACGAGGAAGGGGTCCGCGTCGAGTTCCTCCAGAGGTGTCAGGCTCGCGATCGCCATGACGCGCAGCGACGGGGGCCGCGACGCGGGGGCGCTCCACTCGTGCGAGCGCTTGAGGGCGTGCGTGGCGGAGGCAGCGCGTGCGTCTCCCATGGCGTCCCCCCTCACCTCCGGGTTTCGCCGCAGACCCTACTCCTGCCCGTAGGCTCGGGGGGAGTCGTGCGAAGGAGGCAAAGAGGTGCCGGTGGAGATCACCTGGTGGGGGCACGCCACCTGCACGCTGGAGGACTCCGGTACACGCGTGGTCACCGATCCCCTCTTCGCGCGCCGGCTCGCGCACCTGCGGCGCAGGCGCGGGGCGCCGCCCCCTCCCCCGGCGGCGGTCGCCGACGTGGCACTCGTCTCCCATCTGCACGCCGACCATCTGCATCTGCCGTCGCTGGCGCGGCTGGCTCCGGGCACCCGGCTGCTCGTGCCGCGGGGCGCCCCGCGCTCGGTGCCCGGACTGCGCAGGCTGGACCATCTGCGGCTCACCGAGGTCGCGCCCGGTGATCGCACCCAGGTCGGTGACCTGGTCGTACGCACGGTTCCCGCGCGGCACGACGGACGGCGGCTGCCGATCGGACCGCACCGCTCCCCCGCCGTGGGGTACGTGGTCGAGGGCGAGGCGCGGACGTACTTCGCCGGGGACACCGGACTGTTCGCGTCGATGGCCGAAGAGGTCGGAGCGGTCGACGTGGCACTGCTGCCGGTGGGTGGCTGGGGTCCGTATCTCGGGGAGGGGCATCTCGACGCGGGACGCGCCGCCGAGGCGCTCGCCGCGTTGCGGCCGCGCAGCGCTGTGCCGGTGCACTACGGCACGTTCTGGCCCATCGGGATGGATGCCGTGCGCCCCCATGAATTCCATGCGCCGGGTGAGGAGTTCGTGCGCCTGGCCGCCGAGCGTGCGCCCCAGGTGGCGGTGCACCTGTTGGGGCACGGCGAGAGCGTACGTCCGGAGGCCGCTCGGTGATTCCCTGGTCCGCCGCGGGGGCGGTGGTTCCCTCTCTCCTCCTGTCGGCCAGGGGCACCGCTCCGGTGATGCTCCTGTCCGCCACGGCCACCCCGACCGTGCCGCCGGAGTCCACTCAGCAGGCGATCGGGTATCCGTCCCTGTTCCTGCTGGTGCTGATCGGCGCGCTGGTACCGGTGGTACCGACCGGTGCGCTGGTGAGTTCGGCCGCGGTGGTGGCCTTCCATCAGACGTCGCCGTTCGCGCTGCTGATGGTGTTCCTGGTGTCCTCGGTCGCCGCGTTCCTCGGCGACATGTCGCTCTACTGGCTCGGCCGGCGCGGCATGGGTTCGAAGAACGGATCGCGCTGGCTGGAGGCGATCCGGGAGCGCGCTCCCGAGGACCGGCTCGTCCGGGCGCAGGAGAAGCTCGCCGACCACGGCATCGCCGTCCTCGTCCTGTCCCGCCTTGTTCCGGCGGGCCGCGTTCCGGTGATGCTGGCCTGCCTGATGGCGAAGATGCCGATGCGCGTCTTCGCCCGCGGAGACCTCCCGGCATGTCTCGCGTGGGCGGCCACCTACCAGGTCATCGGCATCCTCGGCGGCTCGCTCTTCCCCGAGCCGTGGGAGGGCGTGGTGGCGGCGGTGGCCCTCACCCTCGCGATCAGCGCGGCGCCGAGTGTCTGGCGCAGGTTCCGCCGGACGACGCCCTCATAGGCACGCGGTCACTCCAGTACCCGGGAGCCTCCCACCGCCAGGTCCCACAAGTTCTCCCGGGCCAGGCCCGCCCGCTCCCAGGCGGCCCGCACCCGCCGCAGGGGCTCCAGCACCGGTTCCGCCGAGAGCACGAACGTGCCCCAGTGCATCGGCGCCATCCGCCGTGCGCGCAGGTCGACGGTCGCCTGCACCGCCTCTTCCGGGTCGCAGTGCACATCGCTCAGCCACCACCGGGGGTCGTACGCGCCGATGGGCAGGAGGGCGAGGTCGATCCCCGGGTGGCGCTGCCCGATACGGCTGAACCAGTGGCCGTATCCGGTGTCACCCGCGAAGTACACGCGCTGTCCCTCGGGCGCCGTGAGAACCCAGCCGCCCCACAGGGAACGGCAGGTGTCGGTGAGGGTGCGCTTGGACCAGTGGTGGGCGGGGACGAAGTCGAGTCGGACCCCGTCGAGTTGGGCCGCCTCCCACCAGTCCAGCTCCGTGATCCGGGTGAACCGGCGGCGTCTGAACCAGCGTCCGAGTCCCGCGGGTACGAACACCGGTGTGTCGCGCGGGAGTCTGCGCAGCGTCGGTGCGTCCAGATGGTCGTAGTGGTTGTGGCTGATGACGACCGCGTCGACACGCGGCAGCACGCTCCAGGCCACGCCGACCGGGGTGACGCGGGCCGGAGTTCCCATGATCCTTCGGGACCAGACCGGGTCGGTGAGGACGGTCAGTCCCCCGATCCGGATCACCCAACTCGCGTGCCCCGCCCAGGAGACGGCGACCGTACGGGCGTCCACGCGGGGCAGCGGTCCCGGCTCGAAGGGCAGCAGCGGGATGTCGGCGAGCCCCTCGGCGCCCGGCCGCAGAGCGCCCTCGCGGGCGAACCGCGCGAAGGCCCGCAGCCCCGGCAGCGGGGCGGTCAGCCGGTCCACGAAGGACCGCGGCCAGACACGCCGCTCGCCGAGCGGGCGGGGCTCGGCGAGGGGAGGAGGAGGAAGGACGGTGGGGTGCCCCGGCGCCGACGCCGGGGCAGGTGGCGCCGCGGGATCGTCGGTGTCCTGGGTCGTCGTGCTCGTGGTCGACTCGGACTGCTGCGTCATCGAGGAGACTCCCATCGCTGAGCGTCGTCGCGGAGATCGTCGAAGGCCGACCCCAACAGGGTCAACGCGCTGCGCACATGCGGCAGTTCCAGTGGCGACGGGGAGGTGAGTGATTCCTCCCGCTCGTCGTCCGTGGAGCCGAGCAGCGCCCCGGTGCCGAGGCGCACCCGGAGCGCGGCGAGGTCGTCGCCGAAGCGGTGTCCGCCCGGCGCGGGCATGCCGAGCCGGGTGGAGAGGTAGTCCTCCAGGTCCTGGGCGTCGCCGACGCCGTGCGCGACGAGGGCGGAGCGGAGCGGGCCGAGGTCGACGTACAGGTGCCGCCCGGCCTGCGGGGGGCGCGCGACAGCACCCGCGGCGCCCACAGCGCGGTACGCGGCATCGGCGACGCGCGCGTGCAGACGTACGGCGGCGGTGAGCCGTTCGGTGATCGCGGCGGACTCGCCGAGCGCGTACGCGGCGGCCGCGGCGACCGGTTCGGCGACGCGCGCGCCGAGCGCGGTGAGCACGTCGAGGACACGGGAACGCAGCAGAGTGCCCGCGTCGTTGTCGGGGAAGCGGGCGACGGCGGCCGGCCAGCCCTGCGGCAGGAAGGCGCCCGCGAGGTCGGTGATCACGGTGACGTCGTCGGGGAGCATCTCGGCGGGGCTGAGCAGTACGGTTTCGTGCGGCCGGTGCAGGGTGTCGCGCCAGGTCTCGTCGCTGACGATGTGCAGTCCCTCGCCCGCCGCGGCCTCCACGGTCTCGTGCACCACCTCGGGCGGTGCGACGGTGGCGGTCGGGTCGTCGGCCACGGACAGCAGGAGCAGGCGCGGGTCGCCGCCCTCCGCGCGGACCCTGCGGACGGTCTCCAGGAGGGCGTACGGATCGGGGACGCCGCCGCACTCCGCGGGCGTCGCCACATGGAACACGGATCTGCCCAGCAGGCGCGCCTGCGGCGCCCACCACGCGGCGCACGGGCGGGGCGCGAGGACATCGCCGCCGAGTGCCGCGGTCAGTGCCAGCAGCAGTGCGGGGGCTCCGGGGGCGGCCACCACCCGATCGGGTGCGGCGGGCAGTCCGCGCCGGGTCCAGTAACCGCGGGCGGCGTCGAGGAGTGCGGGGCCGCCGCCGAAGAGCTCGGCGTCGGAGCGGTCCGCGGCGGCGGCCAGCACGGAGCGGAGTTCCGGCAGCACGGGCAGGCCCTGGTCCGGCAGCGGCGGCCCGTACCGGACCGGTCCGTGGCCTTCCGGGGCCGTCCGCCGCATGCCTGCCTCCGCACCGTGGGTACTGCCGTTCCCTGTTCCGGAGCCTGCTCGTCCGTACGGCACCGGGTGCCTTCGTCCCCTCGTACAGCTCACCTCGCGCGACTCGTCGGCCCGCGCCGTGGGCCGCTCAGTACGCAGAGGCATACCGTCCCATGAGTGCTCTCGTGCGTTCCCTCGTGAGTGCTCTCGTGAGTGCTCTCGGCAGTGCTCTCGGCAGTGCTCTCGCGAGAGTGCCCGTCACATCGTCACCTGCCGTGCCGCCGACCGTCACGTGCAGCCCGCCCCTCTACGCCCGCCGCCGGCGCAGCCGATTCGACCGATTCAACCGGTTCAGCCGGTACGCGGCCGCGCCCACGGCCCCGGCGATCAGCACACTGCCGGCGATCAGAGCCGGCACAGAGTCGGTGAACACACCGCCCTCACCGGCTCGTACGCCACGCTGGACGGTGGGCGGACGCTCGCCGGACCCCGTGCCCGTGCCGCTGTCGGAGCCGGTCCCGCTGTCGGGGCCGCGCGTCGCCGTGGCACCCCGGGCCACGGAGTACGAGGCGGTCCACTGTTTCCCCTGACCGCCGGCCGGCGCGGGACAGACGCCGTCCACGTTCCACGACCCGTCGGCGCCCCCGGCATCCGGGGGCGCCTTGTCGGGACCCACCGTGTCGGGAGCCACGCTGTCGGGAGCCGCGCTGTCGGGGACCACGGAGTCCGGGCCCACCGTGTCGGGACCTACCGCGTCCGGTCCCACATCGCCCGGGCCCACCGTGTCCGGACCGACAGTGTCCGGACCGACAGTGTCCGGACCCACGGTGTCCGGACCCACGGCGTCGGGGGTCAGCGGGTCGGGGACCACAGGGTCGCCGACGACAGGAGCGGGTGCCAGGGCATCGGGCGCGACGATGTCCGCGCTCCCGGGGGCGGGGCTCACCGCTTCCGCGCTCGCGGCGCCGGGATTCTTCGCGTCGGAGGCGCCTGACGTGCCGGGGCTCACCCCGGCGGAGCCGCGCCCCGCGTCGGACCCCGCCGTGGCGGAGTCCGAGGCCGTGTCGGGGGCTGCGCCGGACCCGCCGGACGAAATGTGGGCGGTCCCGCTGTAGGAGGCGGCGCCGGCAGCGCTCGGGTCGGTGCCGTCGACGCGGTGCAACTGGACCTTGCCCTCCTGGAAGCCCTGGGAGCTGGCGTCGATGGAGTCGGGTGGGGTCCCCCCGATCGCGTCGCAGGTGACCGTGATGGTGACGGTGCCGCCGGGTTCGACGGATCCCGGGCTGACCTCCGCGGCCGGATCCGCGGACGCGCCCGACGCGGCGGCGCCCAGGGCGGCGCCGGCCAGGGCGGTGGCGTACAGGACACGGGCGGTACGGCGCATGAGCGGGGCTCCTTCGGCGGGCTTGCGGTCCGAGAGCCACGGCCGTCGTGTCCCTCGGGCCCATCAGAGCCCGCCGTCCCGCCGGGCGCGAACGGCCGGGCACCATTCGCGGGAAAACAGGGGCCCGAGCGGGTGACGTCGGGGAGGGGCGGCGACGGTCCCCTGCGTACGGCATCCGCCGCCCCCGTACGAAACCCACCCCACCCCGCAGCGCCGCCCCGTCCTCCCCCCCGGCATCAGCAGCCCCCGCCCCGGCACCCGCGCCCGCGGCCGGCGCGCCCACGGCGGACGGTCCGACCGGCGCGGTGCCCTCGGGCCGGTGGGCCCGGTGCTCGCGGAGGGATCTCGGTGCAACCCCTGGCCGTACGACGTCCAGTGCCGCAGCCGTACGACGGCCGCCTCCGCGGCCGTGCGACACCCACTGCAACAAGCCGTACGCCACCTACCGCCTACCGCCCGCCACCCGCCGCCCGTCGCCTGTCACCTGTCAGTCGGCCTCGGGGCACCAGTTGTTTCTCCAGTCCGTGTCCCCGCTTGTCCACGACGGCCGCGGCGACGTCGGACAGCTTGCGGTTGGTGCCCTGGGAGATGCGGCGCAGGACCGCGAAGGCCCGGTCCGCGTCGCAGCCCAGGACGTGCATCAGCATGCCGCAGGCCTGGTCCACGACGGGCCGGGAGCGCAGCGCGGCACCCAGCTGGTCGAGCTCGGTGAGTGCGGCGCGGTAGGAACGGTCGCGGACCAGGCAGCTCGCGGCCTGGTCGCCGAGCGCGCGGGCGGCCCCGTGCGGGGCTCCTTCGAGGGTGCCGGGCCGGAAGCTGTAGAGGCTGAGGGTGACGGTCAGCCCGGAGCGGCGAAAGGGGATGGTCACGCTGGAGCGCACACCCGCGTCGAGGGCCATGGCCCGGTAGCCGGGCCAGCGCTCCTCGACCAGCAGGTCCGCCGAGTCGACGGGTTCGCCGCGTTCCAGAGCGGCCGGGATCGGACCGTCGCCGGAGCTCAGTTGCACCGAGACGAGTCCGGCGAGGTCGGGGTGGGTCACCGCGGCGGGCCGTTCCGTGCCGCCCCCGGACACCATGCTGCTGGCACCGCAGCAGTCCGTGACGCAGCGCGTGGCCTGCTCGGCGAGTTCCGAGAGTCTCCTCCCGGGAAGCGCCGACTCGGGTGATTCCGGTCCCAGAAGGCCGAGTTGATCGGTTTCCGGCATGACTCGTTCCTCCTCCTTTCTTCCCGCCTTCCCGCTCGTCCGCGCCGAAAACGAGCACGCCCGCCCAGGCCGGAACGAAGTGCCCTCACCTGCGCCGAACAAGTCTCGCGGGTTCCGCCCCCGCCGCCCACGGCACGCCTCTGCCGCGTTACGTTCATCGCATGGCGCAGACGGACGAATTCAGTGAAGAACTCGCGGATTTCGTGCGCCGCGTCTCGGAGTTGAAGGCGGCGCGTTCCGTGCCCGCCCAGGAACTGCCGACGGTGCTCGACGCGGCGATCTTCGAACTCGACCATGTGGCGGAGCAGTTGTGGCCGGCGTTCCAGCGCCTTTCGGCGGCCGGTCCCTCCGGGATCGGCTCCGTGGACCGCCAGGAGCAGCAGCTCCTGAAGGCGCTGTTCCAACGGGTGCCGGTGCCGGTCGTGCTGGTGGACCGCGAGAGCGTGGTGCGCCGGATGAACTTCGCGGCGACCTCCTTCACCGGTGTCCGGGCCGGATACGCCACCGGCCGGCCCCTGACCGGGTTCCTCGCGCACGCCGACCGGGCCGCGTTCCGCTCGCAGGCGGCGGCGGTGGCCCGCGGCGAGGGGGACCGCGGGCTCACCGTGCATCTCCAGCAGGAGCCGTCGGTGCCCGTGCGGGCGACGCTCGCCGCGCTGCGGCCCAGCGGGGAGCCGCGGACCGCCGTACTCGTGGTGCTCCAGCCGGTGGACGAGGGGAGCCCCTCGCATTCCCCGGATGCCTCGGGGCGAGGTGCGCCGGGGCGGACGGTGCCGAGCCTGTCCGCGACCACCCGGCACGCGGTACTGATGGACCTGGTGGACGCCATGACCACGGCGCTGCTCGGCAGTCCGGACGGGGAGCGTTCGGCGGTGCTGGACCGGGCGGCCGGAGTGCTGCACGGGCGGTTCGCGGACTGGGTGGTGGCCGACGCCGGGGACGGACGGCTGTCCCGTACGGCCGTGCTCGGCCCGTCCGGGTGCGGTGAGGAGGTGGCGGCCGTGGCCGCGCAGGATCCCGCCGCGTGCCCCCTCGTCGCCGAGGCGGTACGCGGCGGGTCCACTGCTCTTCACGTGCGTCCCGAGGACCCGGACGCCTTCGGCCGTGACGCCTCGGGCGCCCCGGTCCTCGTCCGCGCCAACGTGACGTCCTTGCTGTGCGTGCCGCTGCCCGGCGCATCCGGTTCCGTACGCGGGGTGTTGACGCTGTTCAGGAGCGGGAGCCGGCCCGCCTTCTCGATGGCCGAGGCGCAGGCGATGGACCTGATGTCCCGTCACGTCGCCCTGAGGCTGACATGGTCGGACTGAGCCGACCAGGCCGGCGTGGTCGGACCGGGCCGACCACTTCCCCGGCTTCCCCGGACGACAGCCTCTAGGCCCCTCTAGGCCGCGTCGCGCATGATCTGGTCGCGCAGCTGGGTGCAGCAGCGGCTGATGAGGCGGGAGACGTGCATCTGGGAGATGCCCAGCTCGTCGGCGATCCGGCTCTGCGTCATGTCGCTGAAAAACCGCATGTAGAGGATGGCGCGTTCGCGTTCGGGCAGGGCCTGGAGCCGGGGCTTGACGGCCTCGCGGTCGATGACGGTGTCGAGGGCCGGATCGGGCGAGCCGAGGGCATCGCTGAGGGAGTAGCCGTCCTCGCTGCCCGGCAGTTCCGCGTCCAGGGAGAGCGCGGTGAAGCTCTCCAGGGCCTCCAGACCCGTGAGGACGTCCTCCTCGCTCATCTGGGCGTGCTCGGCGATCTCGGCGACGGTGGGCCGGCGGCCGGAAATGGTCTGCGACAGGTCCTGGCTGGCGAACCGGACGCGGTTGCGCAGGTCCTGGACCCGGCGCGGCACGTGCAGGGTCCACATGTGGTCACGGAAGTGGCGCTTGATCTCGCCGGTGATCGTCGGCACCGCGTAGCTCTCGAAGGCGTTGCCGAGCTCGGGGTCGTAGCGGTCGACGGCCTTGACCAGGCCGAGCGCCGCGACCTGGCGCAGGTCCTCGTAGTTCTCGCCGCGGCTGCGGAAGCGTCCCGCGAGCCGTTCGGCCATCGGCAGCCAGGACTCGACGATCTCCGCACGGAGAGTGTCGCGCTGCTGACCCGGGGGGAGCATGGCGAGCCTGCGGAATGCGTCCGCGGTATCGGGGGCGTCGTCGTGCGGATGGTGCGTCGCGCTCGCTTGAGTTCGCATGGTGCGTCGCAACTCCCTTGATGGTGCCGTGTGATGGACAGTCATCGTGGGAACGCACCCGTGCGCCGGACGGGTACACCCATGGCGCGGATAGCCGCTCCCACGGACGTGCCTCCTGTCCGAAGCACTGCAACAGCGTCTGCCCCGCGCCATGCGGGACAAACACCTTGCCATTGTCTCCCAAGCCGGACCGTCCGTCCTCCCGGGGGGGTGGTGGCGGCCGTGCCGCCACCACCCTGGCCGTCACTGACGGCGGCGGTCCGCTCACAGCGGGTGCGGTCCGGTCCGGGTGGCGCGCTTCCTCAGGGCCGGCGCCCGACCAGGCAGAGCAGCTTCGTCTGGACGTCGGCTCCGGGCGGTGGCTCCTCCGGGGCCGCGAAGAGTCCGCTCTTCTCCAGTTCAGCCGCGTGCGGGGTGACCTCACGGACCGCGAAGGTCAGCAGGTCTTCGGGAAGTTCTTCGTCGGCGCCGATGGCGCGGGACAGGTCCCAGGTGTGGACCGTCAGGTCGGTGACCAGTTGCGCGCAGTAGTCGCCCGCCTGCATGTCCCCGAAGGAGAGATGGACCGTGCGGTCGAGCGCGCCGGGCTCGGCGAACACGGCGCGGGAGGTGTCGGCCACGGTGTCCCAGGCGGCGACCGGGTCCGCGCCGAGCAGGTCGCCCTCCAGCCTGTCTCCGACGGAATCGACGGTGGCGCCGTCCCGGACCAGTGCGGGCACCCACGCCTGCTCGGAGACGAGGTGGCCGACGAGGTCGCGCACGCTCCAGGCGGTGCACGGCGTGGGGGCGTCCCACTGATTGTCGCGGATCGCGTGGACGCGGCGGCCGAAGAGTTCCAGTGCCGCCGCCTGCCGGGTCAGGATCGGGTTCGGTTCGGTCATGCCGGCGGCACCTCCGCGGGTCCGCGCTCCCGGGCGCCCTCACGGGTACGGCCCGCCGAGACGGGCCGGCGCGGATGGCGGCGCAGATACTCGCCCTCCAGCTGGGCCATGCGCACGTTGTGGGTGTGCAGCGCGTCGTTCGAACCGTGCAGCAGCGTGTCGTGGCGCGTGCGGTGGATGGCCTCCAGCTCTTTCATCAGCTGCTGGTCGTCCAGCCGGCCCGGGTCGACTCCGGTCATGGTGCTACCCCGCTCGTCGTGGCCGTCGGTGCGGTCCGGGCATCCGCCCCGGGCAGACACCCCGAGCGGCGTCCGGGAGGGAGCCATGGATCGAGACCTACTCCCCCCACTCTACGAACATCCGGGGTGCCGGGCCTCTCCGGGACGGGCCCGCCTTCCGGTGGCCGCACCGGAGCTCCGCAGCGAAAAGCCGCCGCTCCCGGCCGCCTACCGGGCCCGCTCCACACGGCGCTCGTCCCACACCGGTTCCTGCGTCTCCCGGACGCGGCCGTCCGAGCCGAAGACCAGGTAGCGGTCGAAGGAGCGGGCGAACCAGCGGTCGTGGGTGACCGACAGGACCGTCCCCTCGTACGCCTCAAGGCCCTCCTGAAGGGCCTCCGCGGACTCCAGGTCGAGGTTGTCGGTCGGCTCGTCCAGCAGCAGGGCCGTCGAGCCCTCCAGTTCCAGGAGCAGGATCTGGAAACGCGCCTGCTGGCCGCCCGACAGCTTCTCGAAGCGCTGCTCGGCCTGCGCGGTCAGCTCGTAGCGACGCAGCCGGGACATCGCGGCTCCGCGGTCCTGCGCGTGCTCGGTCCACAGGATGTCGAGGAGCGTGCGGCCCTCCAGTTCCGGGTGGGCGTGCGTCTGCGCGAAGTGGCCGGCCACCACGCGGGCGCCGAGCTTCCACTCGCCGGTGTGCGCGACGTCGCCGCCCGCGAGCAGCCGCAGGAAGTGCGACTTCCCCGAACCGTTGGAGCCGAGGACGGCGACGCGCTCGCCGTAGTAGATCTCCAGGTCGAAGGGCTTCATCAGGCCGGTTAGTTCAAGTCCCTTGCAGGTCACGGCCCGTACTCCGGTCCGCCCGCCGTGCAGCCGCATCTTGATGTCCTGCTCGCGCGGCGGCTCCGGAGGCGGTCCGGCCTCCTCGAACTTCCGCAGCCGGGTCTGCGCCGCAGCGTAGCGGGACGCCAACTCATGGCTGATGGAGGCCGCCTGACGGAGGTTCAGCACCAGTTTCTTGAGCTGTGCGTGCTTCTCGTCCCAGCGCCTGCGCAGTTCCTCGAAGCGCGCGAACCGCTCCTGCCTGGCCTCGTGGTACGTCGCGAAACCGCCGCCGTGCACCCAGGCGTCCGCGCCGGTGGGGCTGGGCTCGACGCTGATGATCTTCTGGGCGGCGCGCGAGAGGAGCTCGCGGTCGTGGGAGACGAACAGCACGGTCTTGCGGGTCTCCTTGAGCCGCTCCTCCAGCCAGCGCTTCCCGGGCACGTCGAGATAGTTGTCCGGCTCGTCGAGCAGCAGCACCTCGTCGGTGCCGCGCAGCAGGGCCTCCAGCACCAGGCGCTTCTGCTCGCCCCCGGACAGGGTCCGGACCAGCCGCCACTGCGCCTTCTCATAGGGGACGCCGAGGGCCGCCGTCGTGCAGATGTCCCAGAGGGTCTCGGACTCGTATCCGCGGACCTCGGCCCAGTCGGACAGCGCCTGCGCGTAGCGCAGCTGCGCCGCCTCGTCGTCCACGGTCATCATCGCGTGCTCGGCGGCGTCCACGGCCTTCGCCGCCTCGCGGATCCGCGGCGGGGCCACGGAGACGAGCAGCTCCCGTACGGTCGTCTCGTCACGGACGGACCCCACGAACTGCCGCATCACCCCGAGCCCGCCGCTCACGTTGACGGTCCCCCCGTGGGGCTTGATCTCACCCGAGATCAGCCGCAGCAGCGTCGTCTTCCCGGCGCCGTTGGGCCCCACCAGGGCGACGACGGCCCCTTCCCCCACCCGAAACGACACATCGCCGAGCAGCGCCCTCCCATCGGGAAGGTAGTACTCAAGATGTGCGGCTTCGAGATGTCCCATGGGCAGGCATTCTCCGGGGAGCGGGGGTGCGGGGCAAACGCGTATGCGACGCGGGGCCCGGCGCCGGGGCGGGAACCGCCTGATCCGGGGTAGACGGACCCGCATGACACCGACCCCAGATGTCGACCTCACCGCCCTGGTACCGGGTCGCCACGTCCTTCGGGACCGCCTTCTCGCCGTGGACTGCCGACTGTTCGAGGCGGTCGCCGCGCGGCACTGGCCGGGCGCCGACCCCGTGCTGCCGCGGCTCAGCCGCAGTGCGAACCACGGTGTGCTGTGGTTCGCCACGGCCGCCGCCGTGGCGGCCGGCCGCACCCCGCGGGCCCGCCGGGCCGCCGTACGGGGTGTCGCCTCGCTCGCCCTCGCCTCCGCCACCATCAACACCATCGGCAAGCGCTCGGTGCGCCGCACCCGCCCCGGACTGGACCCGGTCCCCCTCGTCCGGCAGTTGAAGCGGCAGCCGATCACCACGTCGTTCCCGTCGGGGCACGCCGCCTCCGCCGCCGCCTTCGCGACGGGGGTGGCGCTGGAGTCCCGCGGCTGGGGCGCGGCCGTGGCACCGCTCGCCGCGGCGGTCGCGCTGTCCCGCGTCTACACGGGCGTCCACTTTCCGAGCGATGTCCTGGCGGGTGCGGCCCTGGGCGTGGGCGCCGCGTACGCCGTGCGCGGACTGGTGCCCACCCGGGACCAGGTGACCCCGCCCGGCCGTCCGCGCACGGACGCGCCCGCGCTGGCCGAGGGCGAGGGCCTGGTCATGGTGGCCAACACGGGCTCGGGCACCCCGGAGCGGGTCGGCGCACTGGCCGGCGCACTGCCGCGCGCGGAGATCGTCGAGTGCGAACCCGCCGACATACAGGAGGAGTTGGAGAAGGCGGCGGCCCGCGCCCGGGTGCTGGGCGTGTGCGGCGGCGACGGCACGGTGAACGCCGCGGCCGAGGTCGCCCTGCGCCACGGCATCCCCCTCGCCGTCCTGCCGGGCGGCACGCTCAACCACTTCGCCCACGACCTCGGCGTCGAGGGCGAACGCGACCTGGTGCGCGCGCTCCAGGGGGGCGAGGCGGTCCAGGTGGACGTGGGCCGGTTCGCCTCCGGCGGCAAGGAGGGCATCTTCCTCAACACCTGCAGTCTGGGCATCTATCCGGAGCTGGTGCGTGAGCGGGAGAACTGGTCCAAGGTGATCGGCAGTTGGCCCGCGGGCGTGCTGGGCGCCCTGCGCGTGCTGCGCGCCGACCATCACCCGCTGCGCGCCGAACTGGGCGGCCGTACCCACCCGTTGTGGCTGCTGTTCGCCGGCAACGGCACCTACCACCGGATGGGTCTCGCGCCCGCCCGCCGTTTCGACCTCGCGGACGGGCGGCTCGACGTACGGGTCGTGCACGGCGGCCGTCATCCCGCGGTGCGGCTGCTGGCCGCGGCCTTCGCGGGCCCCCTCACGCGCTCCCCTGCCCACGCGGCCGTACGGGTGGGCCGGCTGCGCATCGAGGGCGTCGCGCCCGGCACGCTGCTCGCCTACGACGGTGAAGTCACCGAGGTGAGCGGCGAGGTGACATTGCGCAAGAGCCCCGAGGCGCTGACCGTCTATCGCCCTTCCCCCGCGCACTGAAGCCGTCTGTGCAGGCGTGCACCGACGCCGCCCGCGCACGCATGCACTCAGGCCGTCAACACGCGCACGCACTCAAGCCGTGCGCACACCCACTCGGCACCCCCCGGCTCCGTCGGGTCCCCGTCGACACAACACCCCACCACCGCCGTCCACATGGCAAGATACGGGTCTCATTATTCGACATGCGCGCGTACGGTGATGCCATCGCCTCGGGGAGTGCGCACACGCCTGACGGGGCCCGTACGACGAGAAGGGGAACGGTCATGCCGAAGTCGCGGGAGACCGCCGTCTACACCCACGGCCACCACGAGTCGGTGATGCGCTCGCACACCTGGCGCACCGCCGCCAACTCGGCGGCGTACCTGCTCGACTCGCTGAAGCCGCACATGAAGATCCTCGACATCGGCTGCGGACCGGGCACCATCACCGCCGACCTGGCGGAACGGGTGCCGGACGGCCAGGTCACCGGCGTCGACCAGGCGTCCGGCATTCTGGACCAGGCACGCCAGGTGGCGGCCGAACGCGGCCTGCGCAACGTCGAGTTCGCCGTCGCCGACGTCCACGCGCTGGAGTACCCGGACGACACGTTCTGTGTGGTCCACGCCCACCAGGTGCTCCAGCACGTGGGCGATCCGGTGCAGGCGCTGCGCGAGATGTACCGGGTCGCCAAGCCGGGCGGCTTCATCGCGGTCCGCGATGCAGACTACTCGTCCATGACCTGGTACCCGTCGACGGCGGGCATGGACGACTGGCTGAACCTGTACCTGCGGGTCGCCCGCGCCAACGGGGGCGAGCCCGACGCGGGCCGACGTCTCAAATCGTGGGCACTGGCCGCCGGGATCCGGGACATCACGGCCACGTCGAGCACCTGGACCTTCGCCACCGAGGACGAGCGGGAGTGGTGGAGCGGCCTGTGGGCGGACCGCACGCTGGCCTCGGCGTACGCGGACCGGGCGACGGAAGGGGGCCACGCGACCACGGAGCAACTGCGGGCCGTGTCGGACGCCTGGCGGCAGTGGGGGCGTCAGGAGGACGGCTGGTTCTCCGTACTGCACGGGGAAATTCTCTGCCGAAAGGAAGCCTGATCCCGCGATATCGGGAAACACGGAATGCAGGAGGTCGACACTATGGTTCCCATCCTGCTCGTTCTGTTGCTCGCGCTGGTTCTCTTCGGTGCGGGATTCGCACTGAAAATTCTGTGGTGGATAGCGTTGGTCGTCATCGTCCTGTGGCTGCTCGGATTCCTGGTGCGTGGCACGAGTGCTTCCGGAAGCAGGGGCCGCTGGTACAGGTGGTAGGCCTGCGTACGCGATGAACCCGGCCCGAGGTCCAGGATGGTTCTGGACCTCGGGCCGCGCTTCGCACCGCTCAAACGGCGAGAGACACGGTCACGACGCATTCCTCGTAAAGGCCGTGACATCCGTGAAGCCGGTGAGGCCCGTGGAACCTGTAAAGGAATACGCCGCCCACGGCCCGGTGAGCTCCACTCGCACCCCCGGCTCGTCGCGCGCGCTTCCGTTCACCCGCTCCACGAATTCCTCCGACTCCGCGCGCGGCACGAGATAGGCGGCATCGAGGACCGCGATGTCCGCCACTTCAGAAAGTACGGGTGCCGGATTCCGCAGGGTGCGCAGCCGGGTTTCCTCGGCACACCGGGAAAGGGTGCTGTGCAATCGGCGCGTGAATTCATCCGCGCGTTCCACGGTTTTCCCGGAAGTCCCAGAAGCCCCGGAAATCCTGGAGGTTTCGGAAGTCCCGGAGGTTTCGGAAGTCCCGGAGGTTTCGGAAGTCCCGACGGTCTCGGCGTTTTCGGCGTACACCTTCACGTCCCATTCCACCTGCCCGTCGAGGCGGTCGAGGGTCCGCAGGAAATCCTCCCTGCGTTCCTCCATCATCACGCGTACGCCGCTGTCGTCCCGGAGCACGGTGGCGAGCCGGAGCGGCAGCGGGCTGGTGACGGCGGTGAGCGCGTCGATGACGCCCTGATGGGCGCGGGCTGTCGCCTCCAGCCATTGGACGTCCTCCAGCCGGCGACGCAGCGGCTCAACGGCGAATTCCCGTTCCGGCACCGAGCCGACCACGGCGATCAGGTCGCCGTGCCGCAGCAGCTTGGGCGGGACGCCCGCGACCCCGGCCAGCTCGGCCGACAGCGCCGCCTCGAAGGGGCGGCAGATCGCGTAGACGTAGCGCAAAGCGCTCATGGGTCTCCTCCCGCGGTTCCCCTCGCCCCGGCTCCGTGAGCCGGTCGGCGGAGCGTGGAGGCCGGCCTCGCCCCCCGTCCGCCAGGCAGGACAGCCGGCCCGCACCGTCGGCGTACTGACCATGGTGCCCTTCGGTCTCCGGTCAGCGCACCACGGCCGTCTCCACCAGCAGCCGGGCCGCCGACACGATCGACTCGGCGTCGATGCCCGCGGCGTGCAGCTGCTCGGCCGGGCTCGCGGAGCCAGGCATCCCACGGACGGCGAGGCGCACCAGGCGGGGCACGGGACGGCCGTCGGTGAAGGCATCGAGCACCGCGTCCCCGATGCCGCCCTCCTCCCGGTGGTCCTCGACGGTGACCAGACAGCCCGTCTCCTCGGCGGCCTCGCGCAGGGTCGCGCGGTCCACGGGCTTCACCGAATAGAGGTCGATCACCCGGGTCTGGATGCCCGCGCGGTCGAGTGTCTCCGCGGCGGCCAAGGCCTCATGGACGGTGACGCCCGCGGCGACGAGCGTCAGCCGGTCCCCGGCGGAGGCGCGCAGCACCTTGCTGCCGCCGACCGGGAACTCCTCGGTGGCGCTGTAGATGACGGGGCTGTCACCACGTGAGGTGCGCAGATAGCGGATGCCCTCCAGGTCCGCCATCGTGGCGACGAGCTTCGCGGTCTGGTTGGCGTCGCACGGGTACAACACGGTCGAGCCGTAGACGGCCCGGAACATCGCCAGGTCCTCCAGGCCCATCTGGGAGGGCCCGTCCCGGCCGATGGAGACGCCGGAGTGCGAGCCGACGAGGTTGATGCCGGAGCCGCTGATGGAGGCCATCCGGACGAAGTCGTGGGCGCGGGTGAGGAAGGCCGCGAACGTCGATGCGTACGGGACCCAGCCCCGTGCGGCCATGCCGACCGCGGCGGCGACCAGTTGCTGCTCGGCGATGTAGCACTCGAAGAAGCGGTCGGGGTGTTCCTTGGCGAAGAATTCCGCGCGCGTCGAGTCGCTGACCTCGCCGTCCAGGGCGACGATGTCGCCGCGGGCGGTGCCGAGCGCCGCGAGCGCCTGTCCGTAGGCGTCCCGGGTGGCGATCTCGTCGCCGGTGTCGTACCGCGGCAGGTCGAGGTGTCCGGACCGTACGGCGTGCACCGTCCTCGCGGCGGGGGGCTGTCGGACGTCCACGTGCCGGTCGTGCACCCCGCCGAGTTCGGCGATCGCCTGATCGGCGTCCGGCAGCGGTTTGCCGTGCAGGCCCTCGCGGTCCTGGACCGATGCCACGCCCTTGCCCTTGAGGGTACGGGCGAGGATCACGGTGGGCCGGCCGCCGGTGGACTCCGCCTCGGCGAAGGCGCTGTCGATCGCGTCCACGTCGTGGCCGTCGACCTCGACGGCGTGCCAGCCGAACGCCCGGAACCGGCGCGCGTAGGCGTCCAGGTCGTGCCCGTGCCGGGTCGGCCCGCGCTGGCCCAGGCGGTTGACGTCGACGATCAGGGTGAGGTTGTCGAGGTGTTCGTACCCGGCGTGCTCGGCGGCCTCCCACACGGATCCCTCGGCGAGTTCACTGTCACCGCACAGCACCCAGATCCGGTATCCGGTGCGGTCGAGACGCTTGCCGGCGAGCGCGATGCCGACGCCGACGGGCAGTCCCTGGCCGAGCGATCCGGTGGCGGTCTCGACCCAGGGCAGCCGCCGGGGCGTCGGATGCCCTTCGAGGCGGCTGCCCGCCTTGCGGAAGGTGAGCAGCTCGGCCTCGCTCACGGCACCGGCCGCCTTGTACGCGGCGTACAGCAGCGGTGAGGCGTGGCCCTTGGAAAGGATGAAACGGTCGTTGCCGGGGTGCTGAGGGCGTTCGAAGTCGTAGCGCAGACGGTTGGCCAGCAGGACCGCCATCAGGTCGGCGGCGGACATCGACGATGTCGGATGCCCGGAGCCCGCGGCGTCGGCGGCTCGAACGCTGTCGACGCGCAACTGCTGCGCCAGATCGATGAGTTGGCGGGTGTTCATGACGCTCCTTCCGAGCGGCTCACGGCTCCTGGACTGCTCGGGCGCGCACCGTCCGAGCCCGGTGTGTCCGATGCGTCACGCGCTGCGGGCACCGTGGGCGCTGCGGACGCTTCGGGGGCCACAGGCGCTCCGGGTGCTTCAGGCGCTCCCCCAGCGGCGGGTGCTCCCGCCACCCGCGCCAACTCGGGCGAGGCGGTGTCGAGCGGCACCGACCATGAGCGGACCAGGCCCAACTGCACGGCCTGGCGCGGCAGTACGGCGTCCAGGAGCCAGTCGGCCGCGACCCGGACCCGGTTGGCCGGCATGGCGGCAAGGTGGTAGCCGCGGGTGACGGCTCCGGCCGCCAGACCCGACAGGGGAATGCCCAGCGGATTGGCCGCGGCCTTGACGCCCCCGAGGTCGACGGTGAAACCCAGGTCACGGTGGCGGTAGGCGCGTCGTTCGCCGATTCCGAGCGAGGCGGCGACGTTGCGGCCGGCGATCCTCCCCTGACGCCAGGCGTGCTGGGCCGTCATCGGCGTGTACTCACCGGGCCTCTCCAGGTCGGGCACCGCCGCCGCGTCCCCGCAGGCGAACACCTCTGGATGGCTCGGCACTTGGAGATGGGGATCGACGAGGAGCCGCCCCCTCTCGAGGGGCCGCCCGAGTCCCTCGACCAGCGGATCGGGCCGTACTCCGACACACCACACCAGCGTCCGGGTTTCGACGAACTCCCCGTCGCTGAGCCGGACTCCATCGGGAGTGGCCTCCTCGACCGACGTCTTGGTGCGCACGTCGACGCCACGCTGCAGCAGTACGCGGTCGGCAGTGCGCGAGAGCCTCTCGTCCAGCTCGGGCAGCACACGCGGGGCGACGTCGAGCAGCAGCCAGCGCGGTCGGGTTCCTTCACGCAGCGGGGGCTTGCGCACCAGCGCGTCGGTGAACAGCTTTCCCTGGGCGGCGACTTCGGTCCCGGTGTATCCGGCGCCGACGACCACGAAGGTGCGGCGCGCGGTGAGGCTCTTCGGGTCGTCCGACGCGGCGCCGAGTTCGATCTGCCGGGTCACGTGGTCCCGCAGATACAGTGCTTCGGGCAGCCCTCGGAAGCCGTGCGCGTGCTCGGCGACACCGGGTACGGGCAGCAGTTTGTTGACGCTGCCGACGGCGAGGACGAGACGGTCGTACGTCAGTGTGCCGCTGTCGCCCTCCGGGCCGCTGTAGCGCACGGTCCGCGCTTCGAGGTCGATCCCGCCGGACTGCGCCTCCCCGAGCACGAGACGTACGTGGGGCAGCGTGCCGGAGAGCGAGACGGTGACGCGGCGTGGCTCCAGGACACCGGCGGCGACCTGCGGCAGCAGCGGCAGATACAGGAAGTAGTCGGTCGGGTTCAGCAGAGTGATGTCGGCCTCGTGCCGGACCAGCCGCGACAGGACGCGGGCCGTCCGGTACCCGGCGAAGCCGGCACCGACGATCAGAATGCGGGGTCGACTCACGGTGCTCCTCTGACGGAATCGCTCGTCGTACGGGGCTTTCCGCGTATCCCTGACCGAGGTGCCCAAACATGGGCACCTCCGACTTTTCGCCGGCTCCAAAGGGGCCCAGGTCAGCGCGCCCGGCGGAGCCACGCCTCGGGGTCGTCGGAGAGGTCCGCGCCTGTGCCCGTGCCGCGTACATCGGGCGTCCCGGACTGGATCGGCGGATACAGCAGGCCCATGCCGCCGGGCGGGGAGGCGGGCGGGCTGCCGCCGACGACCCGGCCGGGCGGGACAAGCTCGTGCGCGCGTCGGGTCGTCGGCCGGGGCGCGGACGGCCGGGCCATGCCCCGCAGCACGTGGGCGACGGCCCCGAGCACCGCGGCGGCGATCAGGGCGGCGGCCCATCCGGGCAGCACCGACGCGAGCGCCAGACCGAGGGCGAGGACCACGGCGCCACCCGCGTACAGCGCGGCGGCCCCCGAAGCGGCGTACAACGCGGCCGTCCGGCGCTGTTCGCCCGTCCGCTCCCGCAGTTCGTCGCGGATGGTCTCGCGGGCCACCATGGTGAGTTCGTCGACGAGTTCCTTGTCCAGATGCTCCAGATGTTCCAGGTGCTCGATGCGCTTCATGGTGTGCGGGTACCCGGCCGACCGAACCCGTAACGGGAAGGCCCCGGACGCCCAACGATCGCCAATTGGCGATTGGCGATTGGCGATTGGCGACCAGCGACCAGCGACCAGCGACCAGCGACCAGTCGAAACGATCTCCTGCTCCGTCCGTCCCCAACTAGGCTCGTCTCCATGGAGATTCTGGGAGCCACGTTGCGCGTCTGCGTCGACGACCTGGAGACTGCGGTCCCCTTCTACGAACGGCTCGCGGGCGGCAGAGCGCTCCGCTTCGAGCGCGGCGGTGTGTCGGTCGCCGCGATCGGCTGCTTCCTGCTGATGAGCGGGCCCGAGTCCGAACTCGACGTGCTGCGCAAGGTCGCCGCGACCATCGCCGTCAAGGACGTCGAGGAGACCGGCCGGGTCCTCACCGACCTCGGCGCCCGTGTCGTCGCGGGCCCGGTGGAGACCCCCGGGGGCCGCAACCTCATCGCCGTGCATCCGGACGGGTCGGTGTACGAGTACGCGGACCGCCGTGGCTGAGACGCGGACGCACCGGGGCTGAGACACGCAGACCCGAGATGCGACGGACCTGAGACGCGACGGGCCTAGGATGCGACGGACCTGAGACGCGACGGACCTCGGGTGCCCCGCCCCTCCGTGCGGTGGGACACCCGAGGCCGTGAGCGCGGCAGGCTCAGAGCGTGGACGGCGGCCGCATGCGGAAGTCGTAGCGCTCCGGCAGCGGCTCGTCACCGAGCCGGGACCACAGCCGGTCGATGGTCTCCGATCCCTCCCGCAGGTCGGCGACCTCGAAGCCCGCGTCGAAGATCGCCCGTGCGTCCTCGCGGCGGCCCTCGGCGAGGAGCAGTTCGGCCTCGACGAGGCGGAACCGGCCACGGTCCCGGGTCCCGGGCCGCAGCCGCTCCCACACGGCCCGCGCGTCCGCCGGACGGCGGGCCGTCAGCAGCGCCTCGACGGCCTCGCGGCCGAGCGCGGCCGTCGTCGCGGTCCACCGTTCCCCGTCGTCGCGCCGCTCCCGGCACAGGTCGTCGAATGCCTCGGCGTAACGGTCGGCGGCGCGCTCGTGGTTGCCGGCTTCCTGGTCGGCGACGGCGAGGCAGCGCAGCAACGGCCAGAGCGACGGCGCGAGTTCGAGTGCCCGTTCCCAACTCCGCACGGCCTGAGCGACATCACCGGCATGCCACTGGGCGACGCCGAGGTGGTACTCGGTGATCGGTACGGCCGGGGCCGTCTCCAGCATGTCGCGCCAGTGCGAGGACACCAGCGTCTCGCCGGGCGGCCCGACCCGCCGGGGCTCCGGGAACGCGCCGGACCGCAGCAGCTCCCGCCACGGCGCCTGGTCGTCGCCGAGCGTGCTCTCGTCGAACGGGGTGCCGGGCAACTTGTGGGCGCCGCGCAGCACTTCGAGTGCTCCCCAGCCGGATCCGACGGCGAGCACCTCGCCGGGATCCTTGTCGGCGTGCGGCAGCCAGGCGGCGTACGCGGCGTCGACCGTGTCCCGGGAGAGGGCGCTCTCCAGCCGGCCCTCGACGTCCGCCCGCGCGGCCTCCCAGTCCGCCCCGTGCGCGGTCTCCGCGCTCACGGACAACGGCCCGTAGGCCTCCAGCCAGGAGACATCGCTCTCGGCTTCGAGCCGTACGTGTTCGAGCTGGGTACGGGCCAGTCCGGCCTGGATCTCGCAGTACCCGCCGGTCCCCGGCTCGGTCAGCCACTCCTGCCAGCGCCGCCCGCCGGGCCCCGAGCCCCAGACGAACAGCTTGCGCCCGCGCAGGACATCGGTGGACGTCTGGACCAGCCCCTCGCCCGCGTCGTCGACCGCGGCGATCCAGCGGCGCCGCCCGTCGGGCACCTCGTAGAAGTAGTCAGCGGGGAAAGTGCTGTTGAGCGGGTACGTCCGGTCGATCCCGTCGTACGCCGGCACGGGCACCCGGCGCAGCCGTCGCTCGTAGCCGAAGTGCCAGGCCTCCTCGGCCGGGGCGAGCACCCGGCGCTCCTCGGGGACCGCGATGTTGGACCACCAGTACAGCGGGGCGGGCTTCTCGTGGGGATTGCGGACGCGGACGCCCACGTACAGGAAGTCGGAGCCGTCCGGCAGCCACAGATCGACCTGGAAGGGGAGGTCGCGCAGCCGTTCCCACTCCCACAGGCGCAGCATCTCGCCACCGTCGGGGGCGGGAACGCGGGCGGCGTGGACGGGTGAGCACGACAGGGTGGTGTGCCCGGTCGCGCCGATGTTCCACTCGATGCCGCCGGAGAACCAGGCGCCGTTGAGGGCGAAACAGGCAGGCTGGAGCACCGGGTTGCTGTAGAGGAGTTCCGTCGCGGAGGGTTTGTGGAAGAGCGAGACGATACGGCCGCCGAAGCCGGGCAGCACGGTGGCGCGCAGCCGGTCGTTCTCGATCACGATCGTGTCGAGTTCGCGGAGCGGCCGTTCTCGCTCGTAGCCGTCCCGTATGCGCTCCGGCAGCACGCTGCGCAGCGGCTCGTACCCGATCTGCCGGGCCATGTCGCTCGGCAGGCCGACGCGGTCGCGGTCGTCGATGGTGTGCATCTCGTCGAGGGTCCGCAGGGGCGGCAGCGGGTTGCTCGGGCCCAACTCCGCCGCCGGGAGGGTCAGTACGTCACGTCGGATCGTCGTCACGATGACCATGGAACATGGTCATCGGCCTGCTGACCAGGGTATCCGCTCGTCAGAATCAGGTCAGGACTCCGCAAAGGCGCCGACGACCAGGTCCGCGAGGAGCGCTCCCGCGGTGCCGTCGGGGTCCAGGTCGGGGTCGTAGATGGTGACGTTGAGGCCGACGCAGCACGGGGAGCGGACCAACGGGCGGAGCAGCGCGAGGAGTTCGTCGGGGAACAGGCCCTCGGGGTCCGGACTGTCCACGGCGGGCATCACGGTCGGATCGAGCACGTCCGCGTCGAAATGCACCCAGAAGCCGTCCAGGTGCGGAAGTTCGAGGGTCGCCAGGGCGGCCCGCGCGATCGCGTCCACGCCCCAGGTGCGCAGCTCCCCGACGGTCGTCGTGGGGATCTTCAGCGCGGCGAGTTCGTCGCGCTCGTCGTCGTAGTCGCGGATGCCGAAGAGCCGTACGTCCTCGTCCCGCAGATAGGGCCCCAGCCCTTCGATGTCCGAGAGGTCGTCCTGGCCACGGCCGGTGGCGATCGCGAGTTCCTCGCCCCCGGCCGCGCCGACGCGGTCGGAGTTCCCGGCGTGCCGGAAGTCGGCCGAACCGTCGACGGCCACCAGCCCGAAGCGGCCGATGCGGCGCAGGGCGAGGGAGGCGCCGAGCTGGATGGAACAGTCGCCGCCGAGGACGACGGGAAGGTCACCGGCGCGGACGTGGCGTTCGACGCGATCGGCGAGTCTGCGGGTGTAGGTGGCGATGGCCGCCGCGTTGAAGACGCCGTCGCCCTCCTGCCAGTCCCCCCGGTCGTAGCGCGGCGGCACGACCACACCCCCTTCCAGAGCACCGAGCCTCTGCACGATCCGCTGCTCGCGCAGCGCGCCGGCCAGCTTGTAGCAGCCGGGGACGGTGCCGGGCGCGGGCGGGCGCAGGCCGAGGTTGGAGGGAGCGTCCAGAACGACGATGTTCCGCATGCCTTCATCCTCCGCCGGGCGGACCACACGGGGAAGGACGCCCAGCGAAGCCGGGCGTGCCGGGGAGCCGCCGCGTGCCGTCGAGTTGGGGGTGCCAGGGAAGCGTGTGTGCCGGGGAGCCGGGGGTGGCCGGGGAGCCGCGGGAAGTGCCGTCTTCCGGAGGCCCGCCCGCGCTCACCCGCGAGCGGTCGTCAGCTGACGTCGACGGGGCGTCAGCGATGCGTCAGCGGGGCGTGACCATCTCGGCGGTGATCGCCCACCGTTCGTGGTCCCGCCAGGCGCCGTCGATGTGGATGAAGGCCGGCGAGAAGCCTTCGAGCCGGAAGCCGCAGCTCCGGGCGAGTGCGATCGACGCCGCGTTGCCGGGCTGCACGTTGATCTCCAGCCGGTGCAGGCCCATCTCCCCGAAGGCGTACCGCACGACGAGGCCGAGCCCCTCGGTCATCAGCCCGCGCCCAGCGGCGTGCGCGAAGGCGCCGTAGCCGAGGGCACCGCACAGGAAGCCGCCCTCGACGATGTTGTTGATGTTGATGAATCCGGCGATCCCCCCGCCGTCCCGTTCGCAGACGAGGAACCCTGCCTTGGTCGGGTCCTCGATGAGCCGCCCCGCGTAGGCGGCATAGGCGTCGAGACTGCCGGGCGGGAAGAGCCACGGCTGGTGGAGGCTCTTGCTCTCCCTGGCCCGCGCGGTGAACTCCGCAGCGTCCTCGAGGGTGAAATGCCGTATGCCCACGCGGGGGCCCTCGGCGAGATAACCGGCGTTCTGAGGCATCCCGTCACCTTACGCGAGCAGGTGTTTCAGCGTCTGCGTCTCGCTGCGTACGCACCGCACACCACGCCGATCAGCCCGGTGGCGAGCAGCGCCACCCACAGCGGCATGATCACCTCGGGGATGAGCAGCCGGATCCTGGTGCTGCGGGTGTTCTCGAAGATGAAGATCAGGGCAAGGACGGCCAGTACGAGGACGGCGATCCTGGCCGGCGTCAGCGGCCCCTCGCGGGTGCCCTTGCCGCCGCTCGTACCGGCGTTCTTGGAGGTCTTCGGGCTCATGCGCTCAGCATGATCCAGAAGCCGCCGGTACGCGCGGCGGGAGCTTCCTCCGGGTGACCGCGGTGACGGGCGTCGCCCGTCCCCGGCCGCCGGGGCGCCGACGTGCCGGGGTCCCCGGAGTCGCACCCCGACCGCGCCGCGACCGCGCCCCGACCCGACCATAACCAGGGCGGACGCGTGCGGGACGCGACCACGGATGGGGCACGACGGTGAGCGAGGCACGACCCCGCATGGGGCACGACGGTGAGCGAGGCACGACCACGGACGGCCCCCGACCGCGAAAGGGGCACACCCCTCAGCGCGGCGCGACCGTGACGTCAGAGCAGCGCCGGCTCGTCGAGTGTGAGTGTCCCCGCGTCCGCGTCGAGTTCGGCGCGGACGCCGAACGGCATCGTCAGAGTCCCCTCGGCGTGCCCGAACCCGAAGTGCTCGACGACCGGAACGCCGAGCCCGCCGAGCCGGTCGGCGAACACCGCGCGCAGTCCGTCGTACGGTCCGCAGTCCACCCAGGAGCCGAGCGCGACCCCGGCCACCCCGTCCAGCCAGCCGGTGCGCAGCAGCTGCGTCAGGATCCGGTCCAGCCGGTAGGCCTCCTCGCCGATGTCCTCGATCAGGAGCAGCCCGTCGCGGGCGGAGACACGGGCGTGCGGTGTGCCGACGTCCGCGGCCAGCAGACTCGCGCAGCCGCCGAGTGTGACACCGCGGGCCTTGCCTGGGACGAGCGGGACGGCTTGGCCGGAGGCGATGGTCCGCACCGACTCGGGTTCGAAGAGAGTCGCCCGCAGATGCTCCTGCGACCGGGCGTTCTTCAGGAAGCCGACGGATGCGACCATCGGCCCGTGCAGTGTCGCGAGCCCCACCCGCGTGGCGAACGCCTCGTGCAGTGCGGTGATGTCGCTGAAGCCGAGGAAGACCTTGGGGCCCGCGGCCCGGATGGCGTCCCAGTCGAGCAGGTCGATCATGCGCTGGGCGCCGTAACCACCACGGGCGCACAGCACCGCGGCCACGTCCGGGTCGCACCAGGCCGCCTGGAAGTCGGCGGCCCGGTCCGCGTCCGTCCCCGCCAGGTAGCCGAACTCGGCGTGCCGGTCCAGGACATGGGGGGCGACGACCGGGTCGAGGTCCCAGCCGCGCAGGATGTCGAGGCCGGCCTCCAGCCGCTCCTCGGGGACGGGCCCGCTGGGCGCGACGACCGCGACCCCGGCCCCGGCGGCGAGCCGCGCGGGTCGGGTCAGGGCGGTGATCGGTGCGGTCGTTCGGGTCACTCGTACTGCTCCACTTCCTGGTGGTTCATCCGGTCGCGGTCGTCTCGCGCCGGGGCTCGCGAAACGCCGCGTGACAAAGTCCAGGCTGCCACGGCGGCCGGAACCGGCCCGACCCGGCCTGACCCGAACCGGCTCGGTCCGACCCGGCTCGGCCCGGTCCGCTCCCCGACGGCGGGCGGCCTCACTTGGACAGCTCCAGAGTGGGAATGTCGGGCGGGTTCAGTCCGAAGACCTGGGCGTACAGGGAGAGTTCGGACTCCAGGGCACACACCATCGTCTCGGCGCGCCGGAAGCCGTGCCCCTCCCCCTCGAAGGCGATATAGGCGTGCGGAACACGGCGGCCCGGCTCCTCGAGACGGGCGAGGAAGCGTTCGCACTGCACAGGCGGGCAGACGACGTCATCGAGTCCCTGGAGCAGCAGGAAGGGCGCGGTGATCCGGTCGGCGTGCGTGGACGGCGACCGCTCCGCATACCGCCCCGGCACCTCGGCGATCGGACCGACCAGCGATTCCAGGTACTGCGACTCGAAGTCGTGGGTCTCGCCCGAGGCCCATTCGGTGAGGTCGATGACGGGATAGAGGATCGTGCCGCAGGCGTAGACGTCGGTGGTGGCCAGCGAGGCGGCGGTGGTCCAGCCGCCTGCGCTGCCGCCGCGGATCGCGAGCCGGCGCGGGTCGGCGGTGCCCTCTTCGGCGAGCGCGAGCGCGACGGCCGCGCAGTCCTCGACGTCGACGACACCCCACTGTTCGCGCAGCTGGTTGCGGTACTCCCGTCCGTGGCCGGTCGATCCGCCGTAGTTGACCTCGGCCACGCCGATTCCGCGCGAGGTGAAGTAGGCGATCTCCAGGTCGAGAACGAGGGGCGACCGGCTGGTGGGGCCGCCGTGGACCCATACGACGTACGGAGGGAGTTCGTCGGCGAGGCCGACGTGGTCGGGGTGGTGCGGCGGGTAGATGTGCGCGTGGACCTCGCGTCCGGCCGGCCCGGTGAAGGTGCGGATCTGGGGTTCCGGGTAGTACGCGGGGTCGACCGGGTCGTCGTGCGCGGCGCCGATCACCCGGGCCCGCCCGGTGCTGGCGTCCAGTTCGACGACCTCGTGGGCGCTGCGCGGGCTGGCTCCGACGCCGACGACCCTGCTGCCGTGCACGGCGAGCGTCGGCGCGAACTCGGTCCAGGGGCCGGCCGTGTCGACGAGCTCGCCGGTCTCCGGGTCCAGTATCCCGAGCGCGGTGGCGCCCCGTCCGTGGACGACGGCGACCAGGCCGGTGTCCAGGGGCGCGAACCAGCGCTGTCCGACCTTCCAGAGGGGTCCGCCGAACTCCTCCTCGCGCGGACACACGGCGATCGCCTCGCCGTCCGCGCCGAGACGGTGGAGGTTCCACCAGCCGCTGCGGTCGCTGACGTAGAGCAGGGTGCCGTCGGCCGCCCAGTCGGCCTGGGCGACGGACTCCTCCGGGCCCCCCGCGACGGGACGCGGGGCGGACAGTGTGCCGTACTCGGTGACGTCCGCGAGGATCACCTCGGTGCCGTCCCACGGCATCCGGGGGTGGTCCCAGGCCAGCCAGGCCGCCTGCCGGCCGTCGGGCGAGAGCCGGGGCCCGGTGACGAACCGGTGCCGTCCGTCGGACAGCTCCCGCACGGCGTCCCGGTCGTATGCCGCCGATCCGTCCAGCGGCACCGCGACGACGGCCCGGCGCACGTCGGTGGGTGCGTCCCCGGTGAACTCCTCCATGACGCACCACACTTCGCCGCGCTCCACCCGCAGCTGCGGGTCCACCCAGCGCAGTCCGCCTCCCACCGGCGAGAGAGGGGTCAACGGGAGCGGTACACCGCCGGGTTCGCAGCGGTAGAGGCGCTGGTCGGCGAAGTTGACGAAGACGACCAGCGGGCCTTCGGGGCGCATGACTCCCGCCCAGGGGTTGCCGCCGTACTCCATGACGCGGCTGCGCACGTTCCAGGGGGCCGGGAGCACCGGCTCCTCGGTGCCGTCCGCCTTCCGCCGGACCAGTGTGCGCCGCCCGCCCTCGGTCGGCCGGGGCTCGGTCCACCAGGCCTCGTCGCCGACGAAGCCGACGAACTCGGGATGTCCGTCGTGCGCGGCGGCGAGCGTCGCGTCGATCGGCGAGGGCCATGCACCGTATGGCGTGGTCTGCATCTCTTCCCCCTAGGCCGTACGCAGAAAGCGGTCGAGAACGCGGACGCCGAAGTGGAGCGCCTCGACCGGGACGCGCTCGTCCACTCCGTGGAACAGAGCCTGGTAGTCGAAGCCCTCCGGGAGCTTCAGTGGTGCGAAGCCGTAGCCGGTGATGCCGAGGCGGGAGAACTGCTTGGCGTCCGTGCCGCCCGACATGCAGTACGGCACGACATGGCCCTCGGGTGCGAACTCCTCGACGGCCGCTCGCATCCTCGCGTACGTCGGCGAGTCCAGCGGCGCCTGGAGGGCCACCTCGTGGTGATGGAACTCCCACTCCACGTCGGGCCCGGTCAGCCGGTCCATCGTCGAACGGAACTCGTCCTCACCGCCGGGCAGATATCTGCCGTCCACGTAGGCGACGGCCTCCCCCGGAATCACATTGATCTTGTAACCGGCGCTCAGCATGGTCGGGTTGGCGCTGTTGCGGACGGTCGGCTCGACGAGCGCGGCGGCCGGACCGAGCTTGCGCAGGAGGGCGTCCACGTCGTCCAGGCCGCCGTCCACGCCGTACAGGGCGGCGAGTTCGGTCAGGGCGGCCCGCACGGTCGGGGTGATACGCAGCGGCCATTCGTGGGCGCCGATGCGGGTGATCGCGGCGGCGAGGCGGGTCACCGCGTTGCTCCGGTTCACCTTGGAGCCGTGCCCCGCGCGCCCCCGCGCGGTGAGCTTGAGCCAGCCGGTGCCGCGCTCGCCCGCCGCGATCGGATACAGCTGCCGGCCGCTGCCGTCGTGGAAGGTGAACGCCCCCGACTCGCTGATGCCCTCGGTGCAGCCCTCGAAGAGTCCGGGGTGCTCGTCGGCGAGGAAGCCCGAGCCGTCCTCGGCGCTCGCCTCCTCGTCGGCGGTGAAGGCGATGACCAGGTCGCGCCGGGGCCGTACTCCCTCGCGCGCCCAGGACCGGACGACGGCGAGGATCATCGCGTCCATGTTCTTCATGTCGACCGCGCCGCGTCCCCAGACGACGCCGTCGCGGATCTCTCCGGAGAACGGGTGGACGCTCCAGTCCTCGGCCTGGGCGGGCACCACGTCCAGATGACCGTGGACGAGCAGCGCGTCGGCGGACGGGTCGGTGCCCTCCAGCCGGGCGACGACGTTCGTGCGCCCCTTGGTGCGCTCCAGGAGTGTGGGTTCGAGGCCCGCCTCGGCCAGCCGCGCGGCGGCGTACTCGGCGGCCGGGCGCTCCTGGCAGTCTCCGCCGCCCCGGTTGGTCGTGTCGATCCGGATGAGGTCGGAGGTGAAATGGACGACCTCTTCGAGTGCCCGTGCGTCAGCCATACTGCTCCTCCACCGCGGCCGAGGCGATCGTGGTGACCGCCTTGAAGGTCCGAATCCCCTCGTACATCGTGTCGCTCGTGTACGCGATCTTGCGCTCGCCGACACGGCCGACGCCCGGCACGACGGTGGCGGCCATCGCCAGGTGCTCGGCGTCGAACTCCAGGGCGATGGTGAACGGGCCGCCGACGACCGACTCGTGCCGCACCGCCAGCGCCGCCGCCTCCTTGGCCGCCGCCCGGATGTCCGCGGCGGTCCTGGCCGGTGTGCGGCACACGGCCGCGTACCGCGAGACATGGTCCTTGACGGCGACCTTCAGCGCTTCGGGCGCGTACCCGAGGGCGTCCTCGCACGCCACGTCGTCGCCGGTGACCAGCACGACCGGCACGCCGTACTCGGCGACGACGTGGGCGTTGAGCAGCCCTTCACTGGCCCGTACGTCGTTGATCCACACGCCCGTGATGGAGTTCGCCAGATAGGTGTGCGCGAGGACACCCTCCATGCCCGCTCCCGCGTGGTAGCCGACGAACGCGATGCCGTCCACGTCGTCGTGCTGGACGCCTTCGACCATGGACAGCGACTTGTGCCGCCCGGTGAGCATCTCCGCTCTCTCGTCGAGCCTCTCCAGCAGCAGGTTCCGCATGGTCCAGTGGGCTTCGTTGATCAGCACCTCGTCGGCGCCGCCGTCGAAGAAGCCGAGCACCGCGGCGTTCACGTCCGAGGTGAACAGCGCGCGGCACCGCTCCCACTGGGGCGTCCCCGGCAGCACGTCGGCCGGCCAGGTCACACCCGTGGCGCCTTCCATGTCGGCGCTGATGAGGATCTTCATGCCCGAAACCGTACGCGCTTCGGCCTGGGCCCGGCAGAGCCTGTGGACAACTCTTACCGGTCCAGACCACTGATGTCACCCGGAGCGTCCGGCCACCAGCCACCGCGACGGAAGTTCGATGGGGGAGCCGTCGGGCGTGTGCTCGGTCGTGACGAGCGGGAGTTCGCCGCTCGCGAGGACCGTGAGGCCCGCCTGGCGCAGGTACTCGGGGACCGCGGCGTCCGCGACCTCGCCCGGGGCGATGCCGTGCCGGAACACCGGGGCCAGCTTGGCCGGAGGGCCGTCCGGACTCTGGGCCAGCCCCCGCAGGAGCGGACCGGCGGCCTCGGCGAGCTCGACCAGGAAGACCCGGCCCCGCTCCCCCACCAGAGTGGCCAGCCCGTCCGCCAGCGGCTGCCGGTCGTCCGGCTCGGCCTGGTGGAGCACGCCCCGCATATAGACGTTGGCGTCGCCGAGCTCCGCGTGCAGCGCCTCGGTCTCGGTCTTGTCCGCCGCGTCGAGCAGCCGGTAGCGGGCCCGGCCCGCCGGGTCGGCGGTGCGGGCGTGGTCGAGCGCCGCCGGCGCGAGGTCGGTGCCGACGACCTGCGGGAAACGGTCGGCCAGGAAGCGGGTCTGGGTGCCGTTGCCGCAGCCGAGGTCCACAAGGGGCAGGTCCGGTGCCGTCAGGAGCGGCTCGAAGAGGGCGAGGTGGACCGCGGCCGCGAGCGCGGGCTCGGCGTCCCAGAAGACCCCGCCCTGTTCGCCGGGGGCCTCGCGCCAGAAGCCCTCCCAGGCCCCTCTGTACCCACTGCTCACGCTCATGCCCGCTCCCGGGGTCGCGACCGCGCCCGCCGGGACCCGGCGGGCCTGATCGGTCTATCGCGCCCAGGCGTGCGGCGACAAGCCGACGGCGCATGCTTTCACCGCTCATTCGAACCACGTACGCCTTCGCAGGCCGAGCCCGCCTCCTGCCGTGCCCGCGTCACGGACGTGCGTCCGCATCACGGATGCGATTCCGCATCACGGAACCGAACCTTCTGCCGGGAGAACACGACGGCGTCGCGGGATCGAATCAACCGCGCGGGATCAACCAGTCTCGCGGCATCGACTCAGCCTCGCGGGAGCGTCAGTTCGAACCACACGGTCTTGCCCGCGCCGGTGCGGCTGGCCCCCCACTCGCGGGAGAGTGCGCTGACCAGGCGCAGACCGCGCCCGAACTCGTCGCCGGGACCCGCGCTGACCAGGTTCGGGAGTGTGTGGTCGTCGTCGTCCACCTCGCACAGCAGGGTGTCGCCGCGAACGAGCCGCAGCTCGATCCGGCGGGTGTGCGCATGTCGTACGGCATTGGTGACCAGCTCGCCGACCATCAGCTCGGCGTTGTCGGCGAGGCCGGACAGACCCCACACGTGCAGCTGTTCGCGGACCACGGCGCGCGCCCTGCCGACCTCGACCGGGTCGAGCACCAGGCGCCATGCGGCGACGTCCTCGGACTCGATTCCGTTGAGCCGGGCCATGAGCAGGGCGACATCGTCCTTGCGCCCGCCGCGGGTGTTGAGTGCGCGGATGATGGTGTCGCAGGCGTGGTCCATGGAGGCGGCCGGGTGGGCGGCGGATTCGCAGAGGGTGGCGAGGCCGACACCGATGTCCTCGCCGCGCACCTCGACGAGCCCGTCCGTGCACATCACGAGCCGGTCGCCGGGCTCCACTTGCACGTGGACCGCTTCGAAGGGCACTCCGCCGACCCCGATGGGCGCCCCGGTCGGCAGATCGAGCAGCTCGCTGCGGCCGTCCCCGGCGCGGACCAGGACCGGCGGGATGTGGCCCGCGTTGGCGAGGTGCAGCTCTCCGGCGATCGGGTCGTAGACGGCGTACAGGCAGGTCGCGAGATAGTTGTCGCCGAGGCGCTGGGCGAGGTCGTCGAGGTTGCGCAGAAGCTGGGCGGGCGGCAGGTCGAGCGCGGCCATGGTCTGTACGGCGGTGCGCAACTGGCCCATCATCGCGGCGGAGTTGAGGCCGTGACCCATGACGTCTCCGACGACCAGGGCGGTGCGCGAGCCGGGCAGCTTCACCGAGTCGAACCAGTCGCCGCCGACGCGTCCGAGGAGCGTGCCCGGCAGATAGCGGGTGGCGATGTCACAGCCGGCCATCCGGGGCGCGATGGTCGGCAGCATGCTGTCCTGAAGGGTCTCGGCGACGCTCTCCTGGTACGTGTACATGCGCGCGTTGTCCAGCACCAGGCCTGCACGGGCAGCCAGTTCGGCTCCGGTGACCCGGTCCATGTCGTTGAACTCGACGCGCTCCGGGTGACGCAGCAGGATCATGAACCCGAGCACCACATTGCGGGCCTTGAGCGGGACGACCAGCATGGAGCGGTGGGTGATGAGCGGCCTGATGTCGCGCTTCTCGAACTGCGCGGCGATCATGTGTCCCATCTGCTCGCTGATGCGCGGCACGAGGACGGGCTCACCGGTGGTCATGCACTGGAAGAAGGGTGTGTGCGCCGGGAAGGGCATGGCCTCGCCGACCGGCACGACATCGTCCCAGCGGCCCGGCTCGTCCGTGTGCTCCAGGGCGACCCGGTGCCACATGGTGGTGGTGTCGGGCACGCCTTCGGGAAAGCCCTCACCGGCGACGACCTGCTCACGCAGATAGGTGCCCGCCACGTCCGTGAAGCGCGGCACGACGGCGCGGCTGACCTCCAGGATGGTCTGCGACAGGTCGAGTGAGGTTCCGATGCGCCCGCTGACCTCGTTCAGGAACTCCAGGCGCTCACGCACGGCGACGTACTCGAGGTCCTCGCCCTCGTCGTCCGGGAGGTCCTGCGTCAAGGGCACGCCGGAGGCCGCCGCCCGTGCCGCCCGCTCGCGGCGCGCCTTGCGTTCCGCTCGCCTGGGCACTCCCCAGTCGGGGGTGACGGGCACCAGGTCGTTCTGGCTGAACTCCAGCACGGGATAGCCCAGTTCCAGAACCTGCGACACGATGCGAGCGCTCTCGCCGACGCTCATGCTGGGCAGGATCTCGGGCAGCCGGCGGGCCAGCTCCTCGGCGCCGGGAAAGTCGGTGTGCAGTGCGAAGCCGGGCGCGATGCGCTCGAAGGAGACGTCGTCGTCGTGGCGCATCGCGGCCGCGTCGGCGGCGAGCACGAGGAGCCGCTCCTTGCCGGGGCCGACCAGCGGGTAGGCCCACCACAGGACGTCGATCCGGTCGGGACCCGCCACGGTGAGCCGGGCGCGTCCGGCGGCCGGATAGGAGAGCCGCCCGCCCAGGGAGGACTCCAGGCCGGGCCCGAGTCCGTCGTACGTCGCCCAACTCCCGAAGGGGGCCGCGTCCGTGTCCTCGGGGAGCGCGCCGGAGACGGGGAGCAGGTCGACGACGTGCCGGCCCAGCGCTTCTTCCTTGGGGGCGCCGAACATACGACGCGCGCCGCTGCTCCAGTGGGAGACGAGCCCGTCGCGATCCACGACGACCACGGCGAGCGGGATGCGTCCGGCGGCGGCGTGCTCCACCGCGCCGTTCCCAGCTCCGCGGCTGGGAGCTGCGCCCACTTCCGTGCCACGGTCCATGGCCCAGGCCCTCTCTCCCCACGGCTCCGCAAGATCTGTGCCGCCCCCACTACCGTACGGCGGCGGCTCGTCGCGATGTGTGGCAACGGGGGAATTGACCTCCGCGGGGGCGGCTCCGGCGCGCGGCGCGCCCCCCGGGACGCCGGTTGATCCGGTCCGCCCGGCCCGTGCACCCGGCCCGGGTACCCGCATCGCGTGCCCGGCCCGCACACCGGCTCGCCCACCCGGATCGCGCGTGACCCTGTGTCAGTCCTCGTGCCCGAGTTGCAGGTCCCGTTCCGTCCGGTCGCCCCCGGCGACCTGGAGCACGGTGGCCACCGGCGGATAGCCCGCCGCGATCACGGTGTACTCGCCGGACGACAGATCGATGAACCGGAACGTTCCGTCAGGGCCGGTGGTGAGGGTGTCCACCACATTGCCCGCGGCGTCCAGCAGCGTCACGCGCGCGTCCTCGACGGGCCGTCCGCCGCCCGCCCGGACGGTGCCGCGCAGCACGGCGCCACCGGCGAGTTCGACGTCCTGGCGGGTCTCCCGGGCCGCCTGGACGGTCACCGGGAGCGCGGCGGGACGGAACGCGGGTGCGCCGGCGGCGAGGGTGTACTCGCCTGCCACCAGTTCCGTGAAGACGTAACCGCCCTCGCGTCCGCTGCGGGTGGTGGCCACCACCTCGCCGTGCACGTTGGTGAGGGTGACGGTGGCCTCCCGCACCGGGGTGCCGTCCGCGGTCAGCACGCTGCCGGCGAGGCGCCCCGCGCCGCCGAGCACGACGTCGAGTTCCACCGGCCGTTCGCCGACGGTCACCGAGACGGCCTGCGGCTGGTGGCCTCCGGCCGCGGCGATCAGCACGTACGAGCCCGCGCCGGGCGTGGACAGCGCGTACCGGCCGTCCTCCGCGCTGGCGCCCCGCCCGATCTGCTGTCCCCCGATGTCGATGAGGGTGAGCGCGGCGCGCGCCACGGCGGTGCCGTCGGGGTGCTGCACCGTGCCGCAGACGGGGATCCCGGCGGCGTACCCCGAACGGGCCTGCGGGATGCGGTCGTTCATCCGCGCGGCCTCCGGGTCGGAGGTGGATGCGTTGTGGGACACCAGCGGTCTCTCCTTGAGGAAGAAGGCGATGAACAGGCCGAGGACGAGTACCGGCACGAGGTAGAGGAAGATCCGCGGCATGGCGTCCGCGTAGGCGCCGATGTACCGGTCGCGCAGCGCGGCGGGCATCGCGTGGACGAGCTGCGGGGTGATGGACTCGGAGTCGGGGGTCGTCCCCGCGCGCGTGGGGAGGCGGTCGGCGAGCGCGTCGGCCAGCCGGTCGGCGAAGAGCGTGCCGAAGACGGCGGCTCCGACGCTGCCGCCGATCTGCCGGAAGTAGTTGTTGGCGCTGGTCGCGGTGCCGAGGTCCGCCGGTCGCACGGAGTTCTGCACGGCGACCACCAGCACCGGCATCACCATGCCGATGCCCACGCCGAGGACCCCCATCCAGATGCTGTAGTGCAGCCGGGACGTGCCGATGTCGAGGCGGGACAGCAGCCACATGCCGACGGCCGAGAGGGCGCAGCCGAGGACCGGGAAGACCTTGTAGCGGCCGGTACGGCTGATGAGCTGCCCGGAGACCACGGAGGCGACGACGATGCCGCCCATCATGGGGAGCATCAGGAGCCCGGATTCGGTGGCGCCCGCGCCATCCACCATCTGAAGAAACGTAGGGAGATATCCGGCAGCCCCGAACAGTGCGGCTCCGACGACCAGACCGACGAGCGCGGTGACGTTGAAGACGGGGTCCCGGAACAGCCTCAGCGGGATGAGGGGTTCGACCGCGAAGCGCTCGACGACGAGAAAGAGCACCGTCGTGGCGACCGCGCCCACCGCGAGTCCGAGGACGACCCGTGAGCCCCAGGCGTACTCGGTGCCGCCCCAACTGGTCAGCAGGACCACGCAGCTCGACGCGGCGGCGAGGAGCACCACCCCGAGGACGTCGACACGTCCTCGGACGGCGGGCTTCGGCAGTTTCAGTACGACGGTGACGACGGCCAGCGTGACCAGTCCGAAGGGCACGTTGATGTAGAAGCACCAGCGCCAGGACAGATGGTCGGTGAAGTAGCCGCCCAGCAGGGGTCCCGCGACCGAGGCGAGTCCGAACGCGGCGCCGATCAGCCCCATGAACCGGCCCCGTCGGCGCGGCGGCACGATGTCCGCGATGATCGCCTGCACGCCGATCATGAGGCCGCCGGCGCCGATGCCCTGGACCGCGCGGAAGGCGATCAGCTGGTCCATGGTCCGTGCCCGTCCGGCGAGCGCGGAGCCGATGACGAAGACGACGATGGCGAACTGGAAGACGCCCTTGCGGCCGTAGAGGTCGCCGAGCTTGCCGTAGACGGGGAGTCCGACGGTGGAGGTGAGCAGATAGGCGGTGATCGCCCAGGACATCCGGTCGAGGCCGTGCAGCTCTCCGACGATCTTCGGGAGCGCGGTGGCCACGATCATCTGCTCAAGTGCGGCGAGGAGCAGGGCCGGGATCAGCCCGCAGAAGATCAACCGCACCTGACGCGGGGCGGGTCGGACGGGCTCGGCGGCCACCGGAGGGGGCTTGCGCGCGAGTGCGACGGCCGGTTCGTCCTGCACCAGAGTGATCCCGCCCACGTACCGCTCCCCTCGTCGCACCCACCGCACAATTCCCGCTAATCGCGACAACTGCGAGCAAGCGTGACGAGTTACGGCGTACTGCCAGGCGAAAAGGAGATCCACCCGAAACGGTGAGGACACAACACGCCCTCGGGCACGGCCTTTTGGCGGACGCGCCCGCCAAGTCGCCGTCCGGGGGCCGCACCTCGACCCCCGGGAGTCACATGCCTCCGCGTCTCCGGGGCTACTTCTCGGTCTGCGTCGCGAGGTTGGCGAGCAGGGCGTCGTAGATGCGGCCGAGACCCTTGGGCGCGAAGGTCCTCTCGAAGAAGCCGCCGATGCCGCCCGCGCCGTTCCAGACGCTGGTGACGACGACGCGCGACTTGCCCTCTCCTGCCGGGGTGACACGCCACGTGGTGACCATCGAGGAGTTGCGGTCCTTCTCGACGAGCTCGCCGTCGGTGGGCTCGCTCACCTCCAGGAGACAGTCACGGACGCGCTTGCTGGTGGCCTGGAGCTTCCAGTGGACGAGGGTGCCCTCGCCGTCGCCGCCCTCGCGCACCTCGTACTCGCTGAAGTGCTCGGGCAGCAGCTTCGGGCGGGTGCCGCTGTAGTCGGCCAGGGCGTCGAACACCGCCTCCGCGTCCGCCGCGATGACCCGCTCCGTCGTGGCCTCGACCTGCGCCATGGCACTTCCTCCAGCACTTGGTTCCTCGGGGGTGTGCGGCCAGCCAACCACCCGGCGCCCCGGCCGCCCAAATCGGGGTGCCCGTGGGGTGCGGGCGGCGCCGACGGGGTGCCGCGGGAAACAGGTCGCACGATCAAGGGAACATGTGTTCTATTCTCTGTCCAGTGCTATCGAGGAGGCGCCATGCGCTGGGAGAACCTGACCGTGGACCCCGCCGGGGGCCCCGCCCGGGACGCCGCCCTGTTCGGCGCGGACGCGGTGACCACACGAACCTTCGACACTCCGGAGTTCCGGGGAATCACGTTCCACGAGATCCGGGCACGATCGATCGTGAACCGGGTGCCGGGGGCCTCCCGCATGCCCTTCGAGTGGACGGTGAACCCCTATCGGGGCTGCTCGCACGCGTGCGTCTACTGCTTCGCCCGCAAGACGCACAGCTATCTGGACCTCGACACAGGAATCGACTTCGACTCCCAGATCGTGGTGAAGGTGAACGCCCCGGAACTGCTGCGCCGCCAGCTCGCCTCACGCCGCTGGCACGGCGAGCACATCGCGATGGGCACGAACGTCGACTGCTACCAGCGCGCGGAGGGCCGGTACGGGCTCATGCCGGGCATCATCGCGGCCCTGCGCGACCACGCGAACCCCTTCTCGATCCTGACGAAGGGCACGCTCATCCTGCGCGACCTCGACCTCCTGAGGCAGGCGTCCGAGGTCACCGACGTCGGGATCTCCGTCTCCGTGGGCTTCACCGACACCGAGCTGTGGCGCACCGTGGAGCCGGGCACACCGGCCCCTGAGCGCCGCCTGGACGTCGTCCGCGCCCTGACGGACCACGGCATCGGCTGCGGGGTCCTGATGGCCCCCGTGATCCCCTTCCTGGGCGACCACCCCGCCCAGCTGCGCGCCACCGTGCGGGCCGTAGCGGCCTCGGGGGCGACCTCGGTGACCCCGCTGGTGCTGCACTTGCGGCCCGGCGCCCGTGAGTGGTTCATGGCCTGGCTGGAGCGCCACCACCCCCACCTCGTACCGCGCTACGAGCGGCTGTACGCGGAGGGTGCCTACGCCCCGAAGTGGTACCAGCGCCGGATCACCCGTCAGGTCCACGAGCTGGCACAGGAGTACGGCATCGGTCCCACGCGCGCGGGAATGCCGCGCCGGATCACCGCCTCCGAGCCCGCGGTCCCCTCGGCGCCCACGGTGTCGTCGGCGTCCACTGCGCCCGGACCGACTCAGCTGACGCTGCTCTGACGATCCATCACGGCGATCCACCACAGCGGGGGGTTCGCACGCTTCCGCGAAGCCGTCAGATCCCTGACGGCCGCCGGGAGCTCGTGTGACGGCATCCGAGCGCATCCGGCGATCCAATCGGGTCGAGTCTTGCCGGAACGCGTTCTTCCGGGACCCCCGTCCGGGACGATACGGCGAAGGCCGTGGCGTGCACGGCTCAAATCCTCCGTCCTGGGAGGCCTTGTGAAGAAACGCGCAGCTGCTCTGTGCGGGGCGGCCGCCGTGCTGGCCGGGGTGATCACTTCGATCCCCGCCGACGCGAGCGCCGGCTCCGCTGCCGCACCGCGCACCACCTCCATCCCGACCGCGAAACCCAGCTGGAAGAAGTGCGGCACCAGCGACTACCCGACGCTCCAATGCGCGTCCCTGAAGGTGCCGCTGGACCACACGAACCCGTACAGCGAGCGGATCACTCTCGCCCTGTCCCGCGTCCCGCACACCGCGAAGACGTACCAGGGGCCGCTGCTGGTCAACCCGGGCGGTCCCGGCGGCAGCGGGCTCACGCTGGCCGGATTCGTCGCCTCCACGCTGCCCAAGGCCGTGGCGGCGCAGTACGACGTCATCGGCTTCGACCCGCGCGGGGTCGGCGCGAGCAGGCCCGCGCTGGACTGCAAGCCGGGGCACTTCAAGCCCGTCCGCCCCGACACCGTCCCGAGCACCCGGGCCATCGAGAAGGCCAACCTCCGCCGCGCCAAGGCCTTCGCCGAGGCGTGCGGCACGAAGTACGCGAAGCTGCTGCCGTACATGGACACGGTGAGCGCGGTCCGGGACATGGACGCGATCCGCGGCGCGCTCGGCGCCAAGAAGATCAACTACTTCGGCTACTCGTACGGCACCTATCTGGGGGCCGTGTACGCCAAGCTCTACCCGCAGCGGGTCCGCCGACTGGTCCTGGACTCCATCGTCGACCCCACCGGTGTGTGGTACGACGACAACCTCAGCCAGGACTACGCCTTCAACGACCGTCACCTGGCGTTCCTGGCGTGGGTCGCCAAGAACAACGCGGCCTACAAGCTCGGCACCGACCCGGCCAAGGTCGAGGCCAAGTGGTACGCGATGCGCGCGGCGCTCGCCAAGAACCCCGCGCAGAAGAAGGTGGGCGCCTCCGAACTGGAGGACACCTTCATCCCGGGCGGTTACTACAACGGTTACTGGCCCTACCTCGCCGAGGCGTTCGCGTCCTATGTGAACAGCAAGAACTCGGACGCGCTCGTCGAGGCCTACGACAACTTCGCCGCCGTCGACGCCTCGGGCGACAACGGCTACAGCATCTACACGTCGGTGCAGTGCCGTGACGCGTCCTGGCCGCGCGACTGGCGCCAGTGGCGCGAGGACAACTGGGCGGTGTACGACAAGGCGCCGTTCATGGCCTGGAACAACGCCTGGTACAACGCGCCGTGCGCGTTCTGGCCCACGGACTCGCTCCGGCCGGTGGACATCTCCAACCGCCACCTGCCGCCGACCCTGCTCTTCCAGGCCACCAACGACGCGGCCACTCCCTACGAGGGGGGCGTCACCGTCCATCACCAACTGCGCGGCTCCAGCCTGGTGGTCGAGCAGGGCGGCGGGAACCACGGCATCACACTGAGCGGCAACGCCTGCCTGGACAAGTACCTGGCGGCGTATCTGACCAACGGCAAGGTGCCGCACGGCAGCGGCGAGGCCGACGCGGTGTGCAGGACACTGCCCGACCCGAAGCCGCTGACCGCGAAGGCCGCGTCCGCCTCCTCGCGGGGTTCGACGCTGCACGGACTGCTCGGCTACCGGGGCTGAACCTCCCCCGCAGCGAAGCCCGTCGGGGGCGTTGTCGGACCCATGGTCCACCATGGACCCATGAGCAGGCCGACACGCGTCTCCGCCCCCGACGGGCTCGCCCCAGCCGCCGCGCACTCCCGCGCCGTGGAGACCGAGGCGTACAGGGTGGTCGGCGCGTGAGCGGGCTACGGGTTCGTGAGATGACCCTCCACGACTGTCCGCGGGTGGCCGAGATCCGGGTGCGCGGCTGGCAGAGCGCGTACAGGGGCCTGATACCGCAGTCGTACCTGGACGGGCTCAGCGTGGCCGAGGACGCGGCGCGCCGCCGCCGCTACTTCGAACAGGGCGACGACAGCGTCGTCAACCTGGTCGCGGAGCGGGACGGCTCCGTGGTCGGCTGGGCCTGCCACGGACCGCACCGCGACAGCGAAGTGCGCGCCGGGGACGTCGAGTTGTACGCGATCTACGTGCATCCCGACCACCTGGGCCAGGGGGTCGGGCACGCCCTGCTCCGGGAGTCCGCCGACCGCTGTGCGGCGGCCGGGCGCGAGCGCATGCTGCTGTGGGTCCTCAAGGAGAACGCCACGGCCCGCCGTTTCTACGAACGGGCCGGCTTCCGTCCCGACGGCGCCGAGGAGCCCTTCGAGGCGGCCGGGGTCGAGGTACCCGAGGTGCGCTACGCACGCCTGCTGACCGGCACCGGGCTCGACCGACGGACGCCCGGTTCGCACTGACGCCGGACTCGACCGACGGACGCACGGTTCGCGCTGACGCCGGGCCGCGTACGTCGGCACCGGCACACCCGCGCCGGCCGACGTGAGCGGGCGGGCGTACAGGCAGGTACGCCCAGAGCCGCACCTACGCCTAAACCTGTTCCTTGGGCAACCGGGCCAGGGCGCGCACGGCCGTCTCCGCGAGCGCCGGGTGGGCCAGTGCCTCGTTCAGGACCGGTCTCGCGCGGACGTCGCCCAGGACGCCCAGGCCTTCCGCGCACGCGAGGGCGACCCTTCGGTACGGGTCGTGCGGACGCAGCCTGCGTTCCAGGGTGGTGATCAGCGCGGGTACGGCTTCGGGCGCGCGCAGTTCGACCAGCAGCCGTACCGGCTGGAGGGCGTAGGCGACCCGCAGCTCGTTCGTGGCGAGCGCCGCGGCGGCGCGGGCCGTGCGCGGGTCGCCGAGCCGGGACAGGGCTTGTGCGGCGGACGCGCAGCGCTGCGGATCGCGGTGGTTGAGCAGCAGGACGAGCGCTTCGAAGGCCCGCCGGTCCCCGGCCGTGCCGAGCCGGAAGGCTGCCAACTCCCGAGCCCAGAGCGGCTGTCCGGGCTCGGTCAGCGCGGCGGCCAACACGTCGGCGTCCTCGGTCGCCACAAGACGTTCGTATGGCCCCAAGGCTCCGGACTCGCTCCGTAGACGCTCCGTGAGCGATCGCAACGCTTCGTCCATGGGCTGAGCTTAGGGAAGCCCGTGAGGTGCGGGGACGTACATCACAAAGTCGGGGACTGGCGTGCTCGTTACTGACGAGTTAAGCTCAGACGAGCGAGTTACCCACTCGCGTCGAACCTCTCGGTGGCCTGGTGACGCAGCCATCGTGAGAGCAGTCGGTTCGGTACCTCAGGTACCTCAGTACGACATGGCTCCGGGACAGGGCCTGTCGGCTTTCACCGCCCATGGGCGCCCGTTCGTCGGCGCTTCGGGACGGCACCGGGCGTGTGCGCTCGTCAGCCCGGAAACACCCGCAACCTCCGCACGCCGTGCGCCTGTCGGCGTACCCGCGTGCGCTCCTCAGACGTCACCTCTTCCAGGAGTCCCGCGATGGCCACTCCCCTGTCCGACACCCCTCTGTCCCCGCTGAAGACCGTCGCCGTCATCGGCCTCGGCACCATGGGCACCGGCATCGCCGAAGTCCTGGCCCGAGCCGGCCGTGACGTCATCGGCATCGACATCAGCGAAGCCGCGGCCGCCCAGGCCGTGGCCACCCTCGAAGCCTCCACCGCCCGCGCCGTGCGCCGCGAGCACATGAGCGACGCGGAGCGCACCGACGCCCTCGCCCGCTTCCGTACCTTCACCGACCTCGCGGCCGCCGCCGACGCCGACCTCGTCATCGAGGTGACCCCGGAGTCGTACGACACCAAGCAGCAGGTCTTCCGGGCTCTCGACACCATCGTGCGCCCCGAGGCGATCCTCGCGACGGGAACCAACGCGCTGTCCGTGACGCGTCTGGCCGCCGACTCGGCCCACCCCGAGCGCGTGCTCGGTCTGCACTTCTTCAACCCGGCGCCCGCGATGAAGCTCGTCGAGGTCGTCTCCTCGGTGCTGACCGCGCCGGCGGCCGTCGCCGCGGTCACCGACCTGGCGCTCGAACTCGGCAAGGAGCCCGTCGCGGTCGGCGACCGCCCCGGTTTCGTCGCCGACGGGCTGCTCTTCGGCTACCTCAACCAGGCGGCCGCGATGTACGAGGCGAAGTACGCCTCCCGCGAGGACATCGACGCGGCGATGAAGCTCGGCTGCGGGCTGCCCATGGGCCCGCTCGCGCTGCTCGACCTGATCGGTGTGGACACCGCGCGGACCGTCCTGGAGGCGATGTACTCCGAGTCGCGCGACCGGCTGCACGCCCCCGCGCCCATCCTCAAGCAGCTCAGCGAGGCGGGCCTGACCGGGCGCAAGTCCGGCCGCGGCTTCTACTCGTACGACGCCCCGGGCAGCGACGCCGTCGTTCGGGACGCGCTGACGCCGCTCGACGGTGCCGTCCTGGCGCCGGGCCGCACGATCCGCTCGGTCGGGGTCGCCGGCTCCGGCACGATGGCCTCCGGTATCGCGGAAGTCTTCGCGAAGGCCGGATACGAGGTCGTCCTCGCGGCCCGTACGGAAGAGAAGGCGCAGACCGCGAAGGCCCGTATCGGCAAGTCGCTCTCCCGTTCCGTCGACAAGGGCCGGATGACGGCCGAGGCTGCGGCGCGGACCCTGGAGCTGATCACACCGACCGGCAGCTACGACGACTTCGCCGAGGTCGATCTGGCACTGGAGGCGGTCGCCGAGGACCTGGAGATCAAGCAGCAGCTGTTCGGCACGTTCGACAAGGTCTGCAAGCCCGGCGCGATCCTGGCCACCACCACCTCCTCGCTGCCCGTCGTCGCCTGCGCCCGCGCCACCTCGCGCCCGCAGGACGTGATCGGCATGCACTTCTTCAACCCGGCCCCGGCGATGAAGCTCGTCGAGGTCGTGCGGACCGTGCTGACCGCGGACGACGTGCACGCCACCGTGCGCGAGGTCTGCGCGAAGATCCGCAAGCACCCGGTGGACTGCGGTGACCGGGCCGGCTTCATCGTGAACGCGCTGCTCTTCCCGTACCTGAACAACGCGATCAAGATGGTGCAGGAGCACTACGCCTCGCTGGACGACATCGACGCGGCGATGAAGCTGGGCGGCGGATACCCGATGGGGCCCTTCGAGCTGCTCGACGTGGTCGGGCTCGATGTCTCGCTGGCCATCGAGAAGGTCCTGCACCGCGAGTTCCGCGACCCGGGACTCGCCCCGGCCCCGCTCCTGGAGCACCTGGTGGCCGCGGGCTGCCTCGGCCGCAAGACGGGCCGCGGCTTCCGCGAATATGCCCGCCGCTGAGCGTCCGGGCGACTGGTTCGCGGCCGACGCGGACTGGGGCGGACTCCTCGGCCCCGCCGGATACCCCCCGCCCGTCCAGGGCGGGGGGATCCCCGGACATGCGCGCTCTCCTGCGCACATGCAGTACGTTCGGGGCATGCCCCAGCCCGCCAAGTCCTCACGTACACCAGCCACGCCCGACGCGCCGGAGAGTGCCGCGGGCAGTCGCGCGGCAGCCCAACGCCTCAAGATGCGCCGTGAGCTGGCGGCCGCGGCCATGGAGCTGTTCGCGGCCAAGGGGTACGAGGCGACCACCGTCGACGAGATCGCGGCCCAGGCCGGGGTTGCCCGCCGCACCTTCTTCCGCCACTTCCGCTCCAAGGAAGAGGCGATCTTCCCCGATCACGACGACACCCTGATCCGGGCCGAGGCGGTGCTCAACGCGGCGCCCGCGCACGAGCATCCGCTCGACACCGTGTGCCGCGGCATCAAGGAAGTCATGAAGATGTACGCGGCCCAGCCGGAGATCTCCGTCTCGCGCTACAAGCTGACGCGCGAGGTGCCGACGCTGCGCGAGGCCGAGATCGCCTCCGTGGCCCGCTACGAGCGGCTCTTCACCCGCTACCTGCTCGGCCACTTCGACGAGCACGCGCACGACGACGACGCCAACGACGATCCGCTGCTCGCCGAGGTCGCCGCGTCGGCCGTGGTCACGGCCCACAACCACGTGCTGCGGCGCTGGCTGAGGGCGGGCGGCCAGGGCGATGTGGAGACGCAGCTGGACCACGCCTTCGCCATCGTCCGCAAGACCTTCGGCACCGGGATCGGCGCGGGACGGGAGACCGCGCCGCGATCGGCGCCGGCGTCGTCCTTCACCGAGGGGGACGTGCTGGTGACCGTGGCCCGCGTCGACGCTCCGCTGGACCAGGTGATGCGCACGATCGAGCAGGCCCTCAAGGAACGGTCCTAGCGGCCTCCTGGGCCAGGCCACCGTCCAGCCCCTCACCACCCACCCTCGGCAACACCGCCCGTTCACACTCGTCGGACGGATCGCCCCCTTCGCCGGACGTGCTCAATTCGAGCGCGTCCGGCGTTTTTGCGCCCCAATACGGGCGTTTTCGCCCCCAGTCTGATCGATCATCGCTCACGTGTTACGTAAAGATTTCACCTGAGCGCAACTTCTGGCACTCCGTGCCTTGTCAGGTGACACGGCGTGCCATACGTTGAAGGAGTCCGGGCGGCCGGCGTGCAGAGACCATTCGTACGCCGGCTGTCCCCGCAAGCCCCATGGCCTGCGCGCCCGGACGCCTGCGTCACAGGCAACCTCCTGCGCCAACCACAGCGCTGCCACAGCACCACCTCCGCCGAACCGACGGCACACCCCTCAGCAGCAGCACCGACGTAACCCTCAGCGTTCCCCCCTCAGAACGCGCATCGCCGGAGGCAACACCGTGAAGGAAATCCTGGACGCGATTCAGTCGCGGACCGCCACGTCCGCCGACTTCGCAGCACTTCCGCTCCCCGAGTCCTACCGCGCGATCACCGTGCACAAGGACGAGGCGGAGATGTTCGCCGGGCTCAGCAGCCGCGACAAGGACCCCCGCAAGTCGATCCACCTGGACGACGTGCCGGTGCCGGAGCTCGGACCGGGCGAGGCCCTGGTCGCCGTCATGGCGTCCTCCGTGAACTACAACTCGGTCTGGACGTCGATCTTCGAGCCGGTGTCGACCTTCGGCTTCCTGGAGCGCTACGGGCGCCTCAGCGAGCTCAGCAAGCGCCACGACCTGCCGTACCACATCATCGGCTCGGACCTCGCGGGCGTCGTCCTGCGCACCGGCCCGGGAGTGAACTCCTGGAAGCCCGGCGACGAGGTCGTCGCGCACTGCCTGTCCGTCGAGCTGGAATCCTCCGACGGCCACAACGACACGATGCTCGACCCCGAGCAGCGCATCTGGGGCTTCGAGACCAACTTCGGCGGCCTCGCCGAGATCGCGCTCGTCAAGTCCAACCAGCTGATGCCCAAGCCGGGCCACCTGAGCTGGGAGGAGGCCGCCGCTCCCGGGCTCGTGAACTCCACCGCGTACCGGCAGCTGGTCTCCCGCAACGGCGCCGGCATGAAGCAGGGCGACAACGTGCTCATCTGGGGCGCGAGCGGCGGACTCGGCTCGTACGCCACGCAGTTCGCGCTCGCCGGCGGCGCCAACCCCATCTGCGTCGTCTCCAGCGAGCAGAAGGCGGACATCTGCCGGAAGATGGGCGCGGAGGCGATCATCGACCGCAACGCCGAGGACTACAAGTTCTGGAAGGACGAGCACAACCAGGACCCCAAGGAGTGGAAGCGCTTCGGCAAGCGCATCCGCGAGCTCACCGGCGGCGAGGACGTGGACATCGTCTTCGAGCACCCGGGCCGCGAGACCTTCGGCGCCTCGGTGTACGTCACCCGCAAGGGCGGCACCATCGTCACCTGTGCCTCGACCTCGGGCTACAACCACGAGTACGACAACCGCTACCTGTGGATGTCGCTGAAGCGGATCATCGGCTCGCACTTCGCGAACTACCGCGAGGCCTGGGAGGCCAACCGCCTCGTCGCCAAGGGCAAGATCCACCCGACGCTCTCCAAGGTCTACTCCCTGGAGGAGACCGGGCAGGCCGCCTACGACGTGCACCGCAACCTCCACCAGGGCAAGGTCGGCGTGCTCGCGCTGGCGCCCCAGGAGGGCCTGGGCGTGCGCGACGAGGAGAAGCGCGCCCAGCACATCGACGCCATCAACCGCTTCCGGAACGTCTGAGGTCCATCCATGACAGAGCGTCAGACAGCCGACGGGCAGAGGGTGAAGGACCGGCCGTGGCTCATGCGGACGTACGCCGGCCACTCCACGGCCGAGGCGTCCAACGAGTTGTACCGGCGCAACCTCGCCAAGGGGCAGACAGGGCTCTCCGTGGCCTTCGACCTGCCGACACAGACGGGCTACGACCCCGACCACATCCTCGCCCGCGGCGAGGTCGGCCGGGTCGGCGTGCCGGTCTCGCACCTCGGTGACATGCGCCGGCTGTTCCAGGACATCCCCCTGGAGCAGATGAACACCTCGATGACCATCAACGCCACCGCCATGTGGCTGCTGGCGCTCTATCAGGTCGTCGCCGAGGAGCAGGGCGCCGACATCACCCAGCTCCAGGGGACGACCCAGAACGACATCGTGAAGGAGTACCTCTCGCGGGGGACGCACGTCTTCCCGCCGGTGCCCTCCCTCCGTCTCACGACGGACATGATCACGTACACGGTCAACCACATCCCCAAGTGGAACCCGATCAACATCTGCAGCTACCACCTGCAGGAGGCGGGCGCCACGCCGGTCCAGGAGATCGCGTACGCGATGTCCACCGCGATCGCCGTCCTGGACGCGGTGTTCGCGTCCGGGCAGATCGCCGAGGACCGCAAGGGCGAGGTCGTGGCCCGTATCTCCTTCTTCGTGAACGCGGGTGTCCGCTTCATCGAGGAGATGTGCAAGATGCGGGCGTTCGGGCGGATCTGGGACAAGATCACGCGTGAGCGGTACGGCATCGAGGACCCCAAGCAGCGGCGTTTCCGGTACGGCGTCCAGGTCAACTCCCTCGGTCTGACCGAGGCGCAGCCGGAGAACAACGTCCAGCGGATCGTGCTGGAGATGCTGGCCGTCACCCTGTCCAAGGACGCCCGCGCGCGTGCCGTCCAACTGCCTGCCTGGAACGAGGCGTTGGGCCTGCCCCGTCCGTGGGACCAGCAGTGGTCGCTGCGCATCCAGCAGGTGCTGGCGCACGAGAGCGACCTGCTGGAGTACGAGGACATCTTCGAGGGCTCGCACGTCATCGAGGCCAAGGTGGCGTCCCTCGTCGAGGAGTCGCTGGCCGAGATCGACCGCATCGAGGCGATGGGCGGCGCGATGGCCGCCGTCGAGTCCGGCTACCTCAAGTCGCAGCTCGTCTCCTCGCACGCCGAGCGCCGGGGCCGTATCGAGGGCGGCACCGACAAGATCGTCGGCGTCAACATCTTCCAGTCGACCGAGCCGAACCCGCTCACGGCCGACCTGGACGCGGCGATCATGACGGTCGACCCCGCGGTCGAGGCCCGGGTGATCTCCGCGCTGGGGACCTGGCGCGACACGCGCTACCAGCCTCCCTTCAACCACCCGCGCCCGTGCAAGGCGCTGGAGCGGCTGAAGGAGGCCGCGAAGGGCACCGCCAACCTCATGGAGGCCACCCTGGAGTGCGCCCGCGCCGGTGTCACGACCGGCGAGTGGGCCGGGGCCCTGCGCGAGGTGTTCGGCGAGTTCCGCGCCCCGACCGGCGTCTCGTCCGCGCCCGTCGCGGTCACCGCCGAGGAGGGCACCGCGCTGGCGCTGGTGCGCCGCAAGGTGGAGCTGACCGCGAAGGACCTGGGCGTCGGCAACCTCCGGTTCCTGGTGGGCAAGCCGGGCCTGGACGGGCACTCCAACGGCGCCGAGCAGATCGCCGTGCGGGCCCGCGACGCCGGCTTCGAGGTCGTGTACCAGGGCATCCGGCTCACCCCGGAGCAGATCGTGGACGCGGCCGTGGCCGAGGACGTGCACGCTGTCGGCCTGTCCATCCTGTCCGGCTCGCACGCCCAGCTGGTGCCGGACGTCCTGGAGAAGATGCGCACGGCCGGCGCGGGCGACATTCCGGTGATCGCGGGCGGGATCATCCCGAACGCCGACGCCGAACAGCTGCGGGCCGCGGGAGTGGCCGCGGTCTTCACACCGAAGGACTTCGACATCACCGGAATCATCGGCCGTATCGTCGACGAGATCCGGAAAGCGAACAAGCTCGACCCCCTGGAGGTCCCCGCATGACCACGCCCGTCAACCGTCTGCGTCCGCGACGCTCCTGCCTGGCGGTGCCGGGCAGCAACCCCCGGTTCCTGGAGAAGGCCCAGGGGCTCCCCGCGGACCAGGTCTTCCTCGACCTGGAGGACGCGTGCGCGCCGCTGGCCAAGCCCGACGCCCGGCACACCATCGTCAAGTTCCTCAACGAGGGTGACTGGACCGGCAAGACGCGGGTCGTGCGCGTCAACGACTGGACGACCGAGTGGACGTACCGCGATGTCGTCACGGTCGTCGAGGGCGCGGGGCAGAACCTCGACTGCATCATGCTGCCGAAGGTCCAGACCGCCCAGCAGGTCGTGGCGCTGGATCTGCTGCTGACGCAGATCGAGAAGACGATGGGCTTCGAGGTCGGCAAGATCGGCATCGAGGCGCAGATCGAGAACGCCCAGGGCCTGAACAACGTCAACGAGATCGCCACCGCTTCGCAGCGCGTGGAGACGATCATCTTCGGCCCGGCCGACTTCATGGCGTCGATCAACATGAAGTCGCTGGTCGTGGGTGAGCAGCCGCCCGGCTACCCGGCGGACGCCTACCACTACATCCTGATGAAGATCCTGATGGCCGCCCGCGCCAACAACCTCCAGGCGATCGACGGTCCCTACCTGCAGATCCGCAACATCGACGGCTACCGCGCGGTCGCCCAGCGTGCCGCCGCCCTCGGCTTCGACGGCAAGTGGGTCCTGCACCCGGGTCAGGTGGAGGCCTCCAACGAGATCTTCTCCCCCTCGCAGGAGGACTTCGACCACGCCGAGCTGATCCTGGACGCGTACGACTACTACACGTCCGAGGCGGGCGGCAAGAAGGGCTCCGCGATGCTCGGCGACGAGATGATCGACGAGGCCAGCCGCAAGATGGCGCTCGTCATCTCGGGCAAGGGCCGGGCCGCCGGCATGCAGCGCACGACCACGTTCGAAGCCCCGGAGGCCTGAGCACCATGCAGTTCGGACGCACCTACGAAGAGTTCGAGGTCGGGGCGGTCTACAAGCACTGGCCCGGGAAGACGGTCACGGAGTACGACGACCACCTCTTCTGTCTGCTGACCATGAACCACCACCCGCTCCACATGGACAGCAACTACGCGGAGAAGACGACCGATTTCGGCAAGAACGTCGTCGTCGGGAACTACATCTACTCGCTGCTCCTCGGGATGTCCGTGCCGGACGTCTCGGGCAAGGCGATCGCCAACCTGGAGGTCGAGTCGCTGAAGCACGTGGCGCCGACCTTCCACGGCGACACGATCTACGGCGAGACCACGGTCCTCGACAAGACGCCCTCCCGGTCCAAGTCGGACCGCGGGATCGTCTACGTCGAGACCAAGGGTTACAAGCAGGACGGCACGCTGGTCTGCGTGTTCCGCCGCAAGGTGATGGTTCCCACCGAGACGTACATCAAGGAGCGCGGCGGCGAGCAGCCCGGCCGGCCCGAACTCACCGCACCCGCGGAAAAGAAGACGGAGAAGTAGTCATGGCGCGACTCGCCCAGACCGCCGGTCTGACCGACGTCCAGCAGGAGATCCTCTCCACCGTCCGCGACTTCGTGGACAAGGAGATCATCCCGGTCGCGACCGAGCTGGAGCACCGCGACGAGTACCCCCAAGCCATCGTCGACGGCCTCAAGGAGCTGGGCCTCTTCGGGCTGATGATCCCCGAGGAGTACGGCGGCCTGGGCGAGTCCCTCCTGACGTACGCGCTGTGCGTCGAGGAGATCGCCCGTGGCTGGATGTCGGTCTCCGGCATCATCAACACCCACTTCATCGTGGCGTACATGATCAAGCAGCACGGCACGCAGGAGCAGAAGGACCACTTCCTGCCCCGCATGGCGCTCGGTGAGACGCGCGGCGCCTTCTCGATGTCGGAGCCGGCGCTCGGCTCGGATGTGTCGGCGATCTCGTCGAAGGCGGTCAAGGACGGCGACGAGTACGTCCTGAACGGCCAGAAGATGTGGCTGACGAACGGTGGATCATCGAATCTGGTGGCCGTTCTGGTCCGAAGTGACGAAGGACACCCCGAGGGCACGGCGCCCCACAAGTCGATGACGACCTTCCTGGTGGAGAAGGAGCCCGGCTTCGGAGAGGTCCGCCCCGGCCTCACCATTCCCGGGAAGATCGACAAGATGGGTTACAAGGGGGTCGACACCACCGAACTCATCATGGACGGACTGCGCATTCCGGCCGATCGCGTACTCGGCGGAACCACCGGCCGAGGGTTTTACCAAATGATGGACGGAGTCGAGGTCGGCCGCGTCAATGTCGCGGCTCGTGGCTGCGGCGTCGCACAGCGTGCTTTTGAGCTCGGCGTCTCATATGCCCAGCAACGGCACACTTTCGGCAAGGCCATCGCCCAGCACCAGGCGATCCAGTTCAAGCTGGCCGAAATGGCTACCAAGGTCGAGGCCGCCCATGCAATGATGGTGAACGCGGCTCGCAAAAAGGACTCCGGGGAACGAAACGACCTCGAAGCAGGGATGGCGAAGTACCTCGCCTCCGAGTACTGCAAAGAGGTAGTGGAAGATGCTTTCCGGATCCACGGCGGCTACGGCTTCTCCAAGGAGTACGAGATCGAGCGCCTCTACCGTGAGGCGCCGATGCTGCTGATCGGCGAAGGTACCGCCGAAATTCAGAAAATGATCATCGGGCGCCGACTGCTCGAAGAGTATCGACTCCAGGGCTAGATGTCCGGGTTCGGGGTGTTTTCTTCGCGAAGAAGATCACACCCCGTCAGCACTCTTCGGCCGTCGACTCCGCATCTTGGCTTGCCCAGTTGCGGTCTGCGACCGGTACGATCGCGTGAAAGCCGCCGTCCCCCGTTCGAGCGCGGCATCATCCGCTACGAAGGTCATCCATGCCCCACAGCCAAACCTCTGCACCTCGCGGCCGGGTCCGCCTCGCGCGCGGAGCATCGCCGTGGCTTCTCCCGACCGTTGCCACCGCAGCACTCAGCCTGGCTCGTTCGCGCCGTTCCGGCGCGGCCAAGGCCGTGGCCGTACCCGTCACCGCGCTCGCGGCCGGGATGCTGTGGTTCTTCCGCGATCCCGAGCGTGAGATCACGCAGGGCCGTGTCATCTCGCCCGCCGACGGTGTGGTGCAGAGCATCATGCCGTGGAAGGACGGACGCACCCGTGTCGCGATCTTCATGAGCCCGCTCAACGTCCACGTCAACCGCGCGCCCCTCTCCGGCACGGTGACGTCGGTCGAGCACATCCCCGGTGGGTTCGTTCCGGCGTTCAACAAGGAGAGCGAGAACAACGAGCGCGTCGTCTGGCACTTCGACACCGAGCTCGGTGACATCGAGATGATCCAGATCGCCGGCGCGGTCGCCCGTCGCATCGTCCCCTACATCCCTCAGGGCACGAAGGTCGAGCAGGGTGACCGGATCGGCCTGATCCGCTTCGGCTCGCGCGTGGACATCTATCTCCCCGAGGGTGTCGAGGTCGACGTGGAGGTCGGTCAGAAGACCGTGGCTGGGGTGACTCGAATTGACCGTGATTGATCCCGAGACACAGGCCGGCTGGGTTCCCGAGGCCGATGAGGCGGACGACGAGGAGGAGATGCCCCTCTCGCTCCGCCTCTCGATAGCGGACACGCTCACCCTCGGCAACGCCACCTGCGGTTTCATGGCGGTGTACTTCACCACCACCGGCATCCTGATCCCGCACCTCACGGGCAGCGACGAGTCGGGCATGGCCCGTCACTCCGCCGCCACGGCCGTGATCCTCATGCTGTGCGCCGCGGTGTTCGACCTGTTCGACGGCCTGGTGGCCCGCAAGCTGCGCTCCTCCCCCATGGGCGCCGAGTTGGACAACCTGTCCGACCTGATCAGCTTCGGTCTCGCGCCGGCGTACTTCGTGCTCGTGTACGGCATGGTCGCGGACGACGCGTACCAGAAGGTGGCGGCGGTCGGAGCGATCGTGGTGCTCCTGGCCGTGGTGCTGAGGCTCGCGAGATTCTCCTGCGTCACGGTGAAGGACGGCACGTTCCAGGGCATGCCGAGCCCCTTCGGCGCCCTGACGGTGGTCTCCATCATCCTGCTCGAGCTGCCCTTCGTCGCCACGCTCATGGCGATCATGGGCACCGCCTGGCTGATGGTGAGCCGGGTCGAGTACCCCAAGCCGCGCGGTCGCCTCGCGGTCGCGATGCTCTCCTGGATCGTGCTCTCGATGGGTCTCCTGGCGGCGTGGGCGTTCGACGCCCCGGGCGGCCAGCTGCTCCTCCAGACGGGCTGTGCGCTGCAGCTGGTCATGGGCGCGGTGATCCCGTTGTTCGCCACGGCTCGCCGGGTGCACAACTTCCGGGGCAACCGCCGTGAGGCACGAGCCGCACAGCTCCCGTAACACCCCGTACGACACGAAGGGCCCCGAACCACACGGTTCGGGGCCCTTGTGCGTGGGCGGAGCCTCTCGCGCCCCGCGCGGGAGCGGCCGGGGTCACGCGCCGGGCGTGTATCCCTGGGCGACGGACGAGGCCTCGGCCTCACGGACGACCTTCATCCCGCCCACGGCGTCCTTGTCGGGCTGCAGGATGACGCTCTCCTTCGACGACGCCGACTTCGGGTCGGTGAAGTTCTGGGGAATGCCGAACCCCGGGTCGAACGCGTCGATGGTCAGCAGGGCCTTGTCGACGCCCTCGCGGGTGAGGTCCTTGGCCGCACAGGCCTTCTTCAGCGCCTCACCGAACGCCGACGCGGCCGTCCAGCCGGCCACCACGCCGTTGTCCAGGGAGTCCTTCGGATAGGCGGCCCGGTAGTCCGCGACCAGCTTCTTCGCCTTCGGGGTGTCCGCCCCGACCGGCAGCGAGGGATTGGCCACGTAGTAGTTCGCCTCCAGGGCCGGGGCTGCCGCGGTGGCGAGGAGCTGCGGGGCGAACGCCGAGTTGTTGCCGATGACCGGCACATTGAACTTGAGGGCCGCTGCGACCCCGACGAGCGAGGCGGCCTGCCGCGGGCCCGCGCTGATCACGATGGCCTTCACCCCGGCCTTCTTCAGCGCGACGACCTGGCCGGTCATGTCGTTGTCCGTCGGCTTGATCTTCTGCTCGACGACCTTGAGCCCCGACTGCTTCGCCATGTACCGGGAGCCCGTCAGGGCGTTCTCGCCGTAGTCCCCCTCGAAGTAGACATGGCCGATGCTGTCGCCCTTCTTGAGGCCCTTCTCCTTCATCAGGAAGTCGATCGCGTTGATCGTCTCGATGTCGTACGTGGAGCCGATGGGCCGGATGTACGAGCTGCCCAGCAGGGTGGCCGACCAGGCCTGCGGCAGGACCAGACCCTTGTCCTGGCCGTCGATGCGCTGCTTGACGGCCGCGACGAACGGCGAGCCGATGAACTGGGTGAAGCCCAGCACCTTCGGCGCCAGCTCCGTGTAGCCGGAGACGGCCTTCTGCGGGTCGTACCCGTGGTCGCGGACCGTCAGCGCCAGCTTGTAGCCGCAGACGCCGCCGGCGTCGTTGGTCTGCTTCACATAGAGCTGCTGGGCCTGGGTGACGCTCTTGCCGAGCGTCGCGTAGACACCGCTCATGTCGGTGAGCGCTCCGAGGCTGATCGTCTTCCCGGAGATCCCCTCGCCGGTCTTCACCCCGCCGGCCGCCTGCTTGTCGGCGTTGTCGTCCTTGGCCTTGGAGCTGCATCCGGCCAGCACGAGCAGGGCGGCCAGCGCCCCGGCGGCCAGCCGCGCGGTGTGTGTCGTTCTCATCGTTCCTCCCCTGGAGTGGCCCCGGGACGGGGCTTGACGCGACGCCGGGCGGCCACCCTGACCAGGCCGCCCGGAAGAAAGAGCACCACCGCCACGACGGCGGCGCCGTACAGGTACCGGGCCGCCTCGCCGGGCGCGATCCCGCCCATGCCCGGGTCGGAGACCAGGGGCAGGGTGTCGCTGTAGCGGGTCAGCAGCTGCGGCAGCAGCGAGACGAACGCGGCCCCGGCGACCGCCCCGGCGACCGAGCCGAGCCCGCCGATGACGATCATGGCGAGGTAGTCGAGCGAGAGCGTGATCCCGAAGTAGTCGGGCACGGTGCGCTGGAAGACCAGGGCGAGCAGCACCCCGGCCAGGCCCGCGTACATCGAGGACAGGACGAAGACGGCGGCGCGGTACCGGGCGACGGGCACGCCGATCACCCCGGCCGCGATCCGGTGGTCGCGGATCGCGTTCATCGCCCGGCCGGGGCGTCCGCGCAGCACCCCTCGGGCGAAGAGCCCGCAGCCGAGGAGTACCGCCAGACCGACGTACCAGAGTTTCTCGGCCGAGCCGAACGGCACGGCGGCGACGACGAGCTCACGGTCGTCGAAGGTGAGACCGAAGAGGCTGAGCGGCGGTACGTCGCGGCCGTTGAAGCCGCCCGTCAGATCCCGGGCGTTGAACAGGACGTGCTGTCCGATGAAGATCAGGGCGAGGGTGGCGATGCCGAGATAGGCACCGCGCAGCCGTCCCGCGATCGGGCTGAACAGGCCTCCGGCGATTCCGGAGACGGCCACGGCGAGCACGGCCGCGAGCCAGGTCGGCAGGCCCAGACCGGTCAGCCCGTCGCCCCCGTCGGCGGCGAACACGCAGTAGCCGTACGCACCGACCGCGAGGAAGAAGGCGTGCCCCATGGAGAGCTGCCCGGTCGCGCCGGTGAGGAGGTTGAGGCCGATCGCGCCGATCGCGGCGGCCATCGCGAACAGACCGGCCTCCAGCCAGAAGCGGTCGACGTAGAAGGGCAGCGCGAGCAGCAGGACGGCGCCGACGGCCCCGATCGCGGTCCGGGCGCCGGGCAGCCGGATCGTGCGGTGGCGGGCGGGCCGGGGTGCGCCGGCCGCCTCGTCGCGGGTGAGGACCTCAGACACGGGCGAGCTCCTTCGTGCCGAACAGCCCGGCGGGCCGGATGAGCAGGATCGCGACCATCACCACGTAGGGCGCGAGATCGCCGAGGCCGCGCCCGAGGAAGGTGAGGTCGCTCTGGTAGCCGGTGGCCAGGGATTCGGTGACACCGACAAGGAGCCCGCCGACCAGCGCGCCCGTCGTCGAGTCGAGGCCGCCGAGGATCGCCGCGGGGAACGCCTTGAGCGCGGCCAGCGAGGTGGCGCGTTCCAGTCCGGGGGTCGGGAAGACGGTCAGGAACAGCGCGGCGACGGCCGCGAGGCCGCCCGCCACCGCCCAGGCCCCCAGCGACACCCGGCCGAGCCTGACCCCCATCAGGGCGGCGGTCTCCGGGCTCTCCGCGGCGGCGCGCATCGCCACGCCCCAGGACGTGTAGCGGAAGGCCAGCAGAAAGGCCGAGATGAGCAGGGACGCCGTGACGAACGCCGCGATCCGGGTGTGGGCGACGGAGACCGGCCCGACGGTGAGGACGGCGTTGCCCCAGGGGTCGCCCATCGCCAGGACGTCCGTGCCGATACGGCGGGTCAGTTCGGTGGTGAGCAGGATGTCGACGCCGATGGTGACGATGGCGAGGACGCTCTGGTCGGATCCCCGGTAGCGGCGCATCACCAGGAACTCCACGGCGGCTCCCACCAGCGCGGCGCCCGCGACGCCGGCGAGCAGCGCGGGCCAGAAGCCGATGTCGTCGTGGAGGGTCGCGGTGACATAGCCGCCCGCGAGCAGCAGGGAGGCGTGCGCGAAGTTGACGACCTCGGTGGCCCGGAAGATGACGACGAATCCGAGCGCGATGAGGGCGTAGACGGAGCCCAACGACAGGCCGTTGAGCAGGAGTTCGGCGAAGGTGCTCATGAAGCGGTCTCCTCTGGGCCGGCGCTCTCGCCCAGATAGGCGCGTACCACCGCCGGATCGTTCTGTACGTCTGCGGGGGCGCCGTCGGCGATACGGCGCCCGAAGTCCAGTACGGTCACCGCGTCCGCGAGCCGCATCACGACCCCCATGTCGTGTTCCACCAGCACGATCGAGATGCCGAGGCTGTCGCGAACTCCCGCGACGACCGCGGCGGTTCGGCGTCGTTCGTCGGCGGTCATGCCCGCGACGGGTTCGTCCAGGAGCAGGACCCGGGGCTCCATGCACAGGGCCCGGGCGAGCTCGGCGAGCTTCTGCTGTCCGTACGGGAGCGAACCGGCGGGCTGGTCGAGTTGGCGCTCCAGGCCCACGAACGCGGCGATCTCGCGGACGCGTTCGCGGTGCCGCCGGTCCTCGCGGGCCGCCGAGGGCAGCCGCAGCCCGGCGGCGAGGAATCCGGCGCGGGTCAGCCGGTGCCGGCCGAGCAGCAGGCAGTCCTCGACGGTGGCGTGCGGGGGCAGGGCGAGGTTCTGGAAGATGCGGGCCACGCCCAGCCCGGCGATCCGGTGGGGCGGCAGTCCGGTGAGTTCGTGCTCACCGAGGCGGACGCTTCCGGCGGCGGGCCGGCAGACACCGGACAGCACGTTGAAACAGGTGGACTTTCCTGCCCCGTTGGGGCCGATGAGGGCGTGCACGGTGCCGGGCCGCACGGTGAAGCTCACCGCGTCGAGCGCGGTCAGCCCCGCGAAGCGGACGGTCACGTCCCTGACGTCGAGCGAGGGAATGTCGCGTTCTTCCACCGTGGGTCACCCCTTCCAACGGGACAGGGACGGGAGGGCGCCGCGCGCGGAGGCTCCGTCGGCCGCGGCGTCCTCGTCGACCACACCCAGATAGCGGCGGCGCACCTCGTCGGAGGCGGCGAGGTCGTCCGCGGGACCGGACAGGGTCACCTCGCCGACCTCCAGGACATAGGCACTGGAGGCGAGCCGCAGGGCGAGGGCGGCGTTCTGTTCGACGAGCAGGACGGAGGTGCCCTGTTCGTTGATCTCCCGCACCGTGTCGGCGATCCGCGCGGCCATCAACGGGGCGAGCCCGAGCGAGGGTTCGTCGAGCAGCAGCACCTTGGGGGCGCCCATGAGCGCCCGGCCGACCGCGAGCATCTGCTGCTCCCCGCCGGACAGCAGCCCCGCCCGCTGCTGGGCGCGGTCGGCGAGGACGGGGAACAACTCGTGCACGCGCCGCAGGGCGCGCGCCCTGTCCGCGCGGCCGCCGGTGCCGCCCAGTGCTCCGGCGCGCAGATTGTCCGCGACCGTCATCCGGCTGAACACCCTTCGGCCTTCCGGGACTTGGGACACCCCGACGGCCACCACCCGGTCCGGCGGCAGCCGGTCCAACGGCCGTCCGCCCAGCGTGACCGTGCCGCCGGTGACCGCTCCCCCATGGAAGGAGAGGGTCCGGCACACCGCCCTCAGCAGCGTCGACTTGCCCGCGCCGTTGCTGCCGAGGACCGTCACCACGGCTCCCTCGGGCACCTCCAACGACACATGACGCAGTGCGCGTACGGGACCGTATCCGACCGACAGTTCCCGCACGAGCAGAGCGGAACCGCCCATGGCATCTCCCTTGTCCTCGCTCGGTGTGGCGCTCACCTCAGCACCGGTGGACACCCCCGTCCACGGGCTGCGGCCGATACGCGGCGGGAGCCCACCGGTGGCGCCCGCCCGTTGTGCATGCGCACAACACCGCGTGTCAGGGGCCTGTGCGACCCGTGTCCGGGTGGGATCCTCCGGCCATGGGAGGGCGCAGACCGCGGACCGGTCATGACTGGAAGCTGCTCGCGGAGTCGTGTGTGGCTCTGCTGGAACGGCTGCCCGAGCTCGTCGACGAGCACATCAGGCAGCTCACCGAGTACTCCCCCGTCTACGGACAGGTGCTGCCGCACGACCAGCAGTGGCGGGAGGCGGAGACCGCGATGCGCATCGGCATCAAGGCGATCTCCGCACCCCGGGACTCACCGCGCCGCGATCTGGAGCACGCCGAGGAGGCGGGCCGGCGGCGGGCCCAGCAGGGGCTGCCGCTCGAACTCCTGGTGCACGCCTACCGTGCCGCCGGCTATCTGGTGTGGGACGCGCTGATGGAGAGCGCGGCGAGCCGGGAGCCCGAGCGGCTCGCGGTGCTCATGCGGTGCGCCACGATGGTGTGGTCGGCCGTGGACGCCCAGGCCGCGACCGCGTCGGAGTCCTACCTGGCCACGGAACGGGAGTTGCGGCGGCGCACCGACGAGCAGTTGCAGGCGCTGCTCGACGCGCTGCTGGAGGGTCAGGAGGCACCGGGGCTCGCGGCGCGGGCGGCGGCCGGGCTCGATCTGCCCGAGCACGGACCGTATGCCGTCGTCGTGCTGCGGACGGAGCGGCACGACGGACGGGACGTCTGCGTCCGGCCGATGGTGGGGGCGGGGCTGCGGTTCATCTGGCGGATGCGGGCCGACTGCGAGATAGCGGTGGTGGCGCTGGGCGCCGAACAGGACCTGGACGAGGTCGCCCGGCTGCTGGACGGTCGGCGCTCGGGTCCGGGCGGTATCAGTCCCGTGGTCTCGGGTCTGGGCGAACTGGGACGCGCCCGGCGGTGGGCCGAACTGGCGCTGCGTACCTGTCCGCCGGACGCCACCGGCGTCGTACGCCTCGATCAGCGGATGCCGACGGCGCTCGTCGTGAGCCAGCCGGAGCTGGCGGGCCGGCTGGTGTCGGACGTGTTCGGTACGTTGCTGGAGCTCGAACCGGGCGACCGGGCCGTACTGATCGAGACGCTGGACATGTGGCTGGCGTGCGAGGGCTCCGCGGGACGGGCGGCCGGACGCCTGTACTGCCACCGGAACACCGTCTTCAACCGCCTGCGCCGGCTGGAACAGGTGACCTCGCGCTCACTGGCCCGCCCCCGCGACCTGATCGAGATGACCTTGGCCCTGGACGCCTACCGGTTGGCGGGCGCCGCGGCGGTCACGGGAGCCGGACCGGGGCGGTGAGACGACAGCGGCCACGACGGCGGGGGCGGCGGACCGCCCTGGCCCGAGGGAGCGACGAACTCCTCGGCCCGAGGGAGCGACCGAAGGAGCAATGGACCGCCCTCGGACCGACGGAGCGACGGACCGCCCTCGGGCCGAAGATCACCCTCGGGCCGAGGAAGCGATGAACCCCTCGGGCCTCAGCGCAGGAAGTCCCGCCCGATGTTCTCCGCCACCCGCTCAAGGATCGGCCCTGCGTCGGAGATGCACTTCGCGATGTCGGGCTCGACCTCGGTGAGGGGGTACGCACGCCGGATGCCGGCCCTGCCGAGCGCCTCGGGCCGGAGCGCGAGCCGGCCGCAGACCGCGACGACCTCCTTGCCCCCGGCTCGGGCGGCCGCCGCGACTCCGGCGGGTGCCTTGCCGTGCAGGGTCTGCTCGTCGAGGGACCCCTCACCGGTGATCACCAGCGTGGCGCGCTCCAGCGCGGGCGCGAAACCGAGCACGTCGAGCATCACCTCGATGCCGGGCCGGAAGCGGGCGCCGAGGACCAGGGCCCCGTAACCGACACCGCCCGCGGCGCCCGCGCCGGGCGCCGCGGCGTACCCGGCGGCCTTCGGCCCGATCTCCTTCTCCAGGACGGCGGCGAAGTGGGCGAGGGCGGTGTCCAGCACCGCCACGTCGTCGGGACCCGCGCCCTTCTGGGGGCCGTAGACGGCGGGCGCGCCCTTGGGTCCCGTCAACGGGTTGTCCACGTCGCTGGCGAGGACGAGATCGACCGCGCCGAGCCGGTCGTCCAGGCCGGACAGATCGGCCGTCTCCACGTCGGACAGCGCGGCGCCGCCGGGAGCCACCGGCTCACCCTCCGGGTCGAGGAAGCGCGCGCCGAGCGCGGACAGCATGCCCGCGCCGCCGTCCGTCGTCGCGCTGCCGCCCACGCCGAAGACGATGGTGCGCGCGCCGGCGTCCAGCGCGGCGCGCAGCAGTTCCCCTGAGCCGTACGTCGACGACGAGAGCGGTGCGAAGACGCCCCTGGGCAGCCGCTGCAGCCCGCTCGCCTCGGCCATCTCCACGACCGCGGTGTCCCCGCGCAGCGCGAACGCGGCGGTCACCTCGTCGCCCAGCGGTCCGGCGACGCGCACCTCGCGGCGCTCGAATCCGGCCGCGACCGCCGCGTCGACGGTGCCGTCGCCGCCGTCGGCCACGGGCAGCGACTCGACCACGACCTGGGGCGCGACCCGGCGCAGTCCGGCCGTCACGCGTTCCGCGACCTGTATGGCCGTCAGCGATCCCTTGAACTTGTCCGCGGCGATGAGCACCCGCGGGGTCCGATTCACTGCAGCGTCCGCCACCTTGCATTCCCCTTGCTTCCGGGCCTTGCACACGTCAAGGCAGTCGCGCCGCTGCGACCTTAACCGGAGGGAGCCCCCGCCGTCATGCCCCTGCCCAGCCTGCGGGACGAGCCCCGGGACCGGCTCGGGGACCGGTCGCCGCAGGCTGCCCGGCGCGGGACACCGGCGGCCTCGGGTACTCCCGGAGCACCCGATTCCGTATCGCCCCGGCGCGCACGCCCGCCCGGAATTGGGTAGACCGGAGCCATGACCCCTGTGGGCACCGACATCGCCGACCGCGTCCTCGGGGGCTGGCTGGGCCGGATCGCGGGCAACATGCTCGGCAAACCGGTCGAGCAGGGCGACCACTGGACGCGGGACCGGATCGACCGCTATCTGCGGCAGGCGGCGGCCCTGCCCCTGACCGACTATCTCCCCGGGCCCGCCGACGACGGTGCCGGTGGGGAGTTCGAGCTGCGGCCCGAGTGGCGCAGCTGCGTGCGCGGCCGCATCCACGGCAGCTGCCGTGACGACGACGTGGACTACGCGATCCTCGGACTCGACCTCCTGGAGACGCACGGCTTCTCGTTCAGCACCGAGCAGGTCGGTGACCTGTGGCTGCTGCGCCTTCCGTATCTCCAGACGTTCACGGCGGAGCGGGCCGCGTACCGCAACCTCGCCCAGGGTCTGAAGCCTCCGGTGACGGCGACGTACGAGAATCCGTACCAGGAGTGGATCGGCGCGCTGATCCGCGCCGATGTCTACGGCTGGACGTCCCCGGGGCTGCCGCAGCGCGCGGCCTCCCTGGCCCGCCGTGACGCCGTCCTCTCCCACACCGGCAACGGCGTCTACGGCGCGATGTGGGCGGCGGCGCTGATCGCCGCGGCCTTCACCGCCCCGTCCGTACGGGACGCGCTCGACACGGCGCTCACCGTGATCCCCGCGAGCAGTCGCCTGGCCCGCACGGTACGCCGGGTGCTCACGCTCCACGAGACCCGGATGACCTGGGAGGACACGCTGACCACGGTGTCCGAGGAGACAGCCGGGATGGGCTGGATCCACACGGTCCCGAACGCGGCGGTGCTGACGGCCGGGCTGCTGTACGGCGACGGCGACTTCACCCGCACCATCACGCTGACCGTCCGCGGCGGTCTGGACACCGACTCGAACGGCGCGACCGCGGGCTCCGTCGCGGGCGTCCTGTGCGGGGCGGAGGCGATTCCCCCGCAGTGGAAGGACCCGCTGGAGGACACCGTCCGCAGCGCGGTGTTCGGCTTCGACGGGGTCCGGATCAGCGAGCTCGCCTCACGCACGGTCGCGTTGGCGGAAGCGGGGGCCAGGGCCTGAGCCGGGGTCAGGGTCGGGAGGGGTGGCGGTGCTGGAGCCCGGGTCGGTGGAGCCCGGGTCGGTGCCGGACACCGGGTCGGAGCCGCAGCCCGGGTCGGTCCCGGACACCGGGTCGGTGCCGGAGCCCGGGAAAGTCCGGTGTCCGCTCGTTACCCTTCCGGAGTGACCACTTCGGACTTCGCCGCATACCTCGCCGGCCTGCCCCGTGTCCTCGTCGGGGCCGCCGCCCTCTTCCGCGACGCCGAGGGGCGGGTGCTCCTCGTAGAGCCGAACTACCGGGAGGGGTGGACGTTGCCGGGCGGAACGGTGGAGTCCGACGACGGGGAGAGCCCACGGCAGGGTGCGCGCCGCGAGACGGCCGAGGAGATCGGCCTCGACGTGGAGCTCGGACGACTCCTGGCCGTCGACTGGGTCCAGTGGCCCGCGCGCCCGCCGCTGGTGGCATATCTGTACGACGGCGGCGTACTCGGCGAACGGGACCTCAAGGCGATCCGGCTGCAGGAGGAGGAACTGCTGTCCTGGCGGCTGGTGCCGCGCGAGGAACTGGCCACGCATCTGCCGGGCGCCTCGGGCCGTCGTGTCCTCGCCGCACTCGACGTCCTGGCGGAGAACTCGGGAACGGCGGAACTGGAGAACGGTCACCGGGTGGGATGACCCCGGGGTCATCCCACCCGCGGGCACCCGGGTCCGCCTCACAGCCCGGCGTTGGGCCCTCGTCACGCCTCGGCGGCCGAGGGCTGATCCCTCGGCCGCCGGGCCTGTGTGCTCGTCGTTGCTTCTCGTCGTGGCTTCTCGTGATGGCTTCTCGTCGTGGTCTCGTAGCGGTTTTCTCGTCGAGGACCGTGCCCGGGTCAGCCGAGGATCTTGCGCTTCTGTTCCTCGAACTCGGCTTCGTTGAGCACGCCCTGGGCCTTGAGGTCCCCCAGTTGCTTCAGTTGATCGATCTTGCTGGTCATGTCGTCGGCCGGCGCGGCGGGCGCGGGTGCGGGCTCGGCGGCGGGCGGGGGCTCCTGATACTGCTGCTGGGCTTCCTGCTGGGCCCATCGCCCCTGCTGACGACGTGACACACGGTTCGAGACGGCGGTGGCCGTACCGGCCACCACGGCGGTGCGGGCGACCCCGCGGAGGAGACCTGGCACGGTGGTTTCCTTTCCGGCACGAGGCATACGGAATGAGCCCGAAAGGGATTCGATCCCTTGTGCGCGCCGAATTCATTCTCAGCGCACCGGACATATTCATTGGAACACCGAACGGATTCTCCCGCACATCGATCTCGGCCCCGCCCGGCGCGATTTCCGACGATCTGCCGGTCCGTCATTCCCATGGCAAGCTGAAATGTGGGCCACCGACCGTAGCCCGGTCAGTGGCGAGGTCTAGGCAAGAGGAGCTCGCAATGGCTACGACGGGTATGCACCGGCACGAAGCCGGTGACAGTACGGGAGCGTGGGTGTCCGGTTGGACCGCCTTCGCCGCGGTCATGATGATCTTCGGCGGTGCGATGGCCATATTCCAGGGCATCGCCGCGATCGCCAAGGACGACGTCTTTGTCACGACCCGCAACTACGTCTACAGCTTCAACCTCACGAGTTGGGGCTGGATCCACCTCACCCTCGGGGTCCTGGTCGTCTTCGCCGGCATCGCCGTGTTCCGCGGCATGCTGTGGGCCCGCATCATCGGTATCGCCCTGGCGGGCCTGGCCATGGTCGCCAACTTCATGTGGCTGCCGTACTCCCCCGTGTGGTCCAGCGTGCTGATCGCCGTCGACGCCTTCGTCATCTGGGCGCTGTGCGTCGGGCCCAGCCGGGACGCACGTACCGAGTAACCGACCGCTCCCCCAGGACTCTCCGGCCGGCAGTGGCCCCGCACCGAGATGCGGGGCCACTGCCGGTTCGACCCTTTCCCTCACGCCCGCGCCCGACAGACCGGGACCGCACGCACGGCGGGCACGGGGCCTCCCTGACGAGCGCGGCGGGCACGCTCTGACAGGCGGCACGGACACAGCCTGAGGGCGGCACGGCCGCGACCCGACAGGCGGCACGGCCACAGCCCGACAGGCCCCACGGCCACGACCCGAGACGCGGCACGGACACAACCCGACAGGCCCCACGGCTACGACCGCGCCCCCGGACCTTCCGCCGATCGGCGGGTCCGGGGGCGCGGTCGCGGTCGTGGCCGGACCGCTCCGCCGTCGGCGGCCGTCCGGCCTCCGTGTCGTCTATCCGGCATCCGTCTCTTCGAGCGCGGCCAGCACGGCCGGCACCGGAATGCGCCCGGAGGCGACCATCTGGGCACCGCCGCGGCGCAGGGCGGTGGCGAAGGGCGCCGCCCACACGTTCTCGTAGACCAGGATTCCGGCGGAGTTGCCGGGTTCCAGGGCCCTCCCTGCCTCCTCGATGTCGTCCTCGCCCAGCAGGCCGGAGGACACACCCTCGAAGACGGCGAGGTCGAGCGCTCCGTCTCCGTCGAAGTCGGCGATCTCCATGCCGACCACAGAGCCGTCCTTGTCCTTCCTCACGAACAAAAGGTCGAGAATCCGAATGACGCCGCGGTCCACCAGATCGACCAGGATCGGAAATCCCTCACCGGTCATTCGGTTACCGGGAAACTCCACGACCACATAGTCGATCGGTCCCATCTCGACGAATTCATCTTCGCTCACGGCTTCACCCCTGCATGGTCATGGTGGTCCCCCTGCCCCTCGTCAATGCCATTGCAGCACCGGACGGAAGCCGCCGCACTTCGGTGCGACGGCTCCCTCCAGCCGCTGACGACCCTCCTCGCACCCCTGGCGAACAGGGCCGTTCGGGCCGTACGGGTGGTTCACGCGGTCAGCTGGTAGATGCTCTTGCCCACCAGCCACAGCCCCAGGAACAGCACCAGCGACACCAGCGCCTGATCCTGGTGCCCCTCCAGCCACGCACGCAGCTTCCCGAGCCGGACATGGGCCGATCGCGGGGCGAACGTCGCGTAGAGCTCCATCGTCAAGATGCTGGAAGTGGCGAGCAGGACGTAGCCCATCAGCGCCGCGTACGACGCGGCGTGCGAGAGGTCGGCTTCCACGACGGTGGCCGCTCCGGCCGCGACCATCCCCCACGGCTGGAGCAGCAGCGCCAGTCCGGCCGCGGACCAAGGGGAGATCCGCTCGATCCGCGACATGAAGCCGGAGGACTTGGGCCGCTTGCCGATGTTGCGGCGGGTGCGCTCCGCGTAGCAGACCATTCCGACACCGATGGCCAGTTTGGCGGCCAGCGCGGCCGTGGACGGCGCGGATTTCGCGGGCGGTGGCTGACCGCCGGTCATGAGCAGCACCGCGGCGATGATGCCGACGAACGTGGCCAGCCAGGTGAGGATGAAGGCGAGGCCCTTCCAGATTCCGTTGCGCGACGACAGCACCAGCACGAATCCGGTGACCGGCAGCGGGTCCAGGGCGATCACCAGACCGATGAGGACCAGGTCAAGGACCATCGCCGCCCCCGCGTGGTCTCGCGCGGCTCAGAGCCGCGGCATCGCACATGCCTTCATCGTCACCTCCCCCGCCGACCTCCACAAATCCACCGTTCCGCCCGGCACACCACGGCCCGCCGCCACCCCCGTACGGCCCAACGGCGCTCGCGCCGCGAGCCCGGCGACCGCGCCGGACTGCACCCTTGTGGCGCGGTCACCCCCGACGGAGTGCCCGGCCAAGGCCCGACACGGGGAGCGGCATGCGCACAGGCGAAGAACCGGGCTCGAACGCCGGCGGCGGCCGGAGCCGGCTGCGCCGGCGGACGGCGGCGCTGCGGGCCCGGCTGCTGGGAATGCGCACGGGCGCCGAGACGCGGTTCCCGGTCATCACCCGCCTCTCCTCCCATCTCATCGCCGTGAACCTGCTGGATTCCGCGACCCGGCTCGCCGCCCAGGCCTTTCTGACCGCCGTTCCGCTGCTCTTCGTGGTCGCCTCCTTCGCCCCTGAGTCGGTACGCAAGGAGATAGTCGACTCCGTGCACGACATCCTCGGCATCACCGGCAGCGCCGACCAGCAGCTGAAGAAGGTGTACGGAGCCGACTCCGCGGGCCTGCGGCAGAGCACCGGGGCGGTCAGCCTTCTGATGGTGCTGCTGTCCGCCACCGCGTGCAGCCGGGCGATGCAGCGGCTCTGTCAGCGCGCCTGGCTGCTGCCGGCCGCGAGTGCGCGGATCGCCGTCTGGCGCTGGTTCGTCTGGATCGTGACCCTGCTGGTCGTCATCGCCCTGCAGGGACCGCTGCGGACCGGCTTCGGCGTGGGGGTCCTGGCTCGGCTTCCCGCTGCTCCTGTTCACCGAGATCGGCGTCTGGTGGTGGACCCAGCACCTGCTGCTCGCGGGGCGCGTCCCCTGGCTGCCGCTGCTGCCCGGCGCGATCGTGACCGGTGTGGCCCTGACCGTGCTGTCGGTGATCGCCAAGGTGTACGTACCCTACGCGCTCAACCACAGCCTGGAACGCTACGGCTCGCTGGGCGCGGTCTTCACCGTGCTGCCCTGGCTGATCGGACTGTGCGTCGTCATCTCCGTGGGCATCACCGCCGGTGCCGTCATCGCACGGGAACCCGCCGTGGTCCGCCGCCTGGGCTCGCCCGATTAGCTCAACTCGCCGGACATATGGCCCAGAGCTACCTTGGTGATCGGGCCGCATGCCCCCTTCCACGGCAGTCCCGCACCACAATCCAAGGACGGTGGCCGGCATGACCGACTCACGTCACTACGACGTCATCGTTATCGGAACCGGCGCGGGCGGCGGGACCATCGCCCATCGGCTGGCTCCCACCGGCAAGCGGATTCTCCTCCTCGAACGCGGTGGCTACCTCCCGCGCGAACGCGACAACTGGGACTCCACCGCGGTGTTCGTCAAGGGCAAGTACCGGGCCCCGGAGTTCTGGTATGACCGGCACGGCGACCAGTTCCCGCCCGAGGTCAACTACTACGTGGGCGGCAACACCAAGTTCTACGGCGCCGCGCTCTTCCGGCTGCGCCCGGAGGACTTCGGCGAGCTCCGCCACCACGACGGCATCTCCCCCGCCTGGCCTCTCGGCTACCAGGACCTGGAGCCGTACTACACCCAGGCCGAACACCTCTACCTCGTGCACGGCCGCCACGGAGAGGACCCGACCGAAGGACCCGCCAGCGCCCAGTACGCCTATCCGCCGGTCCGGCACGAGCCGCGCATCCAGCAGCTCAGTGACGACCTGGAGAAGCGGGGGCTGCACCCCTTCCACCTCCCGATCGGGGTGAACCTCACCCAGGACGACCGGGGCGGGGCCACGCACGCCAGCGCCTGCATCCGCTGCGACCGCGTCGACGGCTTCCCCTGTCTGGTCGGCGCGAAGTCCGACGCGCAGGTCATCTGTGTCGACCCCGCCCTCGAACACCCCAACGTGGAGATGGTCACCCACGCGAACGTACGACGGCTCGACACCGACCCCACGGGCCGGAGCGTCACCTCTGTCGTCGCCACGCTGGGAGACGGAGACAGTGGCAGTGGCAGTGGCGAGAACGGTGACGGCAACGGTTCAGCCGGTGGTACGACGGTCGAATTCAGCGCGGACATCGTGATCGTCGCCTGTGGTGCCGTCAACTCGGCAGCCCTGCTGCTGCGTTCGGCGAACGACCGGCATCCGCGGGGCCTGGCCAACAGCTCGGACGTGGTGGGCCGTCACTACATGCGGCACAACAACCTCGCCCTGATGGCCATATCCAAGGAACCGAACGACACCAAGTTCCAGAAGACGCTGGCGCTGCACGACTGGTACCTGGGGTCCGACGACTGGGACTACCCCCTCGGCGGCATCCAGATGCTCGGCAAGTCCGACTCCGAGCAGATCCACGGCGAGGCACCGCGCTGGGCGGGAGCCGTCTCGCCCGACATGCCTTTCGAGGTACTCGCCCACCACGCCGTCGACTTCTGGCTGTGCGGAGAGGACCTGCCCGTCGCGGACAACCGCGTCACCCTGGACGGGGACGGCGCCATCCATCTCGCCCTCGACGAGAAGAACAACATCGCCGGACTCCAGCGCCTGCGGCACGAACTGCAGCGCATGCTCGGCCACTTGGGCATGCGCGAGCACCATCTCCTGTCGCACAGCATCTATCTGCACAAGGGCATGCCCATCGGCGCGACGGCGCACCAGGCGGGGACGGTCCGCTTCGGCCACGACCCCGCCGATTCGGCCCTCGACATCAACTGCAGGGCCCACGACCTCGACAACCTCTACGTCGTCGACACGAGCTTCTTCCCGAGCATCGGCGCGGTGAATCCCTCGCTGACCGCGATCGCCAACGCGCTCCGAGTCGGCGACCACATCGCGGAGCGTCTGCAGTGACCCCCAAACACCCGGCCGGCAGCCATCCTCCGCACCACACACCGGCGGAGCGAGCCGCGCTGGGCAGGGCCGCCCGGTCCGCCGTACCCCGTTCCAGTCATGCCGACTTCACCCCCTCGCCGAAGCGGACCGACCCGGTGGACGTCGTGGAGGGACAGTCGGCGACCCGGGTGCCCGAGCTCGTACCGATCCGCTACGGCAGGATGACCGAGTCACCCTTCCGGTTCTACCGCGGGGCCGCCGCCATCATGGCCGGGGACCTCGCCGACACCCCACGGTCCGGGATCAGAGTCCAACTATGCGGTGACGCACATCTGTTGAACTTCCGGCTGCTGGCCTCGCCCGAGCGCCGCATGATGTTCGACATCAACGACTTCGACGAGACGCTGCCCGGCCCCTGGGAGTGGGACGTCAAGCGGCTGTCCACCAGCTTCGTCATCGCGGGCCGGGCGAACGGCTTCGGCGGCAAGGAGCGCGCCGACATCGTCCGTACGACGGTGCGGTCGTACCGCGAGTGGATGAGACGCTTCGCCGGTCTGGGCAATCTCCCCGTGTGGTACACGCATTTCGACGAGGAGTGGGTACGGACCCATATCGCCGGGGAGTTGAGCGCGCGGGCGCGCGAGCGATGGTCCAGGACGACGGCCAAGGCGCGTACCCGGGACAGTCTCCAGGCCTTCGCCAAGCTCACCCACCTGGTCGACGGCAAGGCCCGCATCGCCCCGGATCCGCCGCTCATCACGCCGTTGCAAGATCTGCTTCCGGATGTGGAACGCAGCGCCCTGGAGAAGCAGATCCGCCGGCTGATCGAACGCTACGGCCGCAGTCTGAACTCGGACCGGCGGTTCCTGCTGGAGCAGTACCAAATCGCCGACGTGGCCCGCAAGGTGGTCGGCGTCGGCAGTGTGGGCACCCGCTGCTGGATCATTCTCCTGCTCGGCCGGGACGACACGGATCCGCTGCTCCTCCAGGCCAAGGAGGCAGACGAGTCGGTACTGGCGCCGTTCGCCGGCGCGAGCGAGTACCGGACGCAGGGCGAGCGCGTGGTCGCCGGCCAGCGGCTCATGCAGGCCACCAGTGACATCTTCCTGGGCTGGGAACGGGCCGACGGCATCGACGGCCGCCGACGGGACTTCTATGTACGGCAGTTGCGGGACTGGAAGGGGATCGCCGAACCCGAGGCCATGGTGCCGTCCGGCTTGCGGGCCTTCGGCGAACTGTGCGGTGCCACGCTGGCCCGCGCACACGCGAGGTCGGGCGACCGGATCGCCATCGCCTCCTATCTGGGCGGCGGTGACGTCTTCGACCGGGCGCTGGTCCCCTTCGCCGAGAGCTACGCCGACCAGAACGAGAAGGACCACCGGGCGCTCGTCGACGCCGTCGGTTCGGGGCGCGTCGAGGCCGAAGCGGCCTGACGAGCCCGACAAGGAGGCCAGCATGGATCGCTATCCGCCCATCGCCGACCACGGCCTGATCGGGGACCTGCAGACCGCGGCCCTGGTGTCGTCCCAGGGCGTGGTCAACTGGTTCCCGGCACCACGCTTCGACTCCCCCAGTGTCTTCGCCTCGCTGCTGGACCACGACGGCGGCGGCTACTTCCGCCTCGCGCCCGATCACCCCGAGGGAACCTGGCGGCAGCTCTACTACCCGGACACGGCCCTCGTGGTGACCCGTTTCATGTCCCCGGACGGCGTGGGCGAGATCATCGACTACATGCCGGTCCTGCCGGGCCCGACCCCGACCGACCGGCACAGTCTGGTGCGCGTCGTGCGATCGGTGCGCGGCACCGTGCACTTCGCTCTGGAGTGCCGGCCGCGGTTCGACTACGCGCGGGCCACCCACGAACTCGACCTGACCCCCGGCACGGCGACGTTCCGGTCACCGGGCGCGACCGCCTACCTCCAGGGCGACATCCCGTTCGAGCGCGACGGGCAGGACGTCCGGGGCGGCATCACCCTCGACAACGGCGAGCAGGCGGCCGTGGTGTTCACGGTGTGCGGGCCCGACGGCGAAGCGCCGCCGCCCCCCACGATCGACGGGATCACCGAGGACCTGTGGAACAACGTCGACTTCTGGCAGAAGTGGGTGCGCACCTCGAACTACCGGGGCCGCTGGACGGAGATGGTGCACCGCTCCGCGATCACCCTCAAGCTCCTCACCTACGCCCCGACGGGCGCGCCGGTCGCCGCCGCCACCATGGGACTGCCCGAGCAGGTCGGCGGTGAGCGCAACTGGGACTACCGGTACACGTGGGTGCGGGACGGCTCGCTGTCGGTACGGGCGCTGCTCGACCTCGGATTCGTGGAGGAGGCGACCCAGTTCACCCGCTGGCTCGGCGACCGCCTCCATGCACGCGAGGGACCGGACGACGAAATCCTCCAGATCATGTACCGGGTCGACGGCGACCCGCATCTGACGGAGGAGATCCTGGAGCACTTCGAGGGCTACCGCGGCTCGTACCCGGTGCGCGTCGGCAACGCGGCCTCCGACCAGTTGCAGCTCGACATCTACGGCGAGGCCCTCTACGCCCTGGCCGAGGGCCGTGCGGTGGGCGAACAGGCCGGCTACCACGGCTGGAAGGGGCTGGCCGGCATCCTCGACTGGCTCGCGGACTCCTGGGACCGGCCCGACGAGGGCATCTGGGAGACCCGCGGCGGGCGCAAGGACTTCACGTACAGCCGGGTGATGTGCTGGGCCGCGTTCGACCGGGGCCTGAAGCTGGCCGCCGAGTTCAGCCGACCGGCCGACACCGCCCGCTGGACCGCGGCCCGGGACGCGATCCTCGAACAGGTCATGGCGCGCGGCTGGAACGACAAGCATCAGGCGATCGTCCAGCACTACGACGGCGACGTGCTGGACGCGTCCCTGCTGCTGGCCCCCCGCGTCGGCTTCGTCTCCCCGCGCAGCCCCGGCTGGCTGAGCACCCTGGACGCCATGGATCGGGTCCTCGTCTCCGACAGCCTCGTCTACCGCTACGACCCGCAGGCCTCGCCGGACGGACTGCGCGGCTCCGAGGGGACGTTCAGTCTCTGCACGTTCCTGTACGTCGACGCGCTCGCCCGAGCGGGACGGCTCCCCCAGGCCCGCTACACCTTCGAGAAGATGCAGACGTACGCCAACCATGTCGGCCTGTTCGCCGAGGAGATCGGCCCCAGTGGGGAGCAACTGGGCAACTTCCCGCAGGCGTTCACCCATCTCTCGCTCATCATGGCCGCGACGACGCTGGACGATGCGCTCGACCGGCTGCGTCCCTGAACGGCGGGATGTCCGGGCCACGCGCCACCCGCACCTCCCGTGGGCCGGCGCGGTCATCTCGGCCCGGCAGGTCCCCGGCGGACGTAACCTCGCGCCATGACCGGCGAAAACCTCCAGCAGTGCGCGACCATCCGCGAAGACCACGCGGAGCAGGTCTTCCGCGCCCCGCGCGGAACACTGGAGCGGAGCCGATGACCGACACCCCCGGCACCCCCGGCACTGCTGGTATCCCTGGCACTCCTGGTACCCCCGGCACCCGGGTGGCCCCGGCCCGGCAGATGGGGCCGTTGTACGCGGCCGGATTCACCACCGCGTTCGGCGCCCACGGCATCGCCGCGAACCTCGGCGGCCAGGGGAGCGGCGCGGTCACCTCGCTGATGGTGCTCGGCGGTCTGCTCGCCCTGTACGACGGCGCCGAGGTGCTGCTCAAGCCGGTCTTCGGCACACTGGCGGACCGTGTCGGCGCCCGCCCGGTCCTGCTCGGCGGGCTCGTCGCGTTCGCCGCCGCCTCCGCCGTGTACGCACTCGCGGACAGCCCCGGCCTGCTGTGGGCGGCGCGCCTCGGCCAGGGCGCCGCCGCGTCCGCCTTCTCGCCCTCGGCCTCCGCGCTGGTCGCCCGGCTGAACCCGGCGGCGAAGCACGGCAGGGCCTTCGGCAGTTACGGCTTCTACAAGTCGGTCGGCTACACCCTCGGCCCGCTGCTCGGCGGAGTGCTCGTGTGGGCGGGCGGGCTTCGGCTGCTGTTCGCGGTCCTGGCGGTGCTCGGCGCGGCGGTCGCCGTGTGGGCGGCGCTCGCCGTTCCCGTGGTGCCACCATTGCCGAGGGCCCGGCAGACGGTGCTGGACCTCGCCAGACGGCTCGGCCGTCCGGACTTCCTCCGGCCGACCGCGGCGCTGGCCGCCGCGACCGCCGCCCTCTCCGTCGGTGTGGGCTTCCTGCCCGTCTCCGGCCGTGCGGCCGGCCTGGGCACGGTCGCGACCGGTGCGGCCGTGTCGGTGCTCGCGGCCTGTGCCGCCGTCGTTCAGCCCCGGGCCGGACGCGCCCTGGACGCCGGGCGCCTCACCGCGCGCGGCGGCATCATGGCGGGGCTCCTGCTCGCCGCCGCAGGTCTCGGCTGCGCGACCCTGCCGGGCGTGCCCGGCGTGCTGTCCGGCGCGGCCCTGATCGGCACCGGAACCGGCCTGATCACCCCGCTCGGCTTCGCGGCCCTGGCCGCCTCGACTCCCGCCGAGCGGCTCGGCCAGACGATGGGCGCGGCCGAGCTCGGCCGCGAACTCGGCGACGCGGGCGGCCCGTTGCTCGTCGCCGCCGTCGCCACGCTCACCACCCTCGACCACGGCTACGCGACCCTGGCCGCGCTCCTCGCCATCGCCCCCGCGGCCGCTCTCGTACACCGAGCGACCGCGTCGCACGCCTCCCGCTGACCGCCTCAGCAGGGCAAGTCGAGCATGACCGCAGCTCCCGTATTTCCCGCGCCTCCCGCGTCTCCCGGTGGGATGTTCGCGGCGCGGGCCGTTCCGCCGTGCGAGGCGGCGACCGCGGCCACGAGTGCCGGGCCCGGTCCCGCGCCGAGCCCGGTGCGGTTCGCCTCAAACCGGTGGGGTGTGGGTACGGGTGCAGGTCACGGCGGGGCAACAGAATCACCCGGGTGGCCTGAAAGGCCCCGATCGGGGCACTCGGCTTCCTGCGGCACCAACGGGTGCCGTTCCCCCGAGGGAAAGAGAAACCTGTGTACATAGGTCTGGGTACCGTCGTCCTCATCATCGTCATCGTCGCTGTCGTCATGCTGCTGCGCCGCCGCTGACCCACCTTCGCGCGCCGCCCGGTCAGCCATGAACCGCGGCCCGGCGCACCCTTGTGCACGGCCGGGTGGCCAAGTCCCTTTCCTGTCGGAACGGACTCCGAGCGGGAGGCCCGGGTCAGCGAAGACGGCCAGGCGCGGCCGCGCACAGCGGAGTCGCCTGCCTGGTTCTTCGCGCCCACCCGACGAAGGCTCGAATCAAGAAGGGGCTTGTGGCAGGCAGGCCGATGTGGATCTCGGCCATCCGGCCCAGCAGGCCGGGACGGGGATCTCGGCCACCCGGCCCAGCAGGTCGGCGCGGGCCACCACACCCTGATAACCGCTCGCTCCGAGCGGGCAAGCGTCCTACTCTCGGCCCATGAACAGGCCTCTCGTCGCCGTCCTCAGCGGCGCCGGTGTCTCCACCGACTCCGGAATCCCCGACTATCGCGGCCCCAACGGCCTGTGGCGGCGCGACCCCGAGGCCGAGAAGCTCGTCACGTACGAGTACTACATGGGTGATCCCGAGATCAGGCGCCGGTCCTGGCAGATGCGGCGCAAGACCCATGCACTGATGGCCGAACCCAACGCCGCGCACCGGGCCGTCACCGAGCTGGAGAAGTCCGGGATCCCGGTGCGCGTCATCACACAGAACGTGGACGGGCTGCACCAGCTCGCCGGCATGCCCACGCGCAAGGTCCTCGAACTCCACGGCACCGCGCGGACCGTGGTGTGCACCCGGTGCCACGCCAAGGCACCCATGGAGGACGCGCTCGCCCGCGTCGAGGCCGGGGAGGACGATCCGTCGTGCCTGGAGTGCGGCGGGATCCTCAAGCCGGCGACGGTGATGTTCGGCGAACGCCTCGACCCCGTCGTCCTCGGCCAGGCCGCCGCCATCACCAAGGCCTGCCAGGTCTTCATCGCCGTCGGCAGCAGCCTCCAGGTCCAGCCGGCGGCGGGCCTCGCCGGCGTCGCCGCCGACCACGGGGCGCGGCTCGTCATCGTCAACGCCGAACCGACCCCCTACGACGACCGCGCCGACGAAGTCGTCCGCGAACCGATCGGCACCGCCCTGCCGGAGCTGCTGGGCCGACTCCGCGGGGACAGCGGTCAAGTGCGGTGACCTGAAGCGTTGTTCGCGGGACTACTCGCGGGCGGCCCGCTAGGCACGGATCCCGTCGCAGGCGACGTGCAGTTGCCGCGGCCCGCGCAGCACGGCGTTCTTCCGGTACGGGGGCGGGTCGTCCAACAGACGCGGGTTCTCCAGCCTCCGGGCCAGCTCCGACAGGGCGAACTGGGTCTCCAGCCGGGCGAGCGGTGCGCCGAAGCAGCTGTGGATGCCGCTGCCCAGGCCGAGGTGCTGGATGTCCGGGCGGTCCGGGTCGAAGCGGTCCGGGTTGTCGAAGCGCTGGGGGTCACGGTTGCCCGACGCCAGGACCAGCCACAGGGTGGCGCCCTTGGGGATGGTGACCCCGCGGACCTCGATGTCGGCGAGGGTGGTGCGCTGCGGTACCAGTTGCACCGGCGGCTCGAACCGCAGCAGCTCCTCGACGATGGGCACGGCGAGCCGCGGATCGGCACGCAGCCGCTGGAGGACGCCGGGATTGCGCAGCAGGGTCAGCATGCCGTTGGTGATCAGGTTGACCGTGGTCTCGTGTCCCGCGATGAGCAGCAGCGCCGCGGTGCTGAGCAGTTCCATCGTGGTCATCGGGCCGTCCTCGCCCTTGGCCGTCGCCAGCTGGGAGAGCATGTCCTCCCCCGGGTTCTTGCGGCGCTCCTCGATCAGGCCGGCCAGGTACATGCCCAACTGCATCCGGGCGTCCTGCGCACCCTGGCCCCGCTCGGCGGGATCGGCGTCCGGGTCGGGATCGAGGTTGGCGGCGAGGGTGTCCGCCCAGGTGTGGAAGCGCGCCTCGTCCTCGCGCGGCACCCCGAGCAGCCGGCAGATCACCGTCACCGGGAAGGGGTACGAGAACTGTTCCACCAGGTCGATCCGGTCCGGGTCGCCGATGCCGTCGATGAGGCCGGTGACGATGTCGCGGAGCTCTCCGCGCATCCCGTCGACCCGGTGGGGGGAGTGCGGCGGACCGAAGGGGCGGTTCGTCATGCGCCGCAGCCGGTCGTGCTCCGGCGGGTCGAGCCGCAGGAAGCCCGGCGGCAGAGTGCTCTCCTCCTGCGGCGCCTCGGCCAGTGGGTCGGCGGCGTTCGAGGCCAGGTTGCGGGCGTCGGAGCTGATCCGGGGATCGTGCAGAAGGCTGCGGATCTCGTAGTACGTGCTGACCACGTACGGCCCGTCGGCCTCGTGGTGGACCGGAGTCTTCCGCAGCTCCTCGTAGATCGGGTACGGGTCGGCCCGGTTGGCGTAGTCCAGGATCTGGTGCAGCAGGGATTGCGTCATGGCGAGTCCTAGGGTCCTCGTGGCCGTGCGGTCAGTGCGGTCAGTGCGCCGGGGTGAACGTCATCCGGCGGTCGGCCGGCGAGTATCCGCTGACGGTCACGGTGGGGCCGTGGGTGGGGACCGAGGGGTCGGGGAAGTCCGCGTCGAGCGGCCGCTGTCCGTCCGGGCGCCGGTCGACCGTGGCGAACGGCGGCGGGAACGGCGCGGTGGTCTCGATCAGCCCCTGGTAGAACGGCAGCCACCGGCCGTGGTCGAAGGCGACGGCGCCGATCACACGCCCCTGGTACCCGTACACGCCGAGGAACCGGTGATCCGCCAACGAGCCCTGGGAGATGAGGATCTCCGTCCCCATCGAGGGGATCCCGACGGACTTGATGTTGACTCCGAACTGGGAGGACCAGAAGGCCGGCACCTCCATGTGGGGCAGGCGGTCGGTGCTCTCGCTGAGCATGTTGTGCGCCGCGATCCGGGCTTGTGAGACGGCGTTGCCCCAGTGCTCCAGGGACAGGAACTGGTAGCCGAACAGGGGGTGCGGGCACCGGGCGACGTCGCCGGCCGCGTAGATGTCGTCGGTGACGATCCCGCGGATGTCGAAGGCGCGGCAGCCGGCGTCACAGGCGATGCCACGGGGACCCGCGCCGAGTCCGGACCCGGCGAGCCAATCGGTGTTGCGCAGGGCGCCGAGCGAGACGACCACCACGTCGGCCTCCACGGAGGAGCCGTCGGACAGCTGGGCCGCGCGCACCCTTCCCGAGGCGTCGCCCTCCAGGGCGGTCACCATGACCCCGGTCCGCAGGTCCACGCCGTGCTCGCGCTGCATCTCGGCGGCGACCGCGCCGACCACCCCGCCGAGTGCGCCGACCAGGGGCGCGGCGCCGCGTTCGGTGACGGTGACGGGGAGACCGCGCTCACGGCAGGCGGAGGCGATCTCCGAGCCGGTGAATCCGGCCCCGATGACCAGGACCCGCTTGGGGCCCGCCTCCAGCCGCCGCGCGAGCGCGGCACTGTCGTCCCGGCCGCGCAGCACGAAGACTCCGTCGAGGTCCGCCTCGGCCTCGTGCGGCCACGGCCGCGCCCGTACGCCGGTGCTGATCAACAGCCGGTCGTACGGCACCTCGTCGCCGTCGGCCAGCCGCACCCGTCGGGCGGCCATGTCCAGACCGGTGGCCGGGGTGCCGAGTCGCCAGTTCGCGTCGACGGACCGGAGCCTGGGCAGTGCGGTGCGGTCGGCGCTCGCCCGGCCCAGCAGCACCTGCTTGGACAGCGGGGGCCGGTCGTACGGTTCGCAGGGCTCGTCGCCGATCATGGTGAGCGAACCCGTGAAGCCCTTTTCTCGCAAGGTCTCGGCGGCCCGCAGGCCGGCCAGCGAGGCGCCGACGACGACGATGCGGCCATCGCGTTTGAGCCGGTCAAGGGATCCGTCACTGAGCATGCGACACCCCCTCGGCCGGTACGTCCACGGCGTCGGGTTCCACACCGTCGGGTTCCACCGCATCGACGAGGACGGCCTGGACCGGACAGGCCGCGGCGGCCCGGTCCAGCTTCTCGCGCAGCGCCTCGTCGGGCTCCGGGTCGTACAGCAGCGCCTCGTCGCCGTGCATGGTGAAGATCTCGGGAGCGAGGAACGCACACTGCGCGTACCCCTGACAGCGGTTCAGATCGACGGCAATCCTTACCACGGGATCGGTCCTCTCCAAGGGCCCGGTCAAGCCTCCTGCGACCACTCTCGGCGGCCGGGCGGGAAGCGGCGACGAGGAGCGGACCGTTCGAGTGAGCGGTGCGGCCGGATCAGGCCGGAGCGGCGGGCGGTGCCGTGGAGGGGCGACGGCCCCACAGGATGTTCAGGCTGAGGAGCAGCGCCCAGGCCGGGAACACCAGCTCGGACCAGGGAACGCCCGTTCCCGCCACGAGCAGTGTCAGGCCCGCGAGATAGCCGACGCCGACGAGCGGGCGCGGGAACACGCCGAGCCGGCGGCCGATGGTCGACGTCGTGATGATGAACACCGCCGCCATCCGCATGGCGTACGTGGTCAGCAGGGCGTAGGCGAAGTGGCTGCCGAAGGAAGGGGTGGGGCCCTGCGGGCTTTCGCCGAGCACGGTCCCGGCCGCCGCGGCGGCACCGAACAGCATGGCGACGAAGACCACGCCGCTGCCCAGGAACACGGTGGCGACGAACCGGTCCTCGGCCCGGCCGGCCTGCTCGCGGAGGGCGCCCATGAACCACAGGAACGCGATCCCGGCGAACGGCACCAGCTCCAGCGCCGTCCGCACGCCGCTCCGCTGTCCGGCGTCGAGGGTCACGCTGTCCCCGCCGCCGGGCAGAGCGACGCGCACCAGCACGATCGCCGCGGCCATCAGGACCGCGAACACCACCCCGGCCGCCCCGGCGGCCCGGGGTGTCGCGAGGCCCTTGTGCATCCGCTCCATGGTCTCCCGCTTTCTGCCGGCTCTCCCTCAGTCCAGACACCAGTGATCGCGGGGCTCACGCCACCGGGGTCACCCGGGAGGAAGACCGCGGTGCGCCATTCAGGTCATGGCCGCCGGTCGAATCCGTGCCGCCCCCGACGATGAGCTGCCTGCACCTGGCCGCTGTCACATCCGCCGATGCCTCGCGATTCCGGAATCCCTGACTGTCACGGCCCGAACGGCCTGTGCCGGCGCGACCCCGAAGCCGAGAAGCTCGTCGCCTACGAGTACGGCATGGCCGCCCCCGGGGTCGGGCGCAGCGCCTCGCGGATGCGGCGCAGGACCCATGCGCTGATCGCCGAACCCCGTACGACGGCCGAGCCGGGTCAGAAGAGTGCTGCTCCGCTCTCGAAGTCCAGGAGTTGCCTCTTGCGGTCCAGGCCGCCGCCGTAGCCGGTGAGGCTGCCGCTCGCGCCGATCACGCGATGGCAGGGCACGATGATGCCGATCGGGTTCTTGCCGTTGGCGAGGCCGACCGCGCGGGAGGCGCCCATGTTGCCGAGGGATTCCGCGAGTTCGCCGTACGAACGGGTCTCGCCGTAGGGGATCTGCCGCAGTTGGCCCCACACGCCGAGCTGGAAGGGAGTTCCGACCATGCGCAGTTCGACGGTGAACTCCTTCAACTCACCCTCGAAGTAGGCGTGCAGCTGCTCCGTCACCTCGTCGAAGAGCGTGTCGTCGCGCTCGCCGAAGCTCTCCTCCGGCGGGCGGTGACGCTGGCCGACCATATGGAGGCCGCACAGCACACCGTCGTCGTCGGCGACGAGAGTGAGGGGATCGTAGGGGCTGTCGATGACCGTGTGCCGTTTCACTGAGCGTCCTTGATGCGTGAAGTCCGTGGGGTGCGTGAAGTGCGGGGTGCGGGCTTCGTGGGGTGCGGGGGGTGTGGGGTGCCGGCCTGTGACGGGAGGAAGTTGATCGGGTGGGTGTCCGTCGCCCACAGGTACTGGACCGCGTAGGCCCGCCAGGGACGCCAGGCCGCGGCGCGGGCCGTCAGGGCGGCGGGTGTGGACGGGAGCCCCAGCCCCTGGGCCGCGCGCCGGATTCCGAGGTCGGTGGGGAGGAAGGCGTCCGGGTCGCCGAGGGCGCGCATCGCGATCACGTCGGCGGTCCAGGGGCCGAAGCCGGGGAGCGCGAGAAGCCTGGCCCTGGCCTGCGCCCAGTCGTTCTCCACCCCCAAATGAAGTGTCCCTTCGGCGAGTTGGCCCACCAGCGTGGTGAACGTGGTGCGTCGGGTGCGGGGCATCGCGAGCGACTCGGGGTCGAGTGCGGCGAGCGCCTCCGGCGAGGGGAAGAGATGGTTGAGGCCGCCTTCCGGGTCGTCCACCGGGACGCCGTGAGCGGCGACCAGGCGGGCGGCGTGGGTACGCGCGGCGGCCGTGGAGACCTGCTGCCCCAGCACCGCACGTACGGCGAACTCGGCCTCGTCCACCGTGCGCGGTACCCGGCGGCCTGGGGCCTTGTCGACCAGCGGCGCCAGCAGCGGATCCGTACGCAACTGGTCGTCGACCGCCACCGGATCGGCGTCCAGGTCCAGCAGGCGGCGGCAACGGCTGATCGCGACGGACAGGTCGCGCAGGTCGCTGAGGGTCAGGCGGCACGCGATGTGGTCCGGCATCGGTGTCAGGCCGGCGATCCCGTGGCCGTACGGCAGCCGCAGGGTCCGCCGGTACGCGCCGTCGCGCCACTCCTCGACCCCGGGTACGGCGGTCGCCGCGAGGTGTCCGAAGAGGTTGTCCGGGTTGAGTGGGGCGCGGAAGGGGAGCCGGAGGTTCAGCACGCCGGGCAGGCCCGGGGTTCCCGCCGCGGCTCCGGCCCTGTTCCTGGGCAGACGGGCGCGCAGCTCGCTCGGGGACAGCGCGAAGACCTCGCGGACGGTGTCGTTGAAGGTGCGGATCGAGGAGAAGCCGGCGGCGAAGGCGATCTCGGCCATCGGGAGCGGTGTCGTCTCGATGAGCAGCCGGGCCGTCTGGGCCCGCTGGGCACGGGCGAGCGCCAGGGGCCCCGCGCCCAGCTCGGCCAGGAGCTGCCGCTCGATCTGGCGGGTGCTGTAACCGAGCCGGGTGGCCAGGCCCGGTACGCCGTCGCGGTCGACGACGCCGTCGCCGATCAGCCGCATCGCGCGGGCCACGAGATCGGCGCGGTGGTTCCATTCGGGTGAGCCGGGGCTGGTGTCCGGGCGGCACCGCTTGCAGGCCCGGAATCCGGCCTGCTGACAGGCGGCCGCGCTCGGGTAGAAGGTCATGTTCTGCGGCTTCGGCGGCACGACCGGGCAGCTGGGCCGGCAGTAGATCTTCGTCGTCGTCACAGCGGTGAAGAACCATCCGTCGAAGCGCGCGTCCTTCGACTGGACGGCACGTACGCAGCGCTCCGTGTCCGTGTGCATCCCGTTCTGCATGCCTCAAGCATCGGGCACCCCGAAGGACAGGGCTGGCGAGAATCCGACATCTAGCTTGCCCGGCCTGCGGTCGGCCCGCACCCCCTCGCGCTCCCGCGCCCCTCCCGCTCTTGCTCCCGGACCCCTACGGATCCAGATCCCCGGTTCGGCACTCGCCTGAGTGGTTCCCGGCAACCGCAGGGCCGGGGCGCCTCCCACCGGGGACACCGCCCCGCGCCCAGTGGGACTGGGCCGACACGCGTACCGAAGGCCCTCAGCGAGCCGCCTCGCCCTGCGCGACCTCCACCTGGTGGTGGAAGGCGACGACACCGGCTCCCGACGCACCGGCCGAGACGGCGGCGCAGACGGCGAGAAGGACGGCGATCCAGGCGGCGGCGCGGGGGCGGTGCTGGGGAGTGGAGAGGAGGGCCGCGACCCGCTGGGGGACGGGACCCGTGGTGGCCGCGGGGGCGAAGTCGGGACGGTCGCAGCGGGCGTCGCCGACGGCGAGGGCGGCGCGGGCGATGGCGCGGGCGATGAGCCTGCGGTCCCCCACGGCGACCGCGGCGGCTTCGTCCGCGGCGCGCTCCGCGGCGAGCGCCACGGTCGCGCGGACCGGACGCAGGCCCGGGTGGCAGTGGGCCGCGAGTTCCGCCACGACGAGGAAGCGGTGATGGCCGCCGGCGTTGTGGGCCCGCTCGTGGGCGAAGAGGGCCTCGCGCTCGTCGGCTCCGAGGCTGCGCAGCATCGCGGTGGTGACGACGATGCGGTGCGGCCGGCCGGGGAGCGCGTAGGCGTCGGGGTGCGGCGATTCGATGACGCACAGGTCGCCCGCGGCGGGGCGGCGGTCGGCCTGGCTGCGCGCGGAGCGGAAGGCGCGCAACTGGCGCAGGGCCGAGCGGACGACGGTCCAGGCACCGAGGGTGAGCGCGCCGGTCGCGGCGGCGGCCGCGGGCAGGACGACGAGGTCCGAGGCCGTGCGCAGGGGGTGGACGAGGTCGCCGAGGCCCGCGAGCAGGGGCAGCTTGAGCAGCCCCGTCAGGACCAGCGCGCCCAGCGAGGCCACGGAGGCGCCGGCCAGCACGACGAGGGCGAGGGTCACCGACCACAGCGCGGCCACCGGGGTGAGCCGGTCGAGGCAGCGGCGGGCCAGCGGGCCCAGTGCGAAGGGGACCAGCAAGGGGACCAGCAGCAGAAGGATCATCCCTCACCCGGTTCCGGACGTACGTCGAGATCCGGTTCCAGCAGATCCCGCAGGAGCCGCTCGTCGTCCGGGCTGAGCTGGGCGACGAATCGGGCCAGCGCGGTCTCCCGGTCGTCGTCCCGGTCGAGCTCGCTGTGCATGCGGCGTGCGGTGAGGCCGTGCGGGTCCTGGACGGGGAAGTACGCGTAGCCCCGGCCCAGCCGCTCGCGGCCGACGATGCCCTTCTCGTGCAGCCGGGACAGGATCGTCGTCACCGTCGTGCGGGCCAGACCGGAGTCCAGCTCGCGTTGCACGCGTCCCGGCGTGAGCGGCACACCGGCGGCCCATAGAGCTGCCATCACGCTGGCCTCCAGCTCACCCGCCGGTCGGCGTTCGTCCTTGTCACTGCTCATGGGAACGATCCTCACCCCACCTTCGTCTACAGTTCAGTAGACCGTCTACAGAATTGTAGTCATCCGGGTACGAGTATCGACCGTGCCCGCGCATCCAGTATGAGAGGGCCCGCGACGATGGCCGCATCTTTGTTCACAGCGTCACACCTCGCCGTGAATATTCTCAGCGCCCAGTCCCTGCTCGCCGCCTTCGGCGTACTGGGGGTGGGCGTGGTGATGTTCGCGGAGACCGGCCTGTTGATCGGCTTCTTCCTGCCCGGGGACTCACTGCTGTTCACGGCGGGCCTGCTCTGCACGGGATCGGGGCACAACGGTCTGAAGCTGTCGCTTCCCCCGCTGCTGATCGCCGCGGCCGTGGGCGCGCTGGTCGGCGCGCAGACCGGATATCTGATCGGGCGGAAGGCGGGCGGCGCCCTCCTGTCCCGCGATTCCGCCCCACGGCTCCAAGCGGGCGCGCACCGCGCCGAGGAGCTGCTGGAGAAGTACGGCTACGCCAAGGCTATCGTGCTGGCCCGCTTCGTCCCCGTGGTGCGTACGGTGCTGAACCCGATGGCGGGCGCCCTGCGCGTGCCCGTGCGGACCTTCACCGTGTGGCAGGTGGTCGGCGGCCTCGTCTGGAGCATCGGCCTCACCCTCGGCGGGTACGCGCTGGGTTCCTCCATCCCGAACGTCGACCGCTATCTGCTCCCGATCATCGCGGTCATCGTCCTCGTGTCCCTGGCCCCGCTCGCCGCTGAGCTGTACCGCTCCCGTCGGCAGGGCGCCGCGACCAAGGAGGCCCAGGGATGATCCTGGCATTCGACGGCGCCTCAGTCGACGGCTCCGCCTACCGGTATGTGATCGACCTCGCTCAGGACTCCCCCTCGTGGTTCGACAGCGTGGTGTCGGTGTGGTCGACGTACGGGCTCGGACTGTTCGCCGTACTGATGGTGCTGGGCTGGTGGCGGTCGCGGCGCGAGAGCCCGCGGGCCGCGCTGGCCGCGCTCGCCGTCCCGGTCGTCGTGGTCGTGGCGTACGGGGTGGATCTCGGCGTGAAGCTGCTGGTGCGCGAGGACCGGCCCTGTCAGAGCCTGCGGGTGGCGACGCTGGAGGCGTGCCCGGCGCCGGGCGACTGGTCGTTCCCCAGCAATCACGCGGCGATCGCGGCCGCGGCGGCGGTCGCGCTGTTCTTCGTCTCGCGCCTCCTCGGCACCGTCGCGATCGTGGCCGCGGGCGCGATGGCAGCCTCCCGGGTCTGGGTCGGCGCGCACTATCCGCACGACGTCGCGGCCGGTGTGCTCATCGGCACGCTGGTCGCGGTGGCGATGACGGCCGTCCTCCACAGGCTGCCCGACGTGTCGGAGCACCGGCTTGCCGCTTCTCGGCTCGGCCCCCTGCTCATCGCGTCCCGGCTCGCGAAGAGCGGGTGAGCGGAGAGCATGCGCCGGCGGATCCTGGTCGTCGAGGACGACCACGCGCTGCGTGACGTCCTGCGGCGCGGGCTGCGGGACGAGGGCTTCGACACGGTGCCGGCCCAGGACGGCGCGGCCGCGCTGCGGCTCGCCGGGGCCGACATCGACGCGGCCGTCCTCGACGTCGGCCTGCCCGACGCCGACGGTCGGGACGTGTGCCAGGCGATCCGGGCCAACGGCTTCCTCTCCCCCGTGATCTTCCTGACGGCCCACCACCACCTCACCGACCGGCTGGCCGGCTTCTCGGCCGGCGGCGACGACTACCTGCCCAAGCCGTTCCATCTGACGGAGCTGGCGGCCCGGCTGCGGGCGGCCCTCAAGCGCGCCGGACCGGGTCCGTCCGGTACGGCCGGTGACCTGGTGCTGGACCCGGTCGCGCACAGCCTGACCGTGCGGGGTCATCACGTCGCGCTGACCCCGACGGAGTTCCGCCTGCTGGCGGGGCTGATGGCGGCGTCCGGGGCGATCGTCGGCCGACGGGAGCTGATCAGGGCCGGCTGGCCGGAGGGAGCCCAGGTCAGTGACAACACGCTCGACCAGTATCTGACCCGGCTGCGCCGCAAGCTGCGGGACGGCGGCAGCGAGCTGACGGTCACGACCGCGCGCGGTATCGGGCACCGCCTGTCATGAGACCGGGACCTTCACACGCCCGGCCGACCGCCGCGGCGGGTTTCACGGCCGGAGGCGTGCGCTCATGAGAACGTTCGCATCCGGTTGGCGTCCGCAGACCCTGCGCGGCCGGCTCTCGCTGGTCGCGCTGACCACCGCCACCCTGCTCATGGTGATCCTCACGGTGGCGTTCAACACCGTCGTACGACGGCACCTCCAGCACCAGGCGGACGACGAGCTGCGCACCCGGGGCACCGCCGTCGCCGCGACGGTCGACACCGGCGGCGCCCGGGTACGTGTCCTGGAGACGCCGGGCGAGGAGCTGCTCGACGCCAACGTGTGGATCTACGCGGGCGACCGGCTCCTGGAGAAGCCGCCCTCGGCCACCGCCGCCGGCCCGCTCACCCGCGCGGCCGACGCACTCGCCGGACGGGGCGGGACGCACTGCGTCACCGCCGGCGCCCACGGCCCGGTCCGGCTGTGCGCGCGGCCGGTGCCGGGCAACAGCACCCGCGCGACCGTCGTCACCGCCCTCGACCTGTCCCCGTACCGCAGTTCGGCCGACACCCTGCTCCTCGCGTCCCTCGCCCTCGACGCCGCCATGCTCGCCTGTACGTACGCGCTGACACGCCTCGCGGTGGGTCGCGCCCTGCGTCCCGTGCGCACGATGACCGACCAAGCCACCCGGTGGAGCGCCGTGGCCTCCGAGGAACGCTTCGGGAGCATCGCCCGGCCCGTCGAACTCGCCCGGCTGGGCGGATCGCTGGACGCGCTCCTGGACCGCATCCGGGCCCTGCTGCGCCATGAGCGGCAGCTCACCCAGGAGCTGTCGCACGAGCTGCGCAATCCCCTCGCCCGGATCATCGCCGAGCTCGACTGGTGGCAGTCCCGGCCACGCTCCGCCGAGGAGACCCGGACCACTCAGGAGGCCATAGCGGACGCCGCCAGGTCCATGCGCACGATCTGCGACACGCTGCTCGACGACGCCCGTGACGGCGCGTCCGCGGCGCCGGGCACCAGCGAGGTCGTATCCGTACTGCGCCGGCTCGCGGACCGTGCCGTCACGGCGCGGCCGGAGGTGGAGATCGCCGTCACCACCGGCCCGGGGACGGATCTGGTGGCCGGGGTGCCGGACGCCCTGCTGGAGCGCATCGTCAGCCCCCTGCTCGACAACGCGCTGCGGCACGCGTCCGCCCGGGTCGAGCTGCGGGCCGCCGGGGGGCCCGGTGGCGTCCGTGTGGAGGTCATGGACGACGGGCCCGGCGTACCCGCGTCGTTCGCGCCCCAGCTCTTCCAGCCGGGGCGCCGCGCCGATCCCGCGGACGGACACGGCGGAGCGGGCCTCGGTCTGCCGCTGGCGCGACGCCTGGCCCGCTCCGCCGGCGGCGAGGTGCACCACCAGGAGGCACACGCCACGGGCGCGATGTTCGTGGTCGGCCTTCCGTCGGGGTGAGGACTCCGCGGGCGGACCGGCCTCCGGCCTGGCCGCGAGGCTCACCGGAGCGCGGCCCGGGATTCCGAGAGGGTGAGGCCGGAAGCGGGCGTCACCCCGTCGGTGGTCAGCCCGTCGGTGGTCAGCCCGCCTGAAGGGTGGGCCGGTCGGCGGTCGTGACGTCGCGGCGGGTGATCGAGAGGTAGACGACCATGCCGAGGATGACCGTCAGGAACAGCGCGCTGGTGACGACGGTGCCGAAGCCGAGTCCTCCGTCGCCGGTCGGCTGCGAGAGGTAGTCGCCGATCGACGCGCCCAGCGGACGGGTCAGGATGTACGCGATCCAGAAGCTCAGCACGGCGTTCAGGCCGAGCGCGAAGTGCGCGACGGCGACCGCGGCGATCGCGAGTCCGAACAGCACGGCGGAGACCCAGTATCCGAGGGCCATGCGCTCGGCGACCAGGTCACCGGCCGCGGTGCCGAGCGCGAAGGTGAACAGCACCGCCAGCCAGTAGTAGGCCTCGCGGGAGAGCGTGTCGACGCTGTGGATGGACAGCGTCCCCTCGCGGCGGTACCAGACGAAGAAGGTCACGGCGAGGGCGACCGCGAACACGGCGGTGCTGGTCTCCAGCGGCACGCCCAGGTTGTCGGTGAGGTTGTCGCTGATCAACGTCCCCACGACGCTGATCAGCGCCACGGCGAGCCAGTACACGCCCGCCTGGTAGGTCTTCGTACGGAACTGGACCACCAGGACGATCGCCAGCAGCCCGCTCATCAGCAGCGACACACCGGTCAGGCCCATGCCCAGGTTCTCGTTCAGGAGGTCGGCGGCCGTCTCGCCGACCGTCGTGCACAGCACCTTGATGATCCAGAAGTACGCGGTGACTTCGGGCACCTTGTTCCAGCGCAGGCGCTGCCCGGCGGCCGGGGCGCCGGGGTGGCCGTACGCCTCAGGAGTCCCGGAGGTCTCTGTTGTCTCGTAGGTCATGAGGCCCGAGGGTGTCAGCGGAAGTCTGAACGCATCCTGACTGCCGTACGCCCCCCGAACACGCCCCCATTCACAGCGCTCGCCCTCACAGCACTCGGCGGCGGATCAGCACCCCCAGCGCCACCAGCCCGGGCAGCAGCGGAAGCCACACGGTGAGCAGCCGGTAGCCGAGAACGGTCGACGCCGCCGCGCCGCCGGACGCCCCGGCGAGCGTGAGGGCCAGCGCGAGGGCGGCGTCCAGGGAGCCGAGGCCGCCCGGAGTCGGCAGCAGAACGGCGGCGCTGCTCGCCGCGAGGTAGGCGAGCGCCACGCGTGCCGGGGACAGCGGCAGGTCGATGGCCTGCGCGACGGCGATGACCACGGTGGCGTGCAGCGCGGCGAAGGCGAGCGAACCGCCCCACAGCGCGGCGGCCCGCACGGGGAGTTCGTGTACGGCGCGGACGTCCAGCAGTACGGAACGCAGCGCGCGCCGCAGCGGGCCCGCCAGGAGCGCCGCGGCGACGGCGGCCACCACGACGGCCGTCGTCCAGGCGGTCACGGTCCAGGGGTTCGCCGGCACCCGGGGAAGACGGAGCGCGCCGGGGCAGGCCAGGGCGAGCGCGCCGATCAGACAGCCGCGTACGACGGTTCCGGCGCCGGCCTTGACCGCGAGCGCGGTCGCGGAACGGGTGACGGGCAGTCCGCAGCGGGTCAGGAAGCGCAGATTGACGGCTCCCGCGCCGAGTCCCGAGGGCAGTACGTGGTTGGCCGAGGCGGCCGCGAACTGCACCGCCACCAGACGCCCGGCGGGCAGTGGCTCCGCCACCGCGCCCTGTTGGGCGAGGGCCGAGCACGCCCAGGTCCCCAGGGTGGCGGCGGTCGCCACCAGCAGCCAGCCCCGGTCGGCATGGGTGAGCCGGCCGGCTCCGGCCTCGATCACCGGCCAGTGCCGGTGGGCGAGAAACCCGGCGCACACCAGCACGACCAGTGAAAGCCCGGCGTGCCAGCCCACTCGCCCGTCGCCCACGGACAGTCGCCGGCCGACGGTCGTCCACCTGCCGTCGGACACCGCGGAGGACGACGGCCCGCCCGGTCCGGACAGCGGCTCGGGCGGCCCGCACCGCGGCTCGGGCGGCGGCATCCGGCCGTCGGTCGTCGGCCCGGCGACCGGGCCACCGCCGGCGACGGACACCGGTGCGCGGCCGGCCCGCCCGTTCCCGGCCGGTCCTCGCGTCGGAGCGCCCACCGGTTCGCCGCCGGGAGGCCGGCCGAGGCCGACCGCTCGACCGCTGCGGGCGGCCTGCCCACTCTGCGCCGGCGAAGGCGTCTCCGGCGGAAGGGTCACGGCGTACGGCTCCCCGCTCCCGGAGAGACGTAGACGTTCAGGTCACCGACGCGATGGGGTGCCCAGGTGCGGGCGTATCCGGGCGGTTTGCTCCCCGGAGTGGTGACGACGGCGACCGGCATGTGCCCGGCGGAACGCGTGATGCTCTCCGGGGTGGCGTTGGCGTTGTGTCCGCCCACCGCCCAGGAGGAACAGCCGGCGTAGAAGGCGATGGGGACGGACTGATGCCCGGTCAGCGCGCAGGGCGGCCGGACACCGAGCCGGTGCAGCTCCGCCGCCGTCACCGCCCAGCCGTGGTGGCTGTCGGTGGTGCGCCGCACCGTGGCCTGCAGGACCGCGAACTGCACGGCCAGGTGCCCGGCGAGACCGACGGCCACCAGGGTCACGATCACGGGTCGCCGGGATCGGCCGGGGACGGTGACCAGGTGGACGAGGGCGTCGGCGACGGGGATCGCGACGAGGGCGTAGAGGGGCAGCAGGAAGCGCGGGGCCGCGTATCCGATCATGAAGAGGTACGGGATTCCGGCTGTCGTGGCGCAGGCCAGGAGCAGCAGGGTGGGTGCCGTACGACGGGCCCTGACGGCGATCACCAGGCCGAGGACGGCGATCAGCGGCAGGACGAACCACCACGCCATCACCACGGGGTTCGGCATCGCCCCGGCGCAGGGCCTGCACAGCACGCGTCCGCCGAGGCTGCGCATCTGGTCGCCGACGGCGACGTTCCAGCCGAGGCCGCCCTGGATGCGTGAACCGTCCGAGAGCCGTTGCCCCAGGCCGCCGTAGCTGACGTAGGCCTCGATGATCCACTCGGCCGCCCCGGCCAGCAGGCCCGCGACCAGGGCGAGAAGCGGCCTGACCCGCCGCCATCGGGGTACGGCCACCGCGATGACGAGGAGCGGCAGCGTCACCCAGACCGCGTCGGGGGGCCGCATCCAGGCCATCAGCGCGGCACTCAGCCCGATCCCCCACAGGGCCGCCCGATCGCGGCCGCCCGCCTGGGCGCGCAGAAAACACCCGACGCAGACGAGGGCGCCGATCGCGACCCAGTAGTTGGGCATGGCCTGCGGGCCGTAGAAGAGGGTCACCCACAGCGTCGCGAACAGGGCGCCCGCCAGGGCGAGGACGCGCACCGGGAACAGTCCGCGCCAGACGCGCAGGGCCACGAACAGGCCGAGTCCGGAGAGCAGGGCGAGGTAGACCCGCAGCAGGATGGTGGACGACGACCAGGAGGCGATCGGCGCCACGAGCAGGGAGACGCCGCGCGCCCGTGGCGCGCTGAAGAAGGCCGCGGGGGCATGCGGGGAGATCTGGCTGACGTACACCGTCTCGTCCCAGCCGAGGCCCATCCCGGGGTGCACGAGGACCAGTTGGGCCAGCGTGAAGGCGGCCGCGACCAGGGCGAGCAGGCCCACTTCGCCAGGGCGCCGGGACACGCGGGCCGCCCCATCCGGCGGTTTGGGCCGCCGGGCGCCGATGAGCGGGACGTTCAGGGTCTTGGCCATCGTCCACCCTTCAGCCCTACACGCTGTAGGGTTTCCTCACCCTACAAGACGTAGGGTGAGGGCGGGAGTCGGGGAGTCATGGACAAACTACCGCCCACCGGAAGAAGGCGCTGAACGGGACGGGCATTCGAGGAAGTACCCGGGGGTGGTATGCGACCCCTTGTGCCCCGGGCGTACGCCCGGCATCGACACCCTTTCCAGCTCCCCTACACGCTGTAAGGTGACGGGCATGGCTGGCACAGGTCCCCGTGGAAGGGTGGAACGGCGCAGCGCGGGCGAGCTGGAGAGCGAAGTCCTCGCCGCCCTGTGGGCCACCGACGACGCGCTCACTCCCGCCGAGATCCAGGCCGAGATCGGCGGCGGACTCGCCTACAACACGGTGCACACCATCCTCAAACGTCTGTACGACAAGGGCCTTGTGCTCCGTGACGTTGACGGCCGGCGCGGCGCGTACCGGCCCGCCAAGAACGCGGCCCAGCTGACCGCCGAGGCCATGCACGAGGCGCTCGACCGCGGACCCGACCCCATCGCAGCGCTCCAGCAGTTCGTCACCGGGCTCAGCCGCCAGGAGGAGGAAGCCCTGCGCGACCTCCTCGGAGGGAACGGTCCATGAGGATCGACGTCTACGTTCCGCTCGTACTGGCGCTGCTCCTCACCGGAATCGCCCCGCAGGTCGGCAGACGGGTGTCGCCGGCCCTGGCGGCCCGCGTCCTCACGGCAGCCGCCGTGCTGACCGCGGCCGCCTCGACCTGGGCGCTGCTGCTGCTCGGGGCCACCCTGATCGACCAGGCACCGATGGTGATCGCCGAGGCCGGCGAGGAGGGTCGGACGCTGCCCGAGCCCGTCCCGGAGGCCGTGGCCGTCCTGGCGGTGGCCGCCCTCGCCGTGCTCGCCCACCGGCTCCTACGTGTCGTACGAGCACATATCGCGACCCGCCGCGTCCTGCTCAGGCTCTGCGAGGGGCACCCGCCCGACAGTGAGCTCGTCGTCGCCGCCTCGCCGACCCCGCACGCCTTCGCCATCCCGGGCAAGCCGGGTCGGATCCTGGTCACGGCCGCGATGCTCGGTGCGCTGGAGCCCGCCGAACGGCGTGTTCTGCTCGCCCACGAACGCGCCCATCTCACCCACCGGCACTCGGCACTGTCGACCGCCGTCGCCCTGGCCGCGGCGGCGAACCCCCTGCTCGCGCCCGTCCGCGACACCGTCGCCTTCCTGCTGGAGCGCTGGGCCGACGAGGAGGCCGCGAACACCGTCGGGGACCGGCGCACGACGGCCCGCGCCCTGGCGCGTGCCGCCCTCGTCTCCCAGCGCGCCCGTCCGGGATGCGCCCTGCACTTCTCCGAGCACGCCGTCACCCGCCGGATCGCGGCCCTGCAGACCGCTCCGCCGCCCGTCATGCGGTCCGTCGGTGCGGCCGTTCTCGCGCTCGGTGCCCTGCCCGCGCTGGGTGCGGCCGACGCCACGGGCGATCTGCTGCGGCTGCTGGGCGAAACGCTGCCCTGAGTGTAGGAGACCGGGCCACCGCTCACGGCTCCCGCTCGATACGGTCGCGCTCATGACACCTTCCGAGACGGTTCACCCCGGCCCCTCGCGCTCCGGGCGGGTGCGGTTCGCGACGTTCAACGTGCTGCACGGCCGGCCGATGGTGGACGGCGCGCCCGTCTCCGTCCCGGCCACGAGCGGCCCCGAGGCGCCGCTCGCCCGGGCCGTCGCGTCGCTGGACGCCGACGTCCTGGCGCTTCAGGAGCTGGACCGGCTGCAGGAACGCTCGGGCGGGGTGGACCAGGCGGCGGCCGCCGCCGCGGGGTCCGGCGCACGCCACTGGCGCTACGCGTCCGCGTTCCACGGCGCCGCGCAGACGGGCGGCGGGTGGATCCCGGCGCTGTCCGAACCGGGGTTGCGGGTGTACGGCCCGCGCGAGGCCGACGCGGGCGGCGGTGTCCCTTCGCACGGCATCGCCCTGCTGTCCCGGCTGCCCGTACGGCACTGGAGAGCACGGCGGCTGGCGCCGGCGCCGATCCCCATGCCGCTGCGGACGCCCGGACGCCGCGGACTCACCGTGTCCAGGGACCAGCCGCGGGCGGCGCTGGCCGCCGTCGTGGAAGGGGACCGCGGGCCGTTCACCGTCGTGGCGCTGCACCTGTCGTTCGTGCCCGGCTGGAACATCCGCCAGTTGCTCACCGTCCGCGCCTGGATCGCCGACCTGCCCCGGCCCCAGGTGCTTCTCGGCGACTTCAACCTGCCTGGCGCGCTTCCGCGGGCGGTCCTGGACCCGGCCGGCCCGTTCGGCGGCAGCGGGCTCCGCCGGACCCGGCCGGAAAGCACCCCGCCGCTGCCGCGCGGCTGGCGGGATCTGGCCCGTACGCCCACCTATCCGGCGCACCGTCCCCTCGTCCAGCTGGACCATGTACTAGCCACCGGAATCGAGGCGGGCGCGGTCCGTGGGGTGCGCGCCCCGGGCACCGCGATCTCGGATCACCGGCCACTGGTGGTCGAACTGCACCTGTGACCGGCCGCACGGCCGATGCGCCCCCGCGCCCGGACGGCCCCGGCCGGGCCACCCGCACATTCCCCCCGGCCGCATGCGGGCTCAGCTCCCACGTGCCGAGCGCGCCGCGGTCCGCTCAGCCCGGTGCCCCGAAGGCCGTTGTCCACCCGGCCGTGTGAGTCAGGGGGCGCACCGGCCCGCCCGCTCCGCCACCGCAGCACGGCAACCCCGGGAAAGGTGTGGTCGCGCGGCCCCGGCCGACCCGGTTCGCTCAGGCGGCTGTGTGCGGCGTCCGGCCCGTCAGCTCAGCTGCCCGGCGAACGCGTCGTACGCCCGTTCGTCGAAGAGCACGAAGCGAACCTCCTCGACGTCGGTCTTCGTGGCCCGGACGGTCTCCACCGCGATGCGCGCCGCGTCGTCCATCGGCCAGCCGTAGATGCCCGCGGAGACGGCGGGGAAGGCGACGGTACGGGCGCCCAGCTCGTCGGCGACGCGCAGCGATTCCCGGTAGCAGGACGCCAGCAACTGCGACCGGTCCTCCTCCTGGGCATAGCGGGGACCCACGGTGTGGATCACCCAGCGGGCGTCGAGGTCGCCCGCCGTCGTGGCGATCGCCCGGCCGGTCGGCAGTCCCTTGCCGTAGTGACCGGCGCGCAGCTCGCGGCACTCGGCGAGGATGGCCGGGCCGCCGCGGCGGTGGATGGCCCCGTCGACGCCTCCGCCACCGAGCAGTGAGGAGTTCGCCGCGTTGACGACGGCGTCGACGCTCTGCCGGGTGATGTCGCCCTGCACCAGCGTGATCGTGGTCATGACTCTCTCAGCCTCCTCCAGACGGCCTTCGCCGCGTTGTGCCCCGACATGCCGTGCACACCGGGACCGGGCGGGGTGGCCGAGGAACAGAGGAAGACGGCGGGGTGCGGGGTGCTGTACGGGGACAGGGACAGCTTGGGGCGGAGCATGAGCTGGAGTCCGGAGGCGGCACCGCAGGCGATGTCACCGCCCACGTAGTTGGCGTTGCGGGCGGCGAGTTCGGGCGGTCCGGCGGTCGCGCGGGCCAGTACGCGGTCACGGAAGCCCGGCGCGAACCGCTCCAGCTGGCGCTCGATCGCGTCGGTGAGGTCTCCGGTCCAGCCGTTCGGGACATGGCCGTACGCCCAGAAGACCTGTTTGCCCTCGGGTGCCCGGGACGGGTCCATGACGCTCGGCTGCACCGTGATCAGGAACGGTGCGTCGGGTGCCCGGCCCTCGCGCGAGGCTGCGCGCAGCGCGCTGCCGATCTCCGCTCTGCTCGCCCCGACCTGCACCGTCCCGGCGACGCGAGCCTTCTCCGCGGTCCAGGGCATGGGGCCGTCCAGCGCGTAGTCGATCTTGAAAGCGCCCGCCCCGTACCGGTATCCCTCGTAGTACCGCCCGAACCCCGCGATACGGGCCAGCGCCTTGGGCGAGGTGTCGAAGACGTACGCGCGCGCGGGAGGCAGATCGTCGAGGCGCTTCACCTCGTAGTCGGTGTGGACGGTGCCGCCGAGGTCCTTGAGATACGCGGTGAGCGCGTCCGAGATGGACTGGGAGCCGCCGCGCGCCACCGGCCAGCCCCGGGCGTGCGCGGCCAGCGCGAAGACCAGGCCGACGGCGCCCGTGCCGACGCCCTCCAGCGGCGCCATGACGTGCGCCACCAGACCGGCGAACAGGGCTTTGGCCCGCTCGTCGCGGAAGCGGCGCATCAGCCAGGTCGACGGCGGCAGCCCGGCGAGACCGAATCGGGCGAGGGTGACCGGGTCCCGGGGCAGCGAGGTCAGTGGCAGCGACATGAAGTCGTGCGCCAGGGTGTCCCACTTGCTCAGGAACGGCGCGACGAGCCTGCGGTACGCGCCCGCGTCGCGCGGCCCGAAGGAAGCCGCCGTCTCGGCCACCGACCGCGAGAGCACCGCCGCCGAGCCGTCCGGGAACGGGTGCGCCATCGGAAGCTCGGCGTGCAGCCACTCCAGGCCGAACCGCTCCAGGGGCATCGCCCGGAAGGCGGGCGAGTTGACGCCCAGCGGATGCGCCGCCGCGCACGGGTCGTGCCGGAAACCGGGCAGGGTCAGCTCTTCGGTGCGCGCTCCCCCGCCCACCGTGTCGCGGGCCTCGAACACGGCCACGGAGAAGCCCCGGCGGGCCAGCTCCACGGCAGCCGTCAGTCCGTTCGGCCCCGCACCCACCACGACCGTATCGAGCATCGACGGCACCTTCGGACTCCTTTGTCAGCCGACGGCCACTGAGGATCAGGATATGCCGGAGGACTGACAGCCTTGGCGGCACGGGGCGTTGGAAGACAACGCCCCGGAACCGCGTGCCGACCGCCGGACGGGAACCGGAACCCTCGCGGGCCGCGGAGCTCCCGCTCAGGCCCCGGCCGCCACCTGTTCGGGCTGTGCCGCCAGCAGGGCCGTCACCCGGCGGGCCGTGGCCTCGTCACGGGCCGCCGTGAACGGCAGCGCGTTGCCCCCCGTGACACGGAACGGCTCGCCGCGAAGCGTCAGATGGGCGCCGCCCGCCTCCTCGACCAGCAGCAGTCCCGCCGCGTGATCCCAAGCCGCCTCCCAGCTGAATGCGGTGGCATCCAACTCGCCTCGGGCGACAGCCAGATATTCCAGGCCGGCCGAGCCGCACGGGCGCGGGAGGACGCCGTCGACGCGCAGGCCCAGGAGCGCGCGCTTCTGCTCGTCCGTGGTGTAGTCCGGGTGGGAGGTCGCTATGTCGAGGTCGCGGCCGGGCTCGGGCGAACCGGAGCGCAGCGGCACGCCGTCGAGCACGGCGCCGCGGCCCCGGATCGCGGTCGCGAACTCGTCGCGCGCGGGCGCGTACGTCCACGAGGCGTGCACCACGCCGTCCAGCACGAGCGCGACCAGCGTGCAGAACCCGGAGTCGCCGTGCACGAACTGCCGGGTGCCGTCGACGGGGTCGACGATCCAGACCGGCGCCGTGCCGCGGATCGCCTCGTAGCTCGCCGGGTCGGCGTGCACCGCCTCCTCGCCGACCACGACCGAGCCGGGCAGCAGCGCGGTGAGGGCCTCGGTGAGGTACTTCTCGGCCAGACGGTCGGCGTCCGTCACGAGGTCGTGCGGGCCGGACTTCTGGTCGATCTCGTGCGCGGCGAGCTGCCGGAACCGGGGCATGATCTCGGTTGCGGCGGCCTTGCGTATGGCGTGTTCCACGTCGGTCGCGCGCTGTGCGAGAAACTCGTCGATGGTTTCGATTTCTTCGATCATGGCTCCATGACAGCACGCGCCACTGACAATCCCCACCCCTCCGGGGTACTCAGGGTGGAATCACCATGAATTCCCGGGGCCGGACGATCACTGGCACCGGGCCGTGATCACGGCCCCGGCGAGACCGTCGGACGGGCCGCCGGGACGCAGTCCCGATTCGGGGGTCCAATGCGGGGGTCCGGTGCGGGCGACCGGCGCGGGGCGGCCCGGAGGGCCCGGTGCGGACGACCGGCGCAGGCGACCGGCGCGGGGGCCCGATGCGGGAGCCCGGTGCGGGTGACCGGCCCAGGGGCCCGATGCAGGCGACCGGCGCGGGGCCCGGTGCGCGCGACCGGCCCGGGGGGACCGGTGCCGGGCCGGGCCTCACCGTCCGACCGCGTACCCCTGCATCCCGCGCGGATTGGCCCCCGCCGACAGGACGCCCGTCGCGGGATTCCGGGCCACCGCGCAGAGCCGCCCCTCGGACCACGACTCGGCGACCGTGACGTCGTGGCCCCGGCGGCGCAGTTCCTCCACGACCGCCTCGTCCGTGCGGGACTCGACGGTCAGGCTGCCGGGGCGCATGCCGCGCGGGTAGAAGGAGCCGGGAAAGCTGTCGTTGTGCCAGTTCGGGGCGTCGATCGCGCCCTGGAGGTCGAGTCCGCCGCGCACCTGCGGGCGCAGCGCCACGGACAGGAAGAAGTGCGTCTGCCACTGGTCCTGCTGGTCGCCGCCGGGGGTGCCGAACGCCATGACCGGCACGCCGTCGCGCAGCGCCAGGGAGGGCGTCAGGGTGGTGCGCGGACGGCGGCCCGGGGTCAGGGAGTTGGGCAGTCCCTCCTCCAGCCAGGCCATCTGGAGCCGGGTGCCGAGCGGGAAACCCAGTTCGGGGACGACCGGGTTGGACTGGAGCCAGCCGCCGCTGGGGGTGGCGGCGACCATGTTGCCCCAGCGGTCGACGACGTCCAGGTGGCAGGTGTCGCCCCGGGTGCCACCGTCGGGTGCCACCTCGGGTTCCGCCGCCGCGCGGGCCATGGTGGGCTCACCGGCGCCCGGCACCGCGAGGGCGTCGAAGCCGGGCTCCTCGGCGGCCACCACGCGCGCGTGCCCGCTGAGTCGTGGATCACGGCCGCCCGGACTGCCGGGACGCAGTTCGTACGACGCCTTGTCCCCCACGAGCGCCCGCCGGGCGGCGTTGTAGGGCTCCGACAGCAGTTCGTCGAGCGGCACCTCGGCCGCGTCGCCGTACCAGGCCTCCCGGTCGGCCATGGCGAGCTTGCAGCCCTCGACGAGCAGGTGGACGTACTCGGCGGAACCGTAGCGGGGCAGTTCGGGCGGGAGCAGCGCCAGTTGCTGGAGGAGGACCGGGCCCTGGCTCCAGGGGCCCGCCTTGCACAGGGTCCAGCCCCGCCAGTCGTACGTCGCCGGGGCCTCGTAGGTCGCGGACCAGCCGGCCAGGTCGGCGGCCCTCAGGGTGCCGGTGTGGCGCTCACCGCTGGTGTCCATGGTGGGCCGCCGGGCCTGCCGGACCAGGGCCTCCGCGATGAAGCCGGACCGCCACACATCCCGTGCCGCGTCGATCTCGGCCACCCGGTCCCCCGCGCCGGCGACCTCGTCGAGGAGCCGTCGCCAGGTCGCGGCGAGAGCCGGATTGCGGAACAGCTCGCCGGGGCGCGGTGACCTGCCGTCCGGCAGATACACCTGGGCCGACGAGGTCCACTCCGTCTCGAACAGCGCCCGTACGGCCTCCACCGTCTCGCCGACGCGCTCCACGGGCGCGTGCCCGTCCTCGGCGTATCCGATGGCGTACTTCAGGACGTCGGCGAGCGGCTTGGTGCCGTGGTCGCGCAGCAGCAGCATCCAGGCGTCGAACGCGCCCGGCACGGCGGCGGCGAGCGGGCCGGTACCGGGTACGAGATCCAGACCCAGTCCCCTGTAGTGGGCGATCGTCGCCCCGGCGGGTGCGACGCCCTGTCCGCACAGCACCCGCACGGCACCGTCCGCGGGGGCGAGAATGATCGGGACCTCGCCCGCGGGTCCGTTGAGGTGGGGTTCGACGACGTGGAGGACGAATCCGGCCGCGACCGCGGCGTCGTAGGCGTTGCCGCCGTCCTCCAGGACGGCCATCGCGGACTGCGAGGCGAGCCAGTGCGTGGAGGACACCATGCCGAAGGTGCCCTGGAGGGTGGGTCGGGTCGTGAACACAGGGCCTCTCACCTCACTGCTTACGTGCATCGGCCCGGATGATAGGCGCTCAGGACGGGTCCTGGTGAGAATCTGGGGAGTTTGCGCCGGGGGTCCCCTTCCCCCGCTCCCCCAGAAGGCTGTCGATCGCTCTGCGCCCCGTGTCGGAATCTCACGGCTGGTGCCGGACGGAGTTCGGCTCCGACGTGGCGCTGAGACATGCGGGTCGCGCCTGTGCCTCGTTGGCCTGGAACGCCGACGCCTGGAAGGCCGAGCGGCCGCGCCGGGAACAGCCGGTCCGGTCGGCGCGGTTGCATCGGATCAGGGACCGGCGCCGCACGGGCGGGGAACACGGAGACCACAGGGTCGTCCGCCCCACCAGGATCCGGGCCCCGGGATCGCGGTAAGCCCGCCGCGCACTCGGACCAAGACGTATTTCCGCAGGAGGACTGTTTCATGACTGACCGGCCCTTGACGCTCATGGCAGTACACGCCCACCCCGACGACGAGGCCACGGGGACCGGAGGGGTCCTCGCGCGATACGCGGCGGAAGGCATCCGCACGGTTCTGGTGACGTGTACCGACGGCGGTTGCGGTGACGGACCGGAGGGTGTCAAGCCGGGCGATCCCGGGCACGATCCGGCGGCGGTCGCCTTGATGCGCCGTCAAGAACTTGAGGCGAGCTGTGATGTCCTGAAGGTCAGCGATCTGGAGATGCTGGACTATGCCGACTCCGGGATGATGGGCTGGCCGAGCAACGACGCCCCCGGTTCCTTCTGGCAGACCCCCGTGCAGGAAGGCGCGGCCCGACTGGCGGAACTCATGCGGCACTACCGACCTGATGTGGTCGTCACCTACGACGAGAACGGCTTCTACGGCCACCCCGACCACATCCAGGCCCACCGCATCACGATGGCGGCGCTGGAGATGACCACGCTGACACCGAAGGTGTACTGGACCACGATGCCCCGCTCGGGGATGCAGCGGTTCGGCGAGATCATGCGTGAGTTCCATGAGGACATGCCGGAGCCGGATCCTGCCGAGGCCGCCGCGATGGCCAAGATCGGCCTCCCCGACGATGAGATCACCACGTGGGTGGACACCACCGCGTTCAGCGGTCAGAAGTTCGACGCGTTGGCCGCGCATGCCAGTCAGGGCGAGAACATCTTCTTCCTCAAGATGGGCAAGGAGAGGTTCGGCGAGCTGATGGGCATGGAGACCTTCGTACGTGTCCAGGACGCCACCGGCGCGGCCGTACCCGAGAACGATCTCTTCGCCGGACTGCGCTGATCCTCCCAACCGACCGGCCGGGGAAGGCTCATCGACCGTGCGGCGCGATCGAGCGGGTCACCTAACCGGAGGCCTGTCCACGCGAGTTCCGCTCCGGCAGCTCGCGTCCGGCCCTCGCCGGCGGCGTCGAGGCGTGCCCGCACTTCCGCCCCGACAGCACGCTCGCCTGCGGGCCACCTGGCAACCGCGCAGGTGGGACACCTGCGGGCTGCTGACTCGGAAGGTGCGCGACAGCCCAGGTCACGTCCCCGGCGGTCTGCTCCGATCACGACAGACCGCCGGGGATGCGACACGAAGCTCAGCCACTTTCCCCGTAGCTCATGAACCAGTGGGTGTCGAAACAGCGGGCCGGCTTCGTCACCACACGGCCTCGGTCTTCGGGCGAGTGGCTCCGTGGCGTCCGGCCACAGGGCCTTCGCAAAAACCGTTTGGCGGACCACGGAGACCGCTGCTAACTTTCGGGAGGCCGTGCGACAGAACGAGGAGGTGGTACCCGTGAACGTATTGACATGGGTGCTCTCCTCCGGGGTCACGGTCGGGCGATAGGTCGTCCGGGAGCGCCGTACATGAGCACTCCCGAAAGGCACGACCATGCAATTCACTTCTGAGCAGCGCCTCGACGACGGCGTCCTCGAACGCGAATTCACCCTTGGCGAGATCCCCGGCATCCTGTGGACGCCCGCATCCGCATCCGCACCGACGCCGCTGATCCTGATCGGCCACCCTCCCCTCGGACTGCGCAGGATGTACCCCCGGCTGGCGGGGCGGGCCCGGCACTACGCGACGGAGTACGGCTGGGCCGCGGCCACCATCGAGCTCCCCGGGAGCGGTGACCGGCCCCGTTGGGCCGCCGTCGAGCAGGCCCGCGCCGACCTGCGCCGGGCCATGGAGGCCGGCAAGCCGGTAGGCGACGAGATCGTCGACGCCCTCGTCCTCCCGCTGGTCGAAAAGGCGGTCCCGGAATGGCAGGCCGCCCTGGACGCGCTCCTTTCGCTGCCGGAGATCGGCGGCCCGGTCGGGTTCGAGGGGGGAGTGATCTCCATCGGTGTCCGCCTTGCGGTGGTCGAGCCGCGCATCGCGGTTGCCGGCTTCTTCGCCGGGAGTCTCGTCCCCGCCGCCATCTTCGAGGAGGCCCGCCAGGTCACCATTCCGCTGCGGGTCCTGTTGCAGTGGGACGACGAGGGGAACGACCGGCAGGCGGCCCTCGACCTGTTCGACGCCTTCGGCTCCAAGGAGAAGTCCCTGCACGCCAACCTCGGCGGGCACACGGGCGTCCCGCGGTCCGAGATGGAGGACGGGGCTCGGTTCTTCGCCCGGCACCTGAAGTGAGGCCGGGCCGTCAGGCCGGCAGCAGACGGTGAGCGACGTCGGCCATGACGCCGTCATCGAGGACAGGTCCCGGCCCTCCTCGATGACGGCGCCCGGCAGATGCACAACCGCCCCGATCGCGGCGGTACCGGCCAACGGCGGTACCGGGCGGTCGGGGCGGCGCGAAGGCGTGGCGGCGTACGGCGCGCGGGCTGTGGCATTCAGCCGGGCCCAAAACGGCAGGGCGGGCGGGCGTGCGGTCCGGGGAGAGCGGGAGGGAGGGAGGGAAAGTGGAAGGGAGGGGTGGGATCGAGCCGCCGTGCGGGGCTCGGAGCGGACCGGCGTTCAGGACGCGGGCGCCCAGGCAGTGGTCCCCAGCGTGTTCTCCGGGCCGATGTCGAGGAAGTCCGGCAGCCGCAGGGTGACGGCGTCCTGCCCTTTCTGCGGTGCGACGCGCAGATAGAAGCCGTACTGGGCCGCCATCCGCCAGTAGAGGGCCGCCCGCGCGCTGTCGCCCGGGTTCAGCGTGAAGGGCTGGGGGCCGGGGTCGGCGGGCGCCATGGGCACTTTGTCCGTCCCCACCACGCTGTGCACTCCGGTGATCGGGGCACCCTCCTCGTCGAGGACCTGGGCGACGGCCGGGTGGCCGTTCACCTTGTACGGCCGCTTGCCGCAGTTGGTGAGGGTCAGCGTCATGGCACGCAGGCCCATGGCCGCGTCGACGGGTCCGGTGTCGAGGCGCATGCCGGACGGCGGGCAGCCACGGCCCTGTTGCACCGGCACCGTCTGCGAGGGTTCGGGTGGCTCGATGACGGGCGGCTTCGCGGTGGAGGTCCTGGTCGGGTCCGGGACGGCTGTCCGCCCGGGGTCGCGCTCACGGTCGAGCTCGGCGGACAGGCCGCACCCGCTGGTGACCGTCGCGACCAAACAGGCGAGGGCGACCGGGCGGACCCACTTCGCCCGAATGCCGGCGGTGCGGGAACCGCCACCACGCGGAGGTACGACGACGGTCCGGGCACCGGACCGCCTCGGACGATCGGCGGCGGCTGCCGCGCCGACCCGTTTCGGGCTTGTCGCGATCACGGGCCGATCATGGCACGGAAGCTCGGCGGAGGGCATCAGTCCACCTGTCCTCGCGCCGTCACCAGGCCCGACTCGTAGGCGAAGACGACGAGTTGGGCCCGGTCGCGGGCGGCCAGCTTCGTCATCGCGCGGCTGATGTGGGTCTTGGCCGTCAGGGGGCTGATGACCATGTGCGCGGCGATCTCCTCGTTGCTCAGGCCACGCGCGGCGAGCGCGGTGACCTCGCGTTCGCGGCGGGTGAGGCCTTCGAGGCCCGGCGCCGTGGCCCGGTCGGGGGGCCGGGCCACGAACTCCCCGATGAGAGTGCGTGTCACCGAAGGCGACAGCAACGCCTCGCCGTGGGCGACGACTTCGATGGCCTGGAGCAGATCGGCGGGCTCGGTGTCCTTGAGCAGGAATCCGCTCGCCCCGGCCCGCAGCGCCTCGAAGACGTACTCGTCCAGGCCGTAGTTGGTGAGGATGACGACGCGTACCCCGGCGAGCTCCGGATCGGCGGCGATACGGCGGGTGGCCTCGATGCCCGTCATCACGGGCATCTGCACGTCGACCAGGGCGACATCCGGCAGCTCGGCGCGGACCAGGGCGAGCCCCTGCGCCCCGTCGGCCGCCTCGCCCACCACCTCGATGCCCTCCTCGGCGTCCAGCAGAGCGCGGAAACCGGCGCGCATGAGGGCCTGGTCGTCGACCAGTGCGACCCTGATCAGGCGGCCCGCGGCGGTCGGCGTGTCCGGGTCGCTCATCGCACCTCCTCCGGTGCGTACAGGGGCAGTTCGGCCCGGACCGAGAAGCCGCCCTCGGCGCGCGGGGCGGCATTCAGGGTGCCTCCGAGGGCGGTGACGCGCTCGCGCATGCCGGTGAGGCCGATACCCGGGGTCGGCGGCCGGGACTGCCGAGCCACGCCGTCGTCATGCACGCCGATCGTCAACTCGTCCGGTGCATAGCCGAGTTCGACCGTCACCTTGGCCGGGCCCGCGTGCCGGGCGGCGTTCGTCAGGGCCTCCTGGACGATGCGGTACGCGGCGCGGTCCACGGTCGCGGCGAGCGGGCGCTCCTCTCCGGTCACCCGCAGGTCGACGGCGAGGCCCGCGGCACGGGCCCGCTCGACCAGCAGCGCCGGTGTGCCGGTCGGCTCGTCGGTGCGCAACACCTCCAGCGTGGCGCGCAGTTCACGCATCGCCTCACCGCCGGCCTGCTGGATGGCGAGCAGTGCGGGCGGCACCTCCTCGCCGCGCTTGCGCGCCAGATGGACGGCGACCCCCGCCTGGAGCCTGACGATCGAGATGCTGTGCGTGAGCGAGTCGTGCAACTCCCTCGCGATGCGCAGGCGCTCCTCACCGGCGCGGCGCAACGCCGCTTCCTCACGGGTTCGTTCGGCCTCCAGGGCGCGTTGTTCGCTCTGGCGCAGGTAAGCCTGCCAGGTGCGGTCGGCGAGGCCAGTGACCAGGGCGCACAGGAACCAGCCGGCGAGCAGCACCGTCCGCTCCACCACTTCCCGCGTCCCCGGTCCCGTCGCCACGAATCCGGCCAGGAACACGGCGCTCGCGAGCGCCGCGACGCCCCGGTGGCCGGCTCTGGCGGCCGTGTGCACCGCGCCGAGGACCGGAAGGGCGGACAGGGTGCCGGGGTGGGCGTGCACGACATACCCCGTCGTGGTGGCGGTGGTGATCGCCAGTACGACGCGCGGGGCACTGCGGTAGGCCGCCAGCGTCAGCGAACCGAGAGCGATCAAGGTGTAGTCGAGGGCGGTGGTGCCGTCGTCGAACGCGGCCGCGGTCACCACCAGGGCGCCGACCACGACCGCGATGGCCGCGTCGGCCGGACGCCTGCGGACGACCTGGTCGAGCTGCATGTCCGGCACTCTATGCGGGCGTGCCGACCACCGCGTCAGACCTGTGGACGGCTGTGCGGCTACTCCCGTCGGAGTAGCCGGCGACGGGCACCGGGCCGACGGCGGTAGCCCGGATCACCCCCGGCCGTACGACGCCCGCGACTCCTCCACCGGGCCATCGTTGACCGTGGTCGCCGGTCACCCGGCAACCACCCGGTCGACTCAGGAGGCACCCATGGCCATGTCCATCTCCACACCCTTCAGGTACACCACCCCACCGGCACGGAAGTCCGCCACCGGCGCGACCGCCGACGTCTACGCCCAGCTCGCCTCGGACTTCGGCATGGAGCGTCCGGCCACCTTCGTCGTACTCTCCTCCGCGCCCGAACTCCTCACCTCCGCATGGGCGTTGATGCGGGAGTCGCTGATCGCGGGTGAGGGCGACAGGACCGGGAAGGAACTCGCCGCGCTCGGAGTGTCGTTGGCCAACCGGTGCCCCTTCTGCGTGGACGCGCACACGATGCTGCTGCACGCCACCGGGGACCATTCCCTCGCCGAGGCCATCGCGCGCGGAGAGACGCCCTCGGACGAGGGGCATGCGCGCGTGCTGGCCTGGGGCCGGTCGAGCCGGACGCCCGGAGCACCCGGGTTGATGCCGTACCCGTTCCCCGCCGCGCACGCTCCCGCGTACATCGGCACCATGCTCACGTTCCACTTCATCAACCGGATCGCGTCGGCGCTGCTGACCGAGAGCCTCCTTCCGGGCAACGCTCAGCGGTTCCGGGCGGTACGGAGTCTGGGCGGGCGGTCGCTGGCCAGGACGGTGCGCCGCCGGCCCGCGCCGGGTGCGGCTCTCACGCTGCTCGACGCCCCGGGTCCCGGTCCCGACTGGGCGCGGGGTACCTCCGTAGGCCCCGCCTACGCCGCCCTGCGCGACGCCGCCACCGCGGGCGGAGAGCTGCTCGACGAGGCGGACCGTGCCCTCGTACGGGAAACGCTCCAGGGATGGGACGGCGCGCATCCGTCACTCGCGTGGGACGGTCTCCCCGACCGCTCGCGTCCCGGCGCGCGGCTGGCACTGCTGGCCGCCCTCGCCCCGTACCGCATCACGGACGAGGACGTGACAGCCTGGCGCAAACCGGACCATTCCGACCGCCGCCTGGTGCGCCTCGTGGCCTACGGCGCGTTCGCGGCCGTCGACCGCGTCGAGCGGGCTCTCCCGGTCCGCGCCTCGAAGCGGTAGCCGTGATCGCGATGCGACGGGACGACGGGATCACGGGGGTCACGGGATACGGAGAAGGAAGCGATCACCAGGACGAACAAAACAGACATCCTGCCACAGCATCAGTCAATCGACGCCAAGGTGAGTCACTGTCACTACACGGGCACGAAGCCGGTCGGCCCTTCCGCACCACAGCGTCTCGTGTGACACTGGCGTCCCGTCCGCAGTGCGGACCATCTCCGCACCATCCCCCACGAGAAGTGCGCTTTGGGTTCTCTTCCTCTGCCGCTCGCGCTCGCCGCGCGCCTGCTTCCGGTCGCTCTGCTCGCCTCCGCGGGCTGGGCCCTGGCCGCCGGTCCGTCCGCAGCGACCCCCAACGCCGAGGATAAATCGACGCAGAAGCAGACAAACGGCTCGACGTCGGCTCCTTCGGCGTCGGCCGCGGTCAAGACGTTCGCCGCGTCACCCGCCCCCTGTGGCAGCATCCAGGTCTCGACGATCAAGTCCCTGGTCCCCGGCGCCAAGACAGCCGGCCAGGAGATCGCGTCGACCGACAAGGCGCTGCGCCGCACCTGCTCGTGGAACGCGCTGAAGGGCTTCGACTACCGCTGGCTCGACGTCTCCTACGAGATCAAGGAATCGGACGCCGCGGCGGAGAAGGCCTACAAGGATCGCGTCGCCGACAAGAGCGGTGGCGGGGCGGTGCCGGGTGTCGGCGACTCCGCCTACTCCGTGGTCAACCTCAGCACCGAGGACAAGCAGCAGACCCGCGAGGGCGTGGTGATCGTCCAGGCGTCCAACGCGCTGGTGGTCGTCACCTACAACGGCAGCGACTTCGAGACCAAGAAGGCGCCCGGCACCGAAGAGATCAACAAGGGTGCCATCAAGGCGGCCAAGGACGCGACGGCGGCGTTGAAGAGCGGCCAGAAGAGCTGAAGGACGGCCAGCAGAACTGACCGTCCTCCGGTCGCCGCGGTCAGACCGTGGTTCTGTCCTTTCCGCGCAGCAGCATCAACACCACGTACAGCACCATCGACGTGCCGAGGCCGACCGCCCATCCGTAGTCGGCGAGCGACTCCAGCGCAGGGATGGGTCGTCCGTCGATCAGCGGATGGAAGTCCGCGCCGCCGACGGCCAGCACGCCGCCGGTGACGAAGGCGACCACGGCCCGCCAGTTCCAGCCTCCGTCGTACCAGTAGCGGCCGCCCGTGCGGTACAGGTCGGCGAGGTCGAGCTTGGTGCGGCGCAGGATCCAGTAGTCGGCGATGAGGATGCCGGCGACCGTCCCGAGCAGTCCGCCGACCAGGCCGAGCCAGGTGAAGATGTAGCCCTGCGGGTCGGAGTACAGCTTCCACGGGAAGATCAGTACGCCCAGGACACAGGTGGCGAGCGCGCCGGTACGGAAATTGATCTTCCGCGGCGCGATGTTGGAGAAGTCGAAGGCCGGCGAGACCAGGTTCGCCGCGATGTTCACGGACAGCGTCGCGACCAGCACGGTGACCAGCGCGAAGATGATCCCGGCGACGTTGTCCGTCTTGGCGGCCAGCTGGACCGGGTCCCAGATGGCCTTGCCGTACACGGCCTGCGAGCCCGAGGTCACCATGACGGACAGGAACGCGAACAGCGTCATCGTGGTGGGAAGTCCGAGCGCCTGCCCCCAGGTCTGCGCCTTCTGGCTCTTGCCGTACCGGGTGAAGTCCGGGATGTTCAGCGACAGGGTGGACCAGAAGCCGATCATGCCCATCAGCGACGGCCAGAACAGCTTCCAGAAGTCACCGCCCCAGCCGAGCTTCGACGGCTGGTCGAGCAGCGGCCCGAAGCCGCCGGCCTTGCTGCTCATCCACCACAGCATCACGCCGGCACCGACGAGCACGAAGGGCGCGGCCCAGTTCTCGAACCGGCGGATGGTCTCCATGCCCCGGTAGATGATGGCGACCTGGAGCACCCAGAAGATCGCGAACGACAGCCACATGGTCCAGGCGTGGCCGCCGACCTGTGAGGCGTTCCGCCAGCCGTCGCCGAAGAGCTTGCCTGCGAGGAAGTAGATCGCCTCGCCGCCGATCCAGGTCTGGATGCCGAACCAGCCGCACGCCACCAACGCCCGTACGACAGCGGGGAGGTTGGCCCCGCGGACCCCGAAGGAGGCGCGGGCGAACACCGGGAAGGGGATGCCGTACTTCGGCCCCGCGTGCCCGGTGAGCAGCATCGGGACCAGCACGATCAGGTTGGCGAGGGCGATGGTGAGGACGGCCTGCTTCCAGTCCATGCCGACGGCTATCAGGCCCGAAGCCAGCGTCCAGGAAGCGGTGTTGTGGGCCATGCCGACCCACAGGGCCGAGAAGTTGTACGTGGTCCAGGTGCGCTTCTCGACCGGAACCGGCAGCAGGTCCTCGTTGGCGTAGGGGCCGGTGGGCGCGGGAGCGTCGGGCGCGATCTCCACCCGGCCGTCGGGGAGCGTGACTTGCCCGGTGGGCGGGCTGTCCGGGGGGACGGTTTCTGTCATGAGCAGGCCAATCAATGAGGAGTGACGGGAGAGGCCGTGCGGGGACGAGCTGCGGGGGGTGCGCGGGGAGCGCCCTGGTCCCCTTCCCGGGACGGCGGGAAGGGGAGAATGAGGGGGTCGGCCTTCGGTTACTGCCCGTTGATGCCGGGGATGACCCGCGTTCCGTACGCGTCGATGGTGGCCTCCTGGGCGTCGTGCATGTCGTAGACCGCGAACTGGTCGACGCCCAGCTCGCGCAGCGCGTTCAGCTTCTCGATGTGCCGCTCGGCCGTGCCGATCAGACAGAACCGGTCGACGATCTCGTCGGGCACGAACGCCGTGTCGGGGTTGTCGGCCCGTCCGTGGTGGGAGTAGTCGTACCCCTCACGGGCCTTGATGTACTCGGTGAGTTCGTCGGGTACGGCGGCCGAGTGCTCGCCGTACTTGGACACCAGGTCGGCGACGTGGTTGCCCACCATGCCGCCGAACCACCGGCACTGCTCGCGGGCGTGGGCGAGCGCCTCGGGCGAGTCGTCCTCGGTGATGTACGCGGGCGCGGCCACGCAGATCTTCACCTCGGCGGGGTCGCGCCCGGCCCCGGCCGCCGCGTCCTTGACGGCCTTGACCATGTATTCGGTGAGGTAGAGGTCGGCGAGCTGGAGGATGAAGCCGTCGGCCTCCTCGCCGGTCATCTTGAGGGCCTTCGGACCGTACGCGGCCATCCAGACGGGCAGTTCGGCACCCGGCTTGACCCAGGGGAACTTGATGACCGTGCCGCCGAGGTCGGCCTCGTCACCCCGGCCGAGGGCGCGGATGACCTTCATCGCACCGCTTATCCGGGCGAGCGTGTTGGGCTTGCGCCCGGCGACGCGCATCGCCGAGTCGCCGCGCCCGATGCCGCACACCGTGCGGTTGCCGTACATGTCGTTGAGCGTCGCGAAGGTGGAGGCGGTGACCTCCCAGGTGCGGGTGCCCGGGTTGGTGACCATCGGGCCGACCGTCAGCTTCTCGGTGTTGGCGAGAATCTGACTGTAGATCACAAAGGGTTCCTGCCAGAGCACGGCCGAGTCGAAGGTCCAGCCGTACGTGAAGCCGTTGGCCTCGGCCCGCTTCATCAGGTCGATGACGCGGGAGGCCGGGGGGTCTGTCTGCAGGACGAGTCCGAAGTCCATTGGCGCCACTCCTGGTCGCTCAGAGAAGGTACTGACAGGTGGAACGGGGGGTGTAGACGCCGTGGCCCGCGCGTCCGGTGAACTCCCGCTCGGTGATGACCGGTTCGCCACGCGAGAGCACGGTCTCGACCCGTCCGGTGACGCGTTTGCCCTCGTACGCCGAGTAGTCGACGTTCATGTGATGGGTCTCGACCGACATGATCTGCTCGGCGTGCGGGTCGTAGATCACGACGTCGGCGTCGGCACCGGGCGCGATGGTGCCCTTCTTCGGGTACAGGCCGAACATCCGGGCCGGCGTGGCACAGGCGATCTCGATCCAGCGGCGCCGGGAGATGTGCCCGTCGACGACGGCCTGGTGGAGCAGGTCCATGCGGTTCTCGACGCCGGGAAGGCCGTTGGGGATCTTCGAGAAGTCGCCGCGGCCGAGTTCCTTCTGGCCTACGAAGCAGAACGGGCAGTGGTCGGTCGACACGACCTGGAGGTCGTTGGTTCGCAGGCCGCGCCACAGGGCCGCCTGGTGCTCCTTGGGCCGAAGGGGCGTACTGCACACGTACTTGGCGCCCTCGAAGTCCGGTTCCGCGAGGTTGTCGGTCGACAGGAACAGGTACTGGGGGCAGGTCTCGCCGAAGACGTTCAGGCCCTCGTCGCGCGCGCGGGCGATCTCGGCGACGGCCTCGGTGGCCGAGACGTGCACGACGTACAGCGGAGCACCCGCGACCTGGGCGAGCTTGATGGCGCGGTGGGTGGCCTCCGCCTCCAGGAGCGCCTTGCGCACCTCTCCGTGGTAGCGCGGGTCGGTCTCGCCGCGGGCCAGCGCCTGTTCGACGAGCACGTCGATCGCGATGCCGTTCTCGGCGTGCATCATGATGAGGCCGCCGTTCTCGGCGGAGCGCTGCATGGCGCGCAGGATCTGGCCGTCGTCGCTGTAGAAGACGCCCGGGTAGGCCATGAACTGCTTGAAGGAGGTGACGCCCTCCTCGACCAGCAGGTCCATCTCCTTGAGCGTCTCCTGGTTGACGTCGGAGACGATCATGTGGAAGGCGTAGTCGATGGCGCAGTTGCCGTCGGCCTTGGCGTTCCAGGCGTCGAGGCCCTCGCGCAGGGAGTGGCCGACGCTCTGGACGGCGAAGTCGATGATGGTGGTGGTGCCGCCCCAGGCGGCGGCCCGGGTGCCGGTCTCGAAGGTGTCGGAGGCGAAGGTGCCGCCGAAGGGCAGTTCCATGTGGGTGTGGGCGTCGACGCCGCCCGGGATGACGTACTTGCCGGTGGCGTCGATGGTGCGCTCGGCCGTCCACGACTCGGCCGCGGGCGTGCCCGTCGCGGCGAGGGCGGCGATCCGGCCGTCCTCGATCAGGACGTCGGCGTGGATCTCGTCGGACGCGGTGATGACGAGACCACCCCGGATGACGGTACGGCTCATGCTCCCTCTCCTTCCGGTCGTGCGTGCACTGAGGGGGTTGTGAGGCTGTCAGGGGCTGAGGTCGGCAATCCCGGTGGGGAAACTCGGGGGGGGCGGTTCGCGGGACGGCCCCCCGTGCCGACCGGCGTGCCACGGGTGGCTCCGGGCGCCGCCGTCCGGCGCCCGGAGCCGGACCGGGCCCGCGGCCCGGAAAGCCTCCGTGCTCGCGGCCCGGTGAGTCCCTAGGGCGCGGTCAGCGGTCCGTAGGTCCCCGGGGCGCGGTCGCGGTAGAACTGCCACCGGTCGCGGACCTCGCGGAGTCTGGCCATGTCCAGGTCGCGGACGACGAGTTCGGTCTCCTTGTCGCTCGCCACCTCGCCGACGAACTGCGCTTCGGGGTCCACGAAGTACGAGGTCCCGTAGAAGTCGTTGTCGCCGTACTCCTCGACGCCCACGCGGTTGATCGCGCCCACGAAGTACTCGTTGGCGACGGCCGCGGCCGGCTGCTCCAACTGCCAGAGGTAGCCGGACAGACCACGTGAGGTCGCCGACGGGTTGAAGACGATCTCGGCACCCGCGAGGCCGAGCGCCCGCCAGCCTTCCGGGAAGTGCCGGTCGTAGCAGATGTAGACGCCGATCCGGCCGACGGCGGTGTCGAAGACGGGCCAGCCGGAGTTTCCGGGACGGAAGTAGAACTTCTCCCAGAATCCGGGGACTTGGGGAATGTGGGTCTTGCGGTACTTGCCCAGGTAGGAGCCGTCGGCGTCGATCACGGCCGCGGTGTTGTACAGGACGCCGGGCTGTTCCTCCTCGTACATCGGCAGGACGAGGACGAGGCCCAGTTCCTTTGCAAGCGCCTGGAAGCGCCGCACGATCGGGCCTTCGGGGATCTGCTCGGCGTACGCGTAGAACTCCTTGTCCTGGACCTGGCAGAAGTAGGGTCCGTAGAACAGCTCCTGGAAGCACAGGACCTGCGCGCCCTGCGCGGCCGCGTCGCGGGCCGCCTGCTCGTGGACCTGGATCATCGATTCCTTGTCGCCGGTCCATGCGGTCTGGAAGACGGCGGCGCGGATCACTCTGCTCATCGGGACCTCCGGTCGCTCGGTGTGCGAGGAGCCTAGAAAGCCCGGACCGGGTCTTTGAGTTGCACCGTGTCACGTCCGAAGTGCTGTGCCGTTCCACGGTGTCACCTCCGCGTTGTCCCGTGTTTCAGCTGAGTCGTCGTGTGTTTCACCGTGGTTGCGCGCCGGGTTGTCACCGTTGCCGTGCATCGGGCTTCCCGTCGGTCCGCAGGGGACTTCACCGTTGTCGTACATCGAGCTTCACCGTTGTTGTGCGTCGTGCGCGAGCAGGGCGATGTGGACGGACGCGGCCTGTTCGAAGTCGTCGAGGTCGACACCGAGGCGCGCCTGTATGGCCTCCAGACGGCGGTAGAGCGCGGGCCGGCTGACGTGGTGGAGCTGGGCGGTGCGCGACTTGTTGCGGCCGGTGGCGAGATAGGTCCGCAGCACGGGCAGCAGCCGCGGGTCCGCCCGAGGCCCGCAGAGCAGCCCGTCGAGTTCCCGTTCCGCGAAGGACTGGACGTGCGGGTCGTCCCGGAGCAGCCGGACGAGGCCGCGCAGATGGACGTCACGCAGCCGCACCAGTGCGGGTTGGTCCTGGTCGGCGGGTGTATCGGCGGCGGCCTCGGCGACGTGCAGGGCTTCGCGCAGGCCGGCGGGGACGTCGTCCCAGGCGGTGCGCGGGCCGGCGGCGGCCACGGTGGTGGGGGCGCCGGTCTCGTGCCGCAGCCGTACCGCGAAGTGCGCGGCCAGGGCGTCCGCGTCCTGGTCCCGGGCGAGGCTGAGCAGCAGGGCGGTGGCCCCGTCGGACAGTTCGGCGACCAGCCCCGGCAGCCCCAGCAGCCTTAGTACGCGATCGAGTTGGGCGGGATCGCCGTTCCGTACCACCAGGGGTACGAACGTGCGGCGGTTGACGGGCAGTCCGGCGGCCCGCGCTCGGGGAAGGAGCTGGCGGGCCGGTACGACACCGCTCACCAGGTCGGTCAGCAGGCCCTGCGCGGACTCCTCCTCCCAGGTGTGGGCGGAGCCGCCGAGCATGCGGTGCAGGACCAGGGCTTCGGCGGCACGGTCGGCGAGCAGCCGACCGGTCGCCGCGTCGCCCCGGTGGCCGCACAGCACGATGCGGCCCCATCTCTCGCCCCGTCCGCCGAGCTCCGCGCGGATCCATCCGTCGCCCTCGCTGCCGCCCGCCTGCCGGGCGATGCGGTCCCAGTCTCGCAACACGTCGTCGACGGCGGAGCGTTCACCGGCGGTGGCGAGCACCCGGTGGGCGAGGTTGGTGACGACGACGGGACAGGCCGCGTGCACGGCGATCTCGTCGAGCATGCGCTGAAGCGGGGCACCGGTGGTGATGAGCCCGGTGAGCGCCGTGCGTACGGCCTCGGAGAGGCTCACGGCCGCGAACTTGCTCCGCACCAGCCGGGACTGCACCTCCTCCGTCAACTCGGCGAAGGGGAAGGGCCGGTGGAGCACCACCATGGGAAGTCCGCAGCGTTCGGCGGCCCGGCGCATCACGTCCGGGGGTGCGGGGAAGGCCCGGCCCAGTCCGAGGACGACGGCCGCGGCCTCGGCACGGTGCAGCGAGCGGATGTACTCGGCCTGGGCGTCGGGGTTGCCCGCGAGCAGCACCCCTGTGGTGAGGACCATTTCGCCGCCGCTGAGCATGACCCCCACGTCGGCGGCCTCGGCGACGTGCACCCAGCGGACGGACCGGTCGAGGTGGCCGGCGCCGGCCACCACCTCGGGCTCTCCGGCGAGCACCCGGTCCAGGGCGAGGACCTGGCGTACCGACAGCGCGGGTTCCAAGGCGGTGGTCATGGCGGCGTTCCCCTTTATCTGTGGCTCGGTTCGCCTCCGGAGCGCTGCGGCCGTCGTCGAGATTCGACGCGTACCCGCCCTTCGGGTCTTCGCGCGCCGGGTCTTCGACCCCGTCCGCCCCTTCGGCTCACCCGCCCTTGCTCACGAACTGTTACTGGGCCCGCCTCAGGGCGCGTTCCAGGATCGCCGCGCCCTCCTCCGCCTCCGCGACGGTGAGGGAGAGCGGCGGTGCGATGCGCAGCACGCTGGTGTCGTGAGCGCCGCCCTTGCCGATCAACAGGCCTTCCTCGCGGGCCGCTTCGAGTACAGCCGCGGCTGCTTGGGGGTTCGCCCGGTCGGTGCCGGGCTCGACCAGTTCGACGCCGATCATCAGTCCGCGCCCACGCACCTCGCGTACGCCGTCGAACTGCGCGGTGACCGCGCGGAGCCGTTCGATGAGCAGTCCGCCGACGCGCCGGGCGTTGCCCTGGAGGTCGTGTTCGAGGAGGTAGGAGAGGTTCGCCAGCCCCGCCGCCATCGTGACCGGTGAACCGCCGAAGGTCGAGATGGAGTTGGAGTCGAGGCAGTTCATGATCTCGGCGCGGGCGACGACGCCGCCGATGGACATGCCGTTGCCGATGCCCTTGGCGAAGGTGAGCATGTCGGGCGGTCCGGAGGCGGCGTGGGCCTGCCAGCCCCAGAAGTGCTCGCCGGTGCGGCCCCAGCCCGTCTGCACCTCGTCGGAGATCCAGAGGATGCCGTGCTGCTGGAGGACCTCGCGGAAGGCCGCGTACAGACCGTCGGGCGGCGCGGTGAAGCCGCCGACGCCCTGGACGGGTTCGGCGATCAGCGCTGCGGGCGGGCGGACATGGCCGAGCAGGTCCTTGAGGTCGTCGACGCAGGCGTCGATGAACGCGTCGTCGCCGAGGTCGGCGTAGGGTCCGCGGGTGCGGACACCGCCGTGCACGTACAGCGTCTGGAGCGGCGACAGGGCGGTGGGCGACCAGCCCTTGTTGCCGGTGATCCCGACCGCGCTGAACGAGCGGCCGTGGTAGCTGTTGCGCATGGCCAGGATCTGGTTGCTCCGCCGGTGGGCGGTGGCGAGCAGCAGGGCGGTGTCGTTGGCCTCCGTGCCGGAGGTGGTGAAGAAGACGCGGGCGTCGGGGATGCCCGACAAATGGGCGATGCGCTCGGCGAGTTCGACCATCGGCCGGTTGAGGTAGAGCGTCGAGGAGTGGATGATCCGGCCGGCCTGCTCACTGACCGCCTTCGTCACCTCGGGCAGGGCATGAGCGGTCATCGTGGTGAGGATGCCGCCGAAGAAGTCGAGGTACTTGTTGCCCTTGGCGTCCCAGACGTGGCGGCCCTCGCCGTGGGTGATCTCGATCGGGTCCTCGTAGTAGAGGGCGAGCCAGTCGGGCATGACGGCCTGGTGGCGGGTGTACAGGTCGGTCATGGCTGCACCAGCCCTTCGTAGGCGTCGGGGCGCCGGTCGCGGTAGAACGCCCACTGCTGGCGTACTTCCTCGATGAGGTCGAAGTCCAGGTCGCGGACGATGAGTTCCTCGGCCTTGTCGCTCGCCGTCTCGCCGACGAACTGTCCGCGCGGGTCGACGAAGTACGAGGTTCCGTAGAAGTCGTTGTCGCCGTACTCCTCCTGCCCGACCCGGTTGATCGCGGCGATGAAGTACTCGTTGGCGACGGCCGCGGCGGGCTGTTCCAGCTGCCAGAGGTGGGCGGAGAGGCCGCGGGAGGTGGCGGAGGGGTTGTACACGAGCTGGGCGCCGTTCAGGCCGAGCTGCCGCCAGCCTTCGGGGAAGTGCCGGTCGTAGCAGATGTAGACGCCGACCCGGCCGACGGCCGTGTCGAAGACGGGCCAGCCGAGGTTGCCGGGCTTGAAGTAGTACTTCTCCCAGAAGCCCTTCACCTGCGGGATGTGGTGCTTGCGGTACTTGCCGAGGTAGGTGCCGTCCGCGTCGATCACGGCCGCGGTGTTGAAGTAGAAACCGGACTGCTCGACCTCGAACACGGGTACGACGATCACCATGCCGGTCTCGCGCGCGAGCTCCCTCATACGGGTGACGGTGGGCCCGTCGGGGACCGGCTCGGCCCAGCTGTAGTGCTCCGGCTCCTGGACCTGGCAGAAGTAGGGGGCGTTGAAGACTTCCTGGAATCCGATGACCTTGGCACCCTGCCGGGCCGCCTCGCGGGCGTGTTCCTCGTGCTTGGCGACCATGGATGCGGTGTCGCCGGTCCAGGTGGCCTGGACCAGGGCGGCACGTACGACGTTGGCCATGAGCTGCTCCTTCGACGGGACGTCAGAGAGCCTCTACGCCCGTAGACAAAGGCTGTAGAGGCTCGAAAGTAAGCCCCCCGGACAGCCTTGCCAAGACCATCGTCGTTAACCCGCTGAGTCGATCACGTTTCTGACCCCCACGGGTGAGTGACGTGGCCGGTGGGGCCGGACGGTGCGGCCGATCGGAGGACCGGGCGGTCATCGGCACTCGCGCGCGCACCGCCCTCCGGGAGCGCGGGCGCGCGCGGGGACGGGGGCGGGGCGGCCGGGTGGCGTGGCCGTCTCGCCGGGCGGACGGTCACGCCGTGAAGCCCGCGACGCGCAAGGCATGGACCAGGTCCCACTGGCATTCGTCGGACACGCTCCGGGCCGCCTGCAGGAGCAGCGGTACGAGGCGCTGCGGGTCCCTCTCGACGCTGCGGGCGGCCTCCTCCGGGGTGCGTACGCGCACGTACGCGTCGAGGAGGGCGCCGATCTCGCGTGCACGGCCCTCGTCGGCGAGGCCGAGCACGGCGGCCCCGATCTCGGGCGCGGGCCGGGTGACGCCCTGGCGCAGCATCTGCCGGCCGTCGGCGGTACGGCCGGCGGTGGTGAGCGCGTCGGCCGCGGCGACCAGCCGGTCGGCGGGCAGCGAGGCCGCCTCCCAAAGGAGGGTGGCCCAGTCCGCGTCGAGGCCGGCCTGCTGGAGTTCGGCGGCGAGCAGGGGGAAACGTGCGGGGGGCCAGTACGCCGCTTCGACGAGCAGAGCGTGCGCCTCGCCGCTTCGGCCCTCGCTCCGCAGCCGCGTGAGGGTCCTCACGGTCTCCGCGGTGAGCTGTCGCGTGCCCTCGTCCTGCGACTCCGTCTCCGGCTTCGTCCGCGGGCGGGCGGGTTCCTCGGCGGCCCCCGCGAAGCGGGCGCCGCGGGGCGTACGCCTGTCCGGCGCGGGCGGGGCCGGCGACACCGGTGCCGTCGCCGGTACGGCCGCGGGCGCCGCGTCCGGCGCGGTCATCCCGGCGAAGCGGGCGCTGCCCCGGGGGCGCGGCGCACGCCTGCCCTGCGCGGGCGGGGCGGGCGCCACCGGCGCCGTCTCCGGTACGGCCATGGGCGCCGACTCCGGCGCCGTCATCCCGGCGAAGCGGGCGCTGCCCCGGGGGCGGAGCTTGGAGCGTTGCTCCGGGGCGGGAGGCGCTGGGTGCTCCGGGGGAGGCGCGGGACGCTCAGGGGTGGGCCGGGTGCGGTCGGCGTGTCCGGAAGGCGCATAGGCGTCTTCAGGGCGCGCGGTCGGGTCGTACGCATGCCCTTGCCGCTGTAATACGCCGGGCGCGCCCCCGGGGCCGCCACCTTCACGCCCTGCGTACGGCTCCTCGCGCCCGGCATGCGTGGCGTACGCGTCCGCGTCGGAGCGTACGCCGGGAGTTCCCGCCTCCGGGCCGCGCCGGGCGCCTCCCGTTTCGGACGGGTTCCCTCCGGTCGGGTCCCATTCGGGCAGGTCCCCCTTGGGCAGATCTCCTTCGGAGGGGTCCGCCCAGCTCTCCGGCTGCCGCGTCCATGCGCCGTCCCCGGTGGCGGGGGCAGGAAAGCTCAGCGCGCCCTGCGCGCGGGTGCGCAGGGCGCGGCGGTCGACGTCGTTCATACGCTGGCGCAGTTCGGTGCAGCGGGCCGTGGCGCGTTCGTGATCGTCCTGAGCCCAGGCAAGGTCCAGGTGGATCGCCTCGGCCTCTTCCCGGGAGGCGGCCGAGGGGAGCAGCCTGCTCAGTTCGCCCTGGCGTTCGGCGGCGTAGCGCTGTTCGCGGAGCATGACGTCGAGGCGGTCGCCGAGGGCGTCCCGGCCGCCCGGACGGGCGTCGTACGCCGCCAGCGAGGCGCGGTGCAGGGCGCGGGCCCGTTCGGTCTCCTGAGCGGCGGCACGCTCCCCGTACTGCGCGACGACGTCCTGGAGAAGCGCTTCCACGACGTCCCAGGGCGGCACCTCCCAGCCCTCCAGGCACGCCCGCATGCCGTCGGGGTCGCGTTGAAAGAAGACTCCGCACCAACCGCCGCCGCGGTCGAGTCGGTCCACCAGCCCGTTCAGGTACCTGGCGAACTCCAGTACCTGTCCCGGGAGTTGTTCTACAGCCATCACCCAACTCCCCGCCCGACGTGAGTGCTCCGACCCGATAGAAAACACCAGCCGTGTTACGGATCGACTACGGGGAGTTTTCGGCACGGACGCAGAGCCCTCAGCGCTGGACACCTCGTCGCACTCCCGTACGAGCACGCCGAATGCCGCGAGGCCTCACGCCCCTCCCCCGTCCCCGTGTCGAAGACGAGCCATCACGCCACCGCGCGCCCAGCCGGTCCGGCACTGCGGGACCGGCGCCCGACACGCGGGAGCCGATGCCCGGCACGCGCGAGGACCGCCGCTCCGGCGGGAGTTCGGGCCGGGGGGCTCGTACGCGCGGGAGCGGCCGGACGCACGGCGCAAGACGCGGGCCTTCGCGCATGCCGAGCATCCGCGCGAACCCCCACCGGGAGCTCCCACCCGAACTCCCGCCGGAGCAGCGGACGCAGCGGCGGACGTTGCGGCGACCTCAGACGCGGCACGCCTCCCCCGCGGCCCCGCGGGGCAGGACGAGCCGGATGAGGGCGGCGACACCTTCGTCGTCATTGCTGGGCAGCACGATGTCGGCTGCTCGCAGGGTGTCCTCGTGGGCGTTGGCGACGGCGGCGGCGAGCCCGGCCGCGCGCAGCATGGGGATGTCGTTGGGCATGTCACCGACGGCGGCGGTGTGTTCCGGCGGGAGTCCGCGCCGCTCGGCGAGCAGCCGCAGCGCCTCCCCCTTGTCGACGCCGGGGGCGGACAGTTCGAGGAAGTCGCCGGTGGACCTGGTGATCACCGCGCGGTCACCGACGACCGCGGCGAGCACGGCGGCCAGTTCGTCCACGAGCAGCATCGGGTGGGCGGCGAGGATCTTGACCACCGGGTCGGCGTCCACCGGCGCGGAGACGCCCTCCGGCGTCATGTGACACCAGGGGTTCGGCACCAGCCGCACGAAGGCCGTCTCCAGCCGGAGCCCGGACACGGAGTCGACCCCGACGGCGACCCCGGGCACCGCGTCCCGTACCTCGCGCAGGATCTCCGCCGCGTCGCCGGGGCCGAACCCCTGGCAGTCCAGCAGCCGCCCCGACGCGATGTCGACGGTCACCGCGCCGTTGCTGCACACCACGGGCCCCGTGAGCCCGTAGCGCCGGGCCAGGTCCAAGGTGTCCCGGACGGGCCGTCCGGTCACCCCCACCACCGCGACACCGGCCCGCGCCGCCTCCGCGAGCGTGCTCAGGGTGCGCTCGCGGATGACGCCGGCCGAGTCGAGCAGGGTGCCGTCGAGGTCGGTGCAGACGAGCCGGACGACCGGTCGTGCGCGGCGCCCGCGCCCGGCCGTGGGTTCCGTACGGGTGGAAAGCCGCGTCTCGCCCAGAGGCGGCTCCTGCGAAGTCGCCACGCCGGAGCGGGCGTTGGTGTTCGACATGGCCGGAGGTTAATGACTACGCGCGTAGACGACAAGGGAATATTCCATGAATTCAACAATCTCTTGATCACGCACGACCACCGGCGCCCGATACGGCACGCGCGACCCCCACTCACACCCCCTGGCACCCGGTGCGGGCGCGGGTGCCGGCACCCGCGCCCGCACCGACCGAACCGCCCCGACCGGGCGCGATCGCGCGGGGAGCGCGGTGAGCACAGTGAGCGCGGTGAGCGCAGTGACCGACAGAGACAGCCGACCGGCAGGAACGGTCGACCGCGACAACCGGGGGGACCGTCAGACCACGGGCACCAACGCGCACCGCACGACGAGGTCGTCCATCGAGATGCCGAGGACCCGCGCCAGCGCCGCGACCGTGAAGAAGGCCGGCGTGGGCGCCCGCCCGGTCTCGATCTTGCGCAGCGTCTCCGCGGAGATCCCGGCCACCCCCGCGACGTCCGCCATGCTGCGGCCTGCACGGGCCTCGCGCAGCAACCGGCCGAGCCGCTCGCCGCGTTCGCGCTCTTCGGGGGTCAGGGGGTTTCGCACCATGACCCCATTCTAATACCGGTATAGTAATTGGCATGGTGGAACTGAAGACGGACACATCGATCGACGAGATGTACGCGGCCGGCCAGGTCGTGGGCAAGGCACTCACGGCGGTACGGGAGGCGGCCGGCGTGGGTGTCTCCCTGCTGGAGCTGGACGAGGTGGCGCACCAGGTCCTGCGTGACGCGGGCGCGACCTCGCCCTTCCTCGGTTATCGCCCCTCCTTCGCGCCCACGCCCTTCCCCGCGGTCATCTGCGCCTCAGTGAACGAGGCGATCGTGCACGGCATCCCGACGAAGCACCGGCTGCGCGACGGCGACCTGGTCTCCATCGACTTCGGCGCCGAACTGGGCGGCTGGGTGGGCGACTCGGCGATCAGCTTCATCGTCGGCAAGCCGCGCGCAGCCGACGTGCGACTCGTGGAGACCGCCGAGCGGGCGCTGGCCGCGGGTATCGAGGCGGCCGTCGTCGGCAACCGCATCGGGGACATCGCGCACGCCGTCGGCACGGTGTGCCGCGCGGCGGGGTACGGAATCCCGGACGGCTTCGGCGGGCACGGGGTGGGCCGCCGGATGCACGAGGACCCGCCGGTCCCGAACGAGGGCCGACCGGGCCGCGGACTGCCACTGCGGCACGGCATGGTCCTCGCCATCGAGCCCATGCTCATCGGCGGCGGCACGGACGGCTACCACGCGGCCCCCGACGGCTGGACCCTGCGCACCGACGACGGCTCCCGAGCGGCCCACGCGGAGCACACGGTGGCCATCACGGACTCGGGCCCTCGCATCCTGACGGCGCGCTGACCGCTCGGGCGTCGACTGCCGCGGGGCGGAAGGGCGTTCCTGCCCCGCGGCACGACCGCTACGGCGTGGGCCGCACGACCGCTAGTGCGTGGGCCGCACGACCATGGCCGATCCTCCGCCCCGCCGGACCGTCTCCGCCGCGGCCAGCCACTTGCCGTTCGCGAGGCGCTGGACGCCCGTTGCCGCGCCGATCTCCGGGTTCACCTTGAAGGAGTGGCCGATGGCTTCGAGCTGCGCCCTCAACGGGCTGTCGTACAGGCCGGGTTCGAGCTCGGTCTGGGCGGCGTTGCGCTGGCTGGCGCGTGGCGTGGCGATCGCGTCGACCAGCGGGAGACCCCGGTCGACGAACTCGGTCAGTGTCTGCAGAACGGTCGTGATGATGCTCGCGCCGCCCGGCGAACCGAGCGCCACGACCGGCTTGTTGTACCGGTCGAGCACGATGGTCGGCGAGATCGACGAGCGCGGGCGCTTGCCCGGACCCGGCAGATTGGGGTCGTGCACGGCCGGGTTGGCCGGCGCGAAGGAGAAGTCCGTCAGCTCGTTGTTGAGGAGGAAGCCGCGTCCAGGGACGGTGATGCCGCTGCCGCCGGTCTGCTCGATCGTCAGCGTGTAGGCGACGACGTTGCCCCACTTGTCGGCCACCGTCAGGTGGGTCGTGTTCTCGCCCTCGTACGTCGTCGGGGCGGCCGTCCCGGCGGCGGCACAGGCGGTGGGACTGCTCGGGTCGCCCGGCGCGAGCGGGCTCGTCAGCACCGCGTCGTCCTTGATGAGGCAGGCTCGACCGTCCGCGTACTTCTGCGAGAGCAGGCCCTTGGTGGGTACGTCCTCGAAGGCCGGGTCGCCCACCCAGCGACCCCGGTCCGCGAACGCGATCCGGCTCGCCTCGATGTAGTGGTGCAAGTACTGCGCCTCGCTCGCCTTCGAGAGGTCCGTCTTCTCCAGGATGTTGAGCGCTTCGCCGACGGTCGTGCCGCCGGAGGAGGAGGGGGCGATCGAGTACACGTTCAGACCGCGGTACGAGGTCCTGGTGGGCGCCTGGCGCTTCGCCTCGTACGCCGCGAGGTCCTTCAGGGACAGCTTGCCGGGGCGGGCGTTGTAGCCGGACGCCGGGTCCACGGGCGGCTTGTCGACGGTGTCGACGATCTCCCGGCCGAGGTCGCCGTCGTAGACCGCCCCGGTGCCCTTCCTGCCCAGTTCCTCGTACGTACGCGCCAGATCGGGGTTCTTGAAGGTCGATCCGACGACCGGCAGCGAGCCGCCGGGCAGGAAGAGCTTCGCGGTGTCGGGGAAGTTCTTGAAGCGGTCCTGGTTCAACTCGGTCTGCGAGCGGAAGGTCGCGTCGACCGTGAACCCTGCGCGGGCGATGCGCTCGGCCGGTTTCAGGACGCTGCCCAGGCGTTCGCTGCCCCAGGTGTCCAGGGCTGTCTGCCAGGTCGCGGGCGTGCCCGGTGTGCCCACGCTCAGGCCGCTGGTGACGGCGTCCGCGAAGGCGAGCGGCTTGCCGTTCTCCAGGAACAGCCCGGAGTCGGCGGTCAGGGGTGCCGTCTCACGTCCGTCGATCGTGTGCACCGTTCGGGACTTGGCGTCGTAGTAGACGAAGTAGCCACCCCCGCCGATGCCGGACGAATAGGGCTCGGTGACGCCGAGGGCCGCCGCCGTGGCGACGGCCGCGTCGACGGCGTTGCCGCCCTTCTTCAGCACCTCGATGCCGGCGGCGGACGCGTCCGCGTCGACGCTCGCGACGGCGCCTCCGTAGCCGACCGCGACGGGCACCTTCGCGACGGGCGTTCTCGCGACCGTGCCCGCGGCCGGTGACCCGGGTGGCGCCGCCGCACCGACCAGCACCGTCGCGGCCGAAACCGCCAAGACCGTCAGATTCCGCGCAAGAGGGCGTCGCATCCGTACCTCCAGTCAACAGCCGTCTGCGCAGCGTAACTTCACCGCCGTGCCCGCGTCAGGCCCCCTCGAACACCGTTCCGTGGGCCCGCTAGCATGCGCGCACATGACTGACGACGTGCGCAACATCGTCCTCGGCGTCCTGGCGGCCGGCATCAGTGCCGCGCTCGGCTGGCTCGCCCGCACCTATCTGTGGCGGCGCAAGCTCCGCCGCAAGCAGGCGTTCTTCGGGCTGCCCGACAACTCCGAGTCGCTGCTGGTGGTGAACCGCGAGGCGGGCGGCCCCGAGCTCACGGTGATGCGCCACGACGTGTTCGCACTCCTCGAACTGTCCGCACTGATCAAGGACTGCGGCGCGCACGCCCAGGTCATCGCGCACGACGCGACCCAGCAGGGTTTCGGCGAGCGGACGGAGTTCTGTGTGGGCGGGCCGGCGTCGAACCGGCGCATGGCCGCGCATCTGCACTCCCTGCTGCCCGGCATACATGTCAACGTCGACTCCGAACCGGGGCCCGACCGGGGCGCCTTCCAGATCGGCAGCGACCACTACCGCCTGGAGTCGGGCAAGGCCGAGTACGTGATCCTCGCCCGGCTCACCGCGGGCCAGAGCCGTGACGTGAGACCGGTCTTCCTCTTCTGCGGCCAGCGCGCGATCACCAACCAGGCGGCGACCCGCTATCTCGCCCGCAATCACACGCGCCTGGCCCGCAAGCACGGCGGCAGCAGCTTCGTCCTGCTCCTGAAGGTCGTGAACTCCCAGGCGTACGGCCCCGATGTCGTCGAAGTCGTCGCGGACGTCACCCGCACCGCCCAGACCCCGCTGCCGACGCCACCGGCACCGGACCCGGACCCGGCATCGGACCCCAAGCCGGACGAGGCGTCCGCGGCGAAACCGGCCACGCCTCGGCCGCGCCGGCGTACATGACGTCTGGCGTCCCCGCCCACCGGCACGCCCCTGACCACCAGCTCGCCCTTCGCCTTGCCCGCAGGACACCGACACTTTCCGGCTGTCCGCGCGTGCGCCCGCCGGCGAAGCCCCGACCGCTGGAAATGAACACTTCAACAATCGTTACTCGCACGTAACTTACCGACGGGTTACTTCAAGTAAGCGGCCGAGGTTACCGTCGGGTCACCTTGCACTGACCAAGTGAGGAGTGACCCGTTGGGAAACGGTCGCAACGCCCTGCGCACATCCGCCGTCGGTGCCGTCTCCGCGACACTGATCGCCGCCGCGGGCCTGGGCCTGGCACCCGCCGCCCAGGCCGCCGACAGCATCAACGCCGTCCGCTTCGTCGACATCTCCGGTGACGGCGGCACAACCCTCAAGGCCAACGTCGTCACCCCCGCGGAAGCCGACGGCACCCGCGCCTACCCGCTCATCGTGCTGCCCACGAGCTGGGGCCTGCCGCAGGTCGAGTACCTCGCACAAGCCCAGAAGCTGGCGAACTCCGGCTATGTGGTGGTCAGTTACAACGTCCGCGGCTTCTGGCAGTCGGGCGGGGAGATCGACGTCGCGGGCCCCCACGACACCGCCGACGTGTCCAAGGTGATCGACTGGGCGCTCGCCAACACCTCTGCCGATCCACGGAAGGTCGGCGTGGCGGGCGTCTCGTACGGCGCCGGAATCAGCCTGCTCGCCGCCGCGCACGACAAGCGCATCAAGGCGGTCGCCGCCCTGAGCGGCTGGGGGGACCTGACCGAGTCCATCTACTCCGGCCGTACCGAACACGTCCAGGCGGCCGCCCTGTTGGACGGCGTCGGAAACATCGTCGGCCGTCCCAGCGCCGAGACCCAGCAGGTGTTCAAGGACTTCTTCGCCTCGAACCTGTCGAAGGAGCAGGATCTGATCGACTGGGGGAAGAAACGTTCTCCCGAGACCTACGTCGATCAGCTCAACAAGAACGGCGCCGCCGTCTTCATGGCCAACGCCTGGGGCGACACGATCTTCTCGGCCAACCAGTACACGAAGTTCTACGAGGAGCTGACCGGGCCCAAGCGGCTGGAGCTCCGCCCCGGCGACCACGTCACAGCCGAGCTGACCGGCCTGTTCGGGCTCCCCAACGACGTGTGGACCGACACCGGCCGCTGGTTCGACCACTATCTGGCGGGCGAGAGGAACGGCGTCGAGCGCGAGCAGCCGGTGCAGCTCAAGTCCCGCTCCACGGGCGGCTACGAGGGCTACCCGGACTGGAAATCGGTCGGCGCCACCACAATGAAGTTCGCCCTGGAGGGCACCACCAGGATCCACACGAACGTCGACTCGGGCGCGGACGGCGGGGTCATCTTCCTGTCCAGCATCCTCGACCAGCTCACGCGGATTCCGCCGATGGCCGCGATCCCGCTGCTGCCGCGCTACTGGGCCGCGGTGTGGCAGTCGGAGCGGTACGCGAGCGCCCAGCACATACGGGGCAGCGTCAGGCTGCACACCACGGTCACCGGCACCAAGGAGAGCGGCACCCTCGTCGCCTACCTCTACGACGTGGGCCCGCTCGGCCTCGGCAAGCTGGTCAGCAACGCGCCGTACACCTTCCACGGGCAGACGCCCGGCGAGCCGTTCGGTGTGGACCTGGACTTGTTCTCCACGGCCTACGACGTCCCGGCAGGGCATCGTCTCGCCCTGGTCGTCGACACGGTCGACCCGCTCTACATCGAGCACAACCCGTCCGGCGCGCAGCTGACCTTCTCCTCGCCGGAGCACGACCCGTCCTATGTGTCGGTGCCCCTGCGCGAGCAGTGATCTCCGGCTGCCGCCGGCCGGGCCTGGCCCTTTGAGCTGCTGCTCCCCCTACAGTCTCGGGGCTGTGGGGGGTACCCCACCCGGCAGCAGCGTCCCTGGTTCGGCCGGAGCCACGTCCACGGCCTCGGTCTCGGGACTGCGCCGCTCCCACCCGATCGCCCACAGGGCGAACCAGGAGAGCGGCACACACATCCCGATGCAGATCGGCGCGATCACCGTCACCACGGGGATGAACGGCAAATCGTAGTCGAGGATCGACGCGATCAGCTTCCCAGCACCGAGGAAGTCTTCGTAGGCGAAGGGCGCGGGCCCTTGCCGCATCCCCGGTGCCAGGAGAATCACCACCGCCGGTACGGGCATGAGTTGGTGCTTCCGGGCGGCGGGGCTCGGCGCGTTGTCCACGCGCGGGACGCGATCGCCGTACGGCCGGGCCGCTTCGCCGCCGGCGGTGAGGAGTACGCGACCGCACGCCCACGGACGGGCCCGTCGGTCCGAATGCCGATTCCCTTGCCTCACTCGGCAGTTGAGGATCTGTTCGCCGATGTACCGGACCCCGGCGGGCCCGTGATCACGACCACCTCTCCCTTGCCGACGGTGAGGTTGACGTCCTGCAGAACATGCAGCTCCCCGAAGTACTTGTTGACGTCGTGCAGCTCGATCAACGGATCGACGGCCATTCCGGTCCTGCCCACTCGCAGCTGTGTCGGTCAGCGCAAACTATCGGCGTAAATCGGCACATAACGGGCGACACGCACGCGGGGCAATTAACCGTATTTGCGGCTGGATGACGAGCGGATCACGACACTCCGGGCGATCCCCCGGATGCCGCTCCGGGCACGCCTCAGGCCTCCGCGGCCTCGGCGTACATCTGGGACAGCTCAGGGACGCCCTGCACGGCCCAGTCGAGACCGGCCTCGACGACCGGGATCTCGCGGCCCGAGGGGAGACGGACCGCGGGACTGCCGCCGGGCCAGACGTGCCAGGCGGCACCCGGCACCGTGCGCACCACGACCGTGCCGAGATAGAGGCCCGCGTCGTTGCCGAGCCAGGGCAGCGCCTCGGGGTCGTCGCGCCACAACGGCAGGAGCTGGTCGAGCGCCACCAACGAGGCCGGGGAGTCGTCCAGTTCGAGGCCGACGGCCGCCGCCTGGGAGCGGAGCAGTTCGCATTCCGAGAGCAGCTCGGCCACACCCGCCGGATCGTCCTCGAAGGCAACGGCGAGGGGCTGGTCCCGGCGCACCGGCTGCCGCTTGAGCCACTTGTCCAAGAAGGAAATGTTCATGACCGGCCTCTCCGTGGGTGCGGTCGCCGAGGCTCCGCGTTCCCGGCATGTGAACAAAATGTAGCTTGCGGCAGTTGATCACGGAAACAGGCGAATTGTGACGCCCATCGGACCGCCTCCTGGTCTCACCACTCTCCTTCCCCGACGGGACGAGGCGCACCCTTGTCATGACCGGTTGCGTCCGGGGCAGTTCGCGATCACACGGTGAGCCGCGTTCGATGTCCCCAGGGACGTGCGTGAGCCGCGGCTCAGCGGCCGCTGAGCCGCGGGCGGTCGGGGAGCTCCAAGGGTGCCGCCGGGGCCAGGTGTTCAGTGATCGCCGGTGGGGCCGTTCCTAGACGTCCAGGTCCACGACGACCGGTGCGTGGTCCGAGGCGCCCTTGCCCTTGCGTTCCTCGCGGTCGACGTACGCGTCCTTGACCGCCGTCGAGAACGCTTCGTTGCCGTAGACGAGGTCGATGCGCATGCCGCGGTTCTTCGGGAAGCAGAGCTGGCGGTAGTCCCAGTACGTGAACGGGTGCTCGTACTTGAGGGGGCGCGGGACCACGTCCGTCAGGCCCTCCTCGCGCAGGGCGGCCAGTGCGGCGCGCTCGGCCGGAGTCACATGGGTCAGGCCGTCGAAAGCGGCCACGTCGTAGACGTCGTCGTCCGTGGGTGCCACGTTGTAGTCGCCCAGCACCGCGAACGGCCGACTGCCCGCCGCGTCGCGCGCCACCGCGGCTCGCAGGGCCTCCAACCACTGGAGCTTGTACGCGTAGTGGGCGTGATCCACCTCGCGGCCGTTCGGCACGTACACCGACCAGACGCGGACCGGGCCGCAGGTCGCGGAGACGGCCCGGGGTTCCTCCGCACCCTCGTATCCGGGGCCGCCGGGGAGGCCCTTGACCACGTCCTCCAGGCCGACCCGGGAGATCACCGCCACGCCGTTCCACCGTCCCGTGGCGTGCACGGCCGCCTCGTAACCCAGCTCGCGCAGCTGTTCGGTCGGGAACTGCTCGGCGGCGACCTTGGCCTCCTGGAGGCACAGCACGTCCGTGCCGCTGCTCTCCAGCCAGGCCAGCAGCCTCGGGAGGCGGGCGGTGATCGAGTTCACGTTCCAGGTGGCGATGCGCATGCCTCACAACCTACCGGGCGGGTATGACAACGGGTCCGCCGAAGACACCCGGTCCACCCCTTCGCCGCCGGGTCGGCCCGGCCAGGGCGAGAGGGTCGATCTTGAGGTGCCCGGCGGGAGCTCCACGGGTCGCCGCACGACCGGCTCAGATCTCCGCCGACGCTCCCGGCGTGAGCCGCAGGTGTTCCGAGCCGCCGAGGGCCCCGATCTGGCGGTCGTAGATCGGCCGGGCGAGGTCCGTGAGCAGGGCGTCGTGGATGTCGTACGCGCGTTGCGGCTTGACCTCGCGGACGTACTCGATGACCTCGGAGATCTTGTTCCAGGGGGCCATGACCGGCAGCATCAGCGTCTCGACCGGCTGGTCGGGGACGGTGAGGGCGTCGCCGGGGTGGAAGACCCGGCCGCCGTCGACGAGATAGCCGACGTTGGTGATGCGCGGGATGTCCGGGTGGATCACGGCGTGCAGTTCGCCGTGCACCTGGACGTCGAAGCCGGCGGCGCCGAACGTGTCGCCGTGGCCGACGGTGTGAACCCGGCCGGGGAAGGCGGCGGAGATCTTCTCCGCCACCGACCGCAGTGTCCAGATCTCGGCCGCCGGGTTGGCCTCCATGGCCACCCGCAGCCGCTCCTCGTCGAAATGGTCGGGGTGCTCGTGCGTGACGAGGAGGGCGTCCGCGCCCAGGGCGGCGTCCTCCTCGCTGAAACCCCCGGGATCGATGACGAGCGTGCGCCCGTCCTTTTCGAGACGGACGCAGGCGTGCGACTTCTTCGTGAGCTTCATGAGTCCATCCTGCCCCCGCACCCGCGCGGAGGCGCACTGCTTCGGAGGCACACCACTGTGGACGACTCCGCCCGCTCACTCCTGGGGTGTCGTCTCCTCACGGATGATCTTCTGCGCCACTCGGAAAGCGCTGTTCGCCGCCGGAACGCCGCAGTAGACGGCCGTCTGCAGCAGCACCTCCTTGATCTCCACCGGGGTGAGACCGTTGCGCAGCGCGGCACGGGTGTGGACGGCGAGCTCGTCGAGGTGGCCGCCCGCGACCAGGGCGGTGAGCGTGACACAGCTGCGCGAGCGCCGGTCGAGGCCCGGCCGGTCCCAGATCTCGCCCCACGCGTATCGGGTGATGAACTCCTGGAAGTCCCCGGAGAACTCGTCCGCCGAGGCCATCGCCCGGTCGACATGCGCGTCTCCCAGCACCTCGCGGCGCACCTTGATGCCGACCTCGAAGGCATCCGCCCTCCCCATGATCTCGGGCGGTGCGGGGGCCGGGGCGATCTCGGCGAAGGGCGCGACCGGCGACGGGGCGGCCTGCACGGGGTAGGTCGGTGCCGCCGGGATCGCCATCTGGCCGGTGGACGAGTCGAAGGCGGGCTGCCAGGCGCCGGAGAAGTGCCGTACGAGCAGATCCGTGACGGCGGCGGGCTGTTCCACGGGAACCAGGTGCGAGGCACCGGGGACGACCGCGAGGCGGGCGTCCGGTATCCCGGCGACCAGTGTGCGCGCCTCCGCGGGCCCGGTGACCTGGTCGTCGGAGCCGGCCAGGACGAGGGTGGGCACCCCCACCATGCCCAGTTCGGCCCGCACGTCGAAGGCGGCGAGCGCCTCGCAGGCCGCGATGTAGCAGCCGGGGTCGGTGGTGCGCACCATCTGCACGGCCCACTCGGTGATCGCGGGCTGGGCCGCGGCGAAGCCGCCCGTGAACCAGCGTTCGGGTGAGGTACGGGCGATCGGGTCGAGGCCGTTGGTCCTCACGATCACTCCGCGCTGCCGGAACTCGTCGGCCGTGCCGAAGCGGGGCGAGGCGGCGATCAGCGCGAGGGAGGCGACCCGCTCCGGACGGCGCAGCGCCAGCTCGATCCCGAGGGCTCCGCCGAACGCGCAGCCCGCGTACCCGAAACGCTGGATGCCGAGCCGGTCGAGCGTGGCGAGGAGCCGCCCGGCGAGTTCGGCCACCGATCCGGCCGGGTAGGCGGGGGCTCCGCCGTGTCCCGGCAGGTCGAAACGGAAGACCCGCCAGCTCCTCGCGAGCTCCGGGACCTGCCTGTCCCACATGTGCCAGGTGGTGCCGAGCGAGGGTCCGAGTATGAGGACCGGGGCATCTTCCGGGCCGTCGATGCGGTACTGGAGGGCGGGGGTCTTCGTCTCACTCACCGCCACACGCTAACTTCCGACCCCGTGCGGGCGGAAATGCGGCCCATTCGTCCACGTCGCCCACACGGGGTCGCCACATGTTTCCACGCCGTGGTCGGACCGCTCGCGGCTGATCCGCCGGACCCGCTCGGCACGGCTCGGAAATCACGGCCCGGCCCCGGAATCACGGCCCGGCCCCGGAATCACGGCCCGGCCCCGGAGTCACGGCCCGGCCCCGGAATCACGGCCCGGCCCGGGAATCCGGTCCGCGTCAGAACTCGCCCGGTGCGCCGAGGCCCGTCAGGGCACCGACCGGGTCGAGGTCGGGGGTGCCGCGGGGCCACCAGTCGTCGTGGCCCGGCTCGGACTCGTAGGCGTACCACAGGCCGTTGCGGCCGAGGCGCAACTGGGCGTGGCCGCGCGGGTGGGTGAGGTGGTTGCGCCACGGGCGGAAGGCCGGGAAGTCGGCGGCCGTCAGCAACGGCCGGGCCCGGTCGAACCGGCCCGCCGGGGGGTCCCAGGGTTCTTCGAGCACGCTGAGCGCCTCGAACCCGCCCTGCCGCCAGGCCGCGACCGCCCGTGCCAGATCGGCCGGGGTACGGCCGGTCGCGGAGGCGAGCGAGGAGTACAGGGCGCGGGTGGCGGCCGTGAGACCCGATCCGGGGCGGGCCGCGGCGATGCGCACCGCGTCCTGCCAGAGCGTCAGGTCCGCTACGGGATCGCGGCCCGAGGTGAGCAGTGCGTGCGCGCGGGCGGCCGCGTCCGTGGCCAGCTGGTCCAGCGCGAACGGGTCGGGGCCGCCCGGCGCTGCCGGGTAGGTCGGCGGCTGCTCGGGATGCGCGGGCGGCGGCAGCGGAGCCGGGAGGGGTGGCAGCACGCGTCGCACGAGGGCGTCGCGTGCGCGTACGCCGGGCAGCGGCGCCGGTTCCCGCTCCTGGGCGGCGCGGGCCGCGCGGGCGGCGTTGCGCCGCGACAGCGCATCGAGCAGCTCGCGCTCGCCACGGCCGCGCAACAGGAACAATACGAAGGGGTCCTGGTCCAGCAGCCGCGCCATCTGGTAGCAGAGCGCGGCCGCGTGCTTGCAGGGGTGCCCGAAGTCGGGGCAGCTGCAGTGCGGTTCGAGTTCGCCGGGGCCGGGGAGCAGTTCGACACCGCAGTCCGCCAGCGACTTGGGCATCTCCTTGTCGAGCAGCGCGGCGATGTGTCCGGGCCGCTCCGCCGCGGCGTCGAGAAAACGGTCCCAGTCGTCGTCGGACAGGGTCCGCACCCTGACCTGGACGCGGTACGGCCGCGGCCGGCTCCCGTGCACATACGCGAGCACCAGACCCGGGGTGACGGTGATGGCGTCGACGTACCCCTGGCCGGCATACGTCCGCCCACGCGCCAGGCGCGCCGCGTCCAAGGCCCCTTCCTCCAAGGCCGTGACCCACGCGTTGCCCCACCATGTCTCCGCGAACCCACCGGTCTCCCGAACCCGCGCGGGGAAGGCGGGGAAGGTACGGCGCAACTCGCCGTCCCGGCCGGGGGATGCCATGGAGCGAGGGAGCCGCTCGGCGGGGAGGGATGTGACCGGCTCGCCGGTGGTGTCGGTCGGATCGAGGGCGCCGGGTGGCGGGTACGGGGCGGCCCCGGCGTCGAGAGACCCCGGGGTGAAGGTCCCGGACGTGAAGGACTTGGGCGTGAAGGGAGCAGGGTCGAGAGAGCCGGGTGTGAAGGGCTCGGGGGCCGCCGGTGTCTCCCGCTCGGGCACAGGGTCCGCGGGTTGGCCGTGGTCCCGGTCGCGCGTCGCCTCGCCGGTGTCGTCGGCGGGATGCGTCGGGTGCCCGGTGATGGCGGCCACGTCGGGAGGCAACTGGAAAGCACCCGCGAGCAGTTCGCGCAGTTCCCGCTCCCGGGATGCCCGCTCCGTGTTCACGGGGTGCACGGGACTCCGTCGCCCCCGGGAGCCGGCAGGTGACGTCCTGGCGGACCGACGCCTAGGGCCAACTCCCTTGCCATCAGGCTCTGTCGTCCGCTTCCCGCTGTCGTCCGCGCTTTCGGAGCGAAGCCGCCTCGCCTCGTCCCGCGCGGCACGCAACGCCTCGCGGGCGATGTCACCGGGGCGTGCGCCTCCCGTGGTCTCCTCACCGGAACGGCCGGTCGTGGCTGGCTCCTTCGCCTCCGGGCGTCCCGCCGAGGCCCCCGCGGGGCGCTGCCCCGAGCCGGTCTCGGCCGCACCGCCGGATGCCGGAAGCACCCCATCACGCGCGTCGGACACACCACGCACACCGCTCACACCACGCACACGAGCCCCGGCGTCCGTGTCCGAACCCGCGTCGGGGTGCACGTTCTCAGCCGGCTGCGCGATGGCACTGGCACCGGCCCCGACACCCTCGCCGTCACCGACACCGGCCCCCGCAGCAGCACCAGCAATCTTCGCCGCCGCGGTCGCCCGTCGTAGGGCCTCGCGGGCCGCGTCACTCGGCCTCGATCCCGGGGCGGACGCCCTTGGTGTCGCCTCGGGCGCCCTGGGCACCTCGGGCGCCCGGGACGAAGGGGAAGGGGGAGCGGGAGGGGACGGTGTGGACGACACGGACGACGTACCGGTCGCCGCCTCCCGCTCAGCACCCGCACCTGCACCCGCGCCCGCGCCCACACCCGAGCCCGAGCCCGAGTGCTCGTCGGCCGCCGCAGCCTCCCGCGCGGCGCGCAACGCCCGACGGGCCTCGTCCGCGGGACGGTCTCCGGTCACGGGACGAGGTCGATCGGCGCCGTCGGCCGGTTCGCCGCCCCCGGCCTCCGCCACACGAGGCTCCTCTTCCTCGGTCCCGCTCATGTCGGCCTCCGAAGAGACACGAGGTCCGACAGCTCGCGGTCGGTCAGCTCCGTCAGGGACGCCTCGCCGGAGCCGAGGATCGCGTCGGCGAGGGCCCGCTTCGCTTCGAGCATCTCGGCGATGCGGTCCTCCACCGTGCCCTCGGTGATGAGCCGGTGGACCTGGACGGGCTGGGTCTGGCCGATGCGGTAGGCGCGGTCGGTGGCCTGCTCCTCGACCGCGGGGTTCCACCAGCGGTCGAAGTGGACGACATGGCCCGCGCGCGTGAGGTTCAACCCGGTGCCGGCGGCTTTGAGGGAGAGCACCAGGACCGGGGTCGCCCCGCTCTGGAAGCGGTCCACCATGTGTTCGCGGTCGGCGACCGGTGTGCCGCCGTGCAGGAGCTCCACCGGGACGGCGCGGGCGGTCAGGTGTGCCGTGATGAGGCGGGCCATGCCCACGTACTGCGTGAAAATCAGTGCGGAGCCGTCCTCGGCGAGCAGGGTGTCCAACAGCTCGTCGAGCAGCGCCAGTTTGCCCGAGCGGGCGGAGGTGCCCTGCGCGACGGCCTGCGCGTCCTCCTTCAGGAACAGGGCAGGGTGGTTGCAGATCTGTTTGAGGGAGGTCAGGAGCTTGAGGACCAGTCCCCGGCGGGCGATGCCGTCGGTGGTCTCGATCGCCAACATGGATTCGCGGACCACCGCCTCGTAGAGAGAGGCCTGTTCCCGGGTGAGCGGGACCGGGTGGTCCGTCTCCGTCTTGGGTGGCAGCTCGGGGACGATGCCGGGGTCGGACTTCTTGCGGCGGAGCAGGAACGGGCGGATCAGCCGGGCCAGCCGGGCCACCGCCTCCTCGTCCTCGCCGTTCTCCACGGCGCGCGCGTGCCGGGCGCGGAAGGACTTGAGGGGGCCGAGCAGTCCGGGGGTCGTCCAGTCCAGAAGTGCCCACAGTTCGGAGAGGTTGTTCTCCACTGGTGTGCCGGTGAGCGCGACGCGCGCGGGGGCCGGGATCGTCCGCAGGGCCTTCGCCGTCGCGGAGTACGGGTTCTTGACGTGCTGCGCCTCGTCGGCGACGACCATGCCCCAGCGCTGGTCGGCGAGGTGGGCGGCGGCCGACCGCATCGTGCCGTAGGTGGTGAGGACGAAGCCGCCGCCGAGACCTTCGAGGGTGCGGTCGGGGCCGTGGAACCGGCGCACGGGGACGCCGGGCGCGAAGCGGGTGATCTCCCGCTGCCAGTTGCCGAGGAGCGACGCGGGGCAGATCACCAGGGTCGGCTCGCTGCGGGCCCGCCGCAGGTGGAGCGCGATGAGCGTGACGGTCTTGCCGAGTCCCATGTCGTCGGCGAGGCAGCCGCCGAGGCCGAGGGAGGTCATGAGGTCCAGCCAGGCGAGGCCGCGCAGTTGGTAGTCCCGCAGGCGGGCGTCCAGGCCGGGCGGCGGCTCGACGGGGGTCACGCCGGCCGTGAGGCGATCGCGCAGTGTGGCGAGGGCGCCGACCGGCACCGCCTCGACGGTCTCGCCGTCGACCTCGGCGGTTCCGGTGAGCGCGACGGACAGGGCGTCCACGGGGTCGAGCAGGCCCAGTTCGCGCTTGCGGGCCTTGCGGACGAGCGCCGGGTCGACCAGGACCCACTGGTCGCGAAGCCGGACGACCGGCCGGTGGGCCTCGGCCAGGGCGTCCATCTCGGCCTCGCTGAGCGGATCTCCGCCGAGGGCCAACTGCCAACGGAACTGGAGGAGTTCCTCGCTCTCGAAGAATCCTGTCCCGTCGGTCGCCGACCCGGGCGCGGGGCGCACCACCGCGGCGGCGCTCAGGTCGTGCGCCAGATCCCGCGGCCAGTGCACGGCGACACCGGCCGCGCCGAGCCGCGTCGCCACGACCCCGAGCAGATCCGACAGCTCCTCCTCGGAGAGGGCGAGCACATCGGGCACGTCCTGTTCGGACAGGCGGTCCAGGGGTGGCCAGACCCGGGCGGCGCGACGGACGGCGAGGGCGGCGTCGACGCGGGCGCGGGGTCCGAACACCGTGTCGGCGTCCCCCGACCACAGCGCGGCCGCGTCGGCGACGAGGGTGGGGTCGGCGAGGCTGTGCACCTGGACGACGGCGGCGCCTGCGCGCCGCGCCCCCTCGCCGTCGTCGAAGAGCTGGTGGGCGGACAGGTCCAGGCGCAGCGAGATCCGCACCCCCGCGTCCATGCCCGCGGCGACCTCGGCGGCCCAGTCGTGGGCGCCGGTCAGCCGCTGCGGCTCGCGCGCCGCGAAGGGTTTGCCGGAGGTGTGGGGCGCGGCGGGGGTGCGGGGCAGGGTGTCGGCGACCGCGTCCAGGAAGGACCGCATCAGCGCTTCCGGCTCGGGCAGCCGGATCGGTCCCTTGCCGGGCAGTGGTACCGCGTGTCCTTCGTACGGAAGGGCCGCGGCGACGGACCTCAGGTGGGCGATGTCGTCCTGGTCCAGCGGGCCCGCGCGCCAGGAGTCGAAGCCGTCGGGGGTGAGCCCCGGCAGCAGCCGCCCGCGGGCCACGAGCCGCAACGCGTGCAGCGCTGCCGCTCCCCAGCAGGCGGTGGCGGGATGCGCCGCGGGGTTCCGCCGGGCCCCGGCCAGCAGCGGCAGGGCTTCGGCGACGGAGAGGGTCAGTGCGGGGACGATGCTCCTGCGGACTCCCGAGCCGTGCGGCCGTACGACCGTCAGTTCGGTGTGCTCGCGCGCGGACGCTCCCGCGCGGGGTGCGTCCGACGGCGCGCGTTCGGGGTACTCCCCCGTCGGAGACCCGTCCCGGTGGTCTTCCCCGTGGTCCTCGGTGGGCAGGGGGTCGCCCTCCGGGTCCCAGAACGCGATCCGTCCGTCGCGGGGCAGCGGCGCGGGAAGGAAGACGGCGGCGAGCCGCACGGAGGGCAGCTGGTCGGGACGGGGCTGCGCGGAGTGCTCCCGCGATCGGGGATCCGCCGCTGACGCGGGACGTGCCCATGCCGAAGGCGTCCCCGCGGAAGGCACCCGCGCGGTCGCCACGTCCGCCCCGTTCCGCATACGCCCGGTCACCTCCCGCCCCTCGGTCGAATCAGTTGTCTTCGACTCTACGGGCGCGGTCTGACAATCGGCTCCCACGGCCGCGCCGGCCGGGCGCGGACCCGGCGGGGCCGGGCTACGGGATCGTGCGCGAGACGACGTACACCATGGGGTGGCCGGGCACGGAACCGTTCACGACGATGTCCTGGGTGGGCGCGGGGTCCTTCTGGTCGTGGCCGAGTCCCCACCAGGGACCGGGGCCGGTGATTTCCCAGCCGACGACCTTCTGGTTGCGCTCGCTGATGGTGATGTGGTCCCTCTTCAGGGCGGCGCGGGTGGTGCCGACGCCCTTGAAGAACTGGTCGAGACCTGCCTGGGTGGTGCTGAACTGGACGTACAGCCGGCTGGTCTTCCAGTTGTTCGTCTCGTAGTACGCGACGTCGGTGGCGTTGCCGGGGATGGGCACCTGGTAGAGACGGCGCTGGACGCGCGAGGGCCAGCCCGCGGTGAGGCCGGTCGCCGAGTACTTCGCCTCCTTGTCCTTGCCGCTGTTGCGGCTCTGGTCGGCGGAGATCACCAGGTAGCCGGCCGGTACGCCGATGAGCAGCACGATGATCAGCAGGGTCAGAGCGCGGCGGCGGAACTTGTGGCGCGGGTCCTCCGGCGGACGCCGTGGCTCGTCCGGAGACGACGCCTGACGAGGGAGCGAGGCGGTCACCGTGACTCCTGCTGCGTCGTGCGACGGGACTCGGCGTATCGCTCGTACCGCTCGTAGCGCTCCACGCGACGCCGCTTGGCGCGCCGGAAACGGCGGGCGACGAGACGCGCGAGGTCGGCGGCGCCGACCATGCCGGCCTCGGGGCCGAGCTGGGCGCGCGCGATCCGTGCCTCGGGGCGGTAGCCGCGGCCCGTGAGGTGCCGGCGGAAGGCCTCGCGGGCGGGGCCGATCAACAGGTCGTCGGCCGCGCTGACGCCGCCGCCGATGACGAAGCAGGAGGGGTCCAGGGCGGCGGCCAGGTTGGCGATGCCGACGCCGAGCCACTGACCGATGTCCTGGAGGAGTTCGACGCACATGGCGTCGCCCTCGCGGGCCAGCTCGGTGATCATCGGGCCGGTGATGTCGGCGATGTTGCCCTTGACGTGCTCGATGAGCCCGTACGCCACCGGGGAGTCGGCCGCGGCGAGCTCGCGGGCCTCGCGGACCAGCGCGTTGCCGGAGCTGTACTGCTCCCAGCAGCCGCGGTTGCCGCACGGGCAGCGGTGGCCCCCGGGCACGACCTGCATATGGCCGAATTCGCCGGCGACACCGAACTTGCCGCGCTTGACCTGGCCGTCCTCCAGGATCGCGCCGCCGATGCCGGTGCCGAGCGTGATCATCACGAGGTGGTCCTCGCCGCGCCCGGCGCCGAAGCGCCACTCGGCCCAGGCGGCGGCGTTGGCGTCGTTGTCGACCAGGACGGGCACCGCGAGCCGCCCGGCGAGGCGGTCGCGCAGCGGCTCGTTGCGCCAGGACAGGTGGGGGGCGAACAGGATGCGGTTCCGCTCGGCGTCGACCCAGCCGGCCGCGCCGATGCCGACGGCGTGCACGTCGTGCCGGTCGGAGAGGTCCAGCACCAGTTCGACGATGGTGTCCTCGACGACCTTGGGACTCTTGGACTTGTCCGGCGTCTCGGCGCGGACCTTCTCCAGAATGTTGCCGTCGGCGTCCACGACACCCGCCATCACCTTCGTGCCACCGATGTCGATGCCGACGGTGGGGACGCGGGGTGCCGTCAGATGGGAACGGCGCTCGCGTGTCCCCACGGTCCGCAGGACGGTGGCCCGCGCGGAGCCGATGGGGGTGCCCCCTGCTCGAGCGGAGCCGAGAGCTCGGGGCAGCGCGAGGTCGCGGTAGGTGCTCATCGCGCCGATTCTGCCCTACGCCGGACCAGGGCCGCACCGTGGAAGCGCGGGGACGCGTGTGACCCGTGGGCCGTCTGTGGCCGGTCCCGGCCGACCGGCGGAGCCGTACGGGTCACGGCCCCGCACCCCTCACACGGCACGGTTCTCCAGCTCGTGCCGCAGGTCGTCCGGCTCGCTTCCGCCCGCCATCCGGCGCGTCGGCTCGTCCAGCGTGATCCCGTCCCGGGTGTGGGCTGCCCGACCTGGTGCCGCGCTTCAGCGGGACGAAACGATCTCCCATCAGGGTGGCCTGATGCGGATTACGGGTGATGAACACAACACCCGGTCCGGCGTCCCGTGCGGCGGCCACATATTTGAGGACCACACCGGACTGCTTCACACCGAGGGCGCCAGTGGGCTCGTCGAGAACGAGCAGCGGATCAGGGTCGTACGAGGAGCTGGAACTCGAAGGAGTAGCGCGAGGCGCGGTAGATGTGGGACCCGAACTCGACGGCGCGGCCGGTGTCGTCGAAGGTGGTGCGCTGCATGGTGAGCACGGGAGCCCCGGCCGGCTCGCCGAGCCGCTCGCCCTCGTCCGCGCTGGCCGCGCGGGCGCCGACGGACTGGCGGGCGCTGTGGAGCGTGATGCCGGCGCCGCGCATCAGCCGGTACAGGCCGGTGGCCTCCATCCGGTCGCTGTCGAGCTCCAGCAGCTTTGGAGGCAGGAAGTTGCAGAGGTACGCCATCGGTTCGCCGTGCGCGAGACGCAGCCGCTCGACACGGTGGACCTCGCTGCCCTCGGCCACCCCGAGCGCGGCCGCGACCTCGGTGGAGGCCGGTTCGACGGTGTTGAGGACCACCTGGGTCGCGGGGCGCTGGCCCGCCGATTCCAGGTCGTCGTAGAGGCTGCTGAGTTCGAGGGGGCGCTTGACCTGGCTGTGCACGACCTGGGTGCCGACGCCTCGACGTCGTACGAGCAGGCCCTTGTCGACGAGGGACTGGATGGCCTGGCGGACCGTGGGGCGGGACAGGCCGAGCCGAGCGGCCAGCTCGATCTCGTTGCCGAGCAGGCTGCCCGGGGTCAGTGCTCCGTGCTCGATGGCGGCCTCGAGTTGCTGCGACAGCTGGAAGTAGAGCGGGACCGGGCTGCTGCGGTCGACGCTGAGCTGGAGCGACACGGTCGGATCCACATCTGGTTTGGCCACGGCTCGAGCGTAGCTCCGGGAGATGTTGACGGGAAGTTGTGAAGTTCGATTGTCCGGACAAAGCATTGACAGCACGACGGGTCGGCCCTCACTTTGTTCCCATGCGCATCGGACTTATCGGAGCGGGTCGTATCGGTACATTTCATGCGACCACTCTCAGCCGTCACCGTGAGGTCGGCGGCTCCCTCATCGTCACGGACGCGGACCCCACAAGAGCTCAGCGGCTGGCGGACCGGCTGGGCGCGACGGCGGCGCCCAGCGTGAACGAGATCTTCACCTGGGGTGTGGACGCGGTGGTCATCACCGCCGCCACTTCGGCCCACGCCGAACTGATCGGTCGGGCAGCCCGCTCCGGACTCCCGGTCTTCTGCGAGAAGCCCATAGCCCTCGACCTGCCGGGCACGCTGGCCGCCCTCGCCGAGGTCGACGCCGCCGGAACAGTTCTGCAGATGGGCTTCCAGCGTCGCTTCGACGTGGGCTACACGGCCGCCCGCGAGGCGGTGCGGTCGGGCCGGCTCGGCCGGCTGCACACCGTGCGCGCGATGACGTCGGACCAGGCGCCGCCCCCGGCCGACTACCTCCCGCTCTCCGGCGGGCTCTACCGGGACTGTCTGATCCACGACTTCGACATGCTGCGCTGGGTCAGCGGCCGCGAGGTGGTCCAGGTGTACGCGACCGGCTCCGACGCCGGGCCCGCGATGTTCCGCGAGGCGGGCGACATCGACACCGGCGCGGCCGTCCTCACCTTCGACGACGGCATGCTCGCGACGGCGACCGCCACCCGGGTGAACGGCGCGGGCTACGACGTCCGTATGGAACTCTCCGGCGAACTGGACCAGATCGCCGTCGGCCTGGACGACCGTACGCCGATCGCCTCGACCGAACCGGCAGGGCCGCCGCCCGCGGACAAGCCGTGGATGGGCTTCCTGGAACGCTTCGGCCCCGCGTACGAGGCGGAGCTCGCCGCCTTCGTCGAGGTGGTCCGCGGCGAGCGCGCCAACCCCTGCGACGGCCGTGAGGCACTGGAGGCGCTGCGCGTCGCCGAGGCCTGCGAGCTGTCCCGGCGCGAGCGCCGCCCGGTCTCACCGGCGGAGATCCTGGGCGGCCGGCACTGAGACGGGGCGCGCACGGCGCCCTGCTACCGAGCCCCGGCCGCGCCGTCCCTCATCCGAGGAGCCGTACGGCCGGGGATTCCGTGTCGACGCCGAGCAGCCGGTCGCAGTGCTTGCACGTCAGGCGGTACGGCCGGACCAGGTTGGTCTGGATGCTGCCGGTACCCGACTCCTTCGCCTCCGGGCAGTGATAGGCGAGGTGCAGCCGCACCCAGGGGTGGCTGGTGGGCGCGGCGGCCTTCCGGCCGTCCCGGGTGTCGGTGAAAGGCGCCCACCAGAAGTCGACCAGAGCCCGGACCGCCAGCCGCTCCCGGCCGCTCGTCGTGTCGAACCCCGCGATCCTGGCGGCGGTGTGATGGCGCTTGAATCCGCTGCGGCTGCCGGAGCACAGAGCCTGCTCGGCCCCGCGCTCGAACACCGTCGTCCGCCCGGTCCGTTCACAGATGAAGCAGTCGAGGCTGAACTCCAACTGGGAGCGCCAGTAGAGCTGATGGGATTTCTCCAGGCCGGTCAGCTCCGCGGTGATATCCGCCGTACGCAGCACGGTCGACGCTCCTCTCGCGGCACCGGGCCGCTCACCAGCGCACCGGCATACGGCGCACGCCTCGCATCAGCATGCCGGGCAGCCAGCCGCTCGGCGGTCCGTCGAGCGCCAGGTCCGGGCACCGCCCCAGCAGTGAGCGGAGAGCCACTTGGGCTTCGAGCCGGGCCAGCGGCGCGCCCAGACAGTAGTGGATACCGTGCCCGAAGGCGAGATGGCCGCGGGTCTCGCGCCGGATGTCGAAGCGGTCCGGCGCCGGATAGCGCACCCCGTCACGGTCGGCCGCGGTGAGGCCGATCATCACCTCTTCCCCGGACGCGATCGCAGTGCCACCGATGTCCAGGGGCTCCGCGGCGTAGCGGAAGGTCGCGTTCTCCACCGGCCCCTCGTAGCGCAGCGTTTCCTCGATGGCGCCGTCGAGCAGCGTCATATCCGCGCGCACCGCGGCGAGTTGGTCGGGGTGGCCGAGCAGGACCCGGACCGCGCCGGAGATGAGGTTGACCGTCGTCTCGTGCCCGGCGATGAGGAGCAGGAACGCCATGCCGCGCAGCTCCTGCGGAGAGAGCCGGTCACCGTCCGCCGCGGTGGTACGGACGAGACCGCTGAGCAGGTCGTCCGTGGGACCCGCGCACCGCTTGTCCTCGATCAAATCGGTTAGATAGGCGGCAAGTTGAACGATGGCCTGGTACTCGTTCTCGGCGCTGGTGGGCGCGACCGTCTCCGTGGACAGCGCCCGGAAGGCGGCCCGGTCGGGTTCGGGCACCCCGAGCAGCTCGCAGATGACGGTCAGCGGGAGCGGATAGGCGAACGACTCGACGAGGTCGGCGCGTCCGCTCGGCAGCATCGCGTCGAGCAGCTCATCGGTGATCTCCTGGATCCGCGGGCGCAGTGCCGCGACCCGCCGGCCGGTGAACTCGCCCGCGACGAGCGTCCGTAGCCGGGTGTGCTGCGGCGGGTCGGCGACCAGGAGATGCTTGCCGATCAGCTCTTCGTCGTAGAACGTGACCCCTATTTTGTCCGCGTCCTTGGCGAGCCGCGGGTCGGCGAGCGCCGCCCGCGCCTCCTCGTGCCCCACGACGAGCCAGGTCTCGTGGGACGCGGCCGGCGGCGGCAGGCGCACCCGGTGCACGGGGCCGAGTGCGCGTAACTCGGCGTAGACCGGATGCGGGTTCTCGTTGAACCGCGCTCCGTACTTCTCCAGATCGATCACGACGGCCCCTCCCGTTACCGATCGAACGCGCGAGGGCCCCGATCAGTGCCCGTCCCCCTCCAGCATTCCGGCGTCGTACGTCAACAACGCGATCTGCACTCGGTTGTTGAGGTCGAGCTTGGCGAGGATGCGGGAGACGTGGGTCTTGACCGTGGCGACGCTCATGAACAGTTCCGCGGCGATCTCCGCGTTCGAACTGCCCCGGCCGACCGCGACGGCGACCTCGCGCTCACGCTCGTTCAGGACGGCCATCCGCGAACGGGCGCCGGACCTGCGGGTGTCGAGTGAGGAACCCGCGGCGTGCCGCATCAACTGGCGGGTCACGGTGGGCGACAGCACCGGATCTCCCGCCGCGACCCGGCGCACCGCCGCCAGGATCTCCGCGGGCGGTGTGTCCTTGAGGACGAATCCGGCCGCGCCCGCACGCAGCGCGCGCAACACCTGCTCGTCGGCGTGAAACGTCGTCAGGACCACGACCTGGGGCGCCTCCTTGCGTCCACGCAGCCGCTCGGTGGCGGTCAGTCCGTCGACGCCCGGCATCCTGATGTCCATCAGGACGACAACGGGCCGGGTGCGGTCGACGAGTTCCTCCACCTCACTGCCGTCGGCGGCCTCACCGACGATCTCGACATCCTCGGCGCCGCCCATCATGAGAGCCAGCCCAGCTCGCACCAAGGGGTCGTCGTCGACGAGCAGCAGCCGAATCGCAGTCATGAACCCCACCCAACCAGCTCCCCAGCGGTTCATCGCCCCCGCCGCCCCTACCGGACCCGCCCCGGGGCTTCGTCCCGGACCCCGCTCCTCAAACGACGGAGGGGTTGAATATCGCCCGCGACTCGCCCGCAAACGAACCCGCACCCGGAAGGGGCATTCGAACTCTCACCCACCCCACGGCAACCACGCCCGAACCCGGAACCCGCCGTCCCCCACCGCCCCGTGCTCAAGCCGCCCTCCCGCCAGCGTCGCCCGCTCCGTCAGCCCGATCAGCCCCTGCCCGGACCCCGGAACCTTCGGCACGGGCCCCGGCGGCGCGGGATTGGCGACCGTCACGGACAGGCCGTGTCCGGCGGCCCCCAGGACCGTCACCGTGACCTCCGCTCCCGGCGCGTGCTTGCGGGCGTTCGTCAACCCCTCCTGGGCGATGCGGTACGCGGTGCGGCCGACGGACGCGGGCACGTCGGCCGGGTCGGCGACACGGTTGTCGAGGACGACCTTCGCGCCGGCGGAGCGCGACTCGGCGACCAGCCCGTCGAGCGCCGCGAGCGTCGGCTGCGGCCGCCCCGCGTCGTCGGATTCCCCGGCCCGCAGCACCCCGATGATCTCGCGCAGATCCTGCAGGGCCTCGTGCGCACTCTCCCGGATGACCCCCGCGGCCCGGGCGACCTCCTCCCGGGGAGCGTCGGGCCGGAACTCCAGCGCTCCCGCGTGCACACTCAGCAGCGTGAGCCGGTGCGCGAGCACGTCGTGCATCTCGCGCGCGATCGCCTCACGGGCGAGCCGCTGCGCCTGCTCGGCCCGCAGCGCCGCCTCGGTCTCGGCCCGCCGCGCACGGTCCCGCAGACTCAGCATGAGCTGGCGCTTGGACCGTACGAACATGCCCCAGCCGACCACCGCGGAGGTGAGCAGCGCGGTGACGGCGAGGGCGGCGAGGTACGGCAGGTCGGGGTCGGGCCGCAGCCAGAAGAACGCCGGGAGCAGAGCGAGCTGGACGCCGGCGACGCAGGCCACGTATCGGAAGGGCCGGTGCACGGCGAGGGTGAAGAGGGCGACCAGACCCGCACCGCCCGCCGTGTTGGAGACCAGCCCGACCGGGATCATGGCGACGGCGAACCCCAGCGGCCACCGTCGGCGCAGCCAGACCGCCGCACAGGCGAGCGCGCCGATCAGCTGGTCGGCGACGGCGTAGGCGTGCGGGATGTTCGGATCGTCGGTCACGGTGTTCGCGGCTGCGAGGCCGATGGCGACGGCCAGCAGGAAGCAGCCGAAGTCCACGACCCAGTCACGCACGGTGCGCCGCGGCCGCCCGGAGGGCCCCGCCCGCTCGGCGTCGGGGTCGAGTTCCGCGGCCACGGCCGACGGCAGCAGCCAGCGCCGGCCGGGCAGGTTCGGCGCTGCAACGTCACGCGGCACAGGCGCTGGATTGTCACCACTCACGGTCGACAAATCTACGCAGCCGAACCCGCCGCCACCTCCCCGCGAGCACTGTGACCGACCAAAGTCGGGCCGCTTCAGACTTTCGTCCGACCGAGGGCGCGACGATGGGCGAGTCAGGCATTGCAGGGTGCGGTGACCGCGCGGCCGGCGGCTGTGGCTGTGCAGCAGCCGGAAAACGCGCTCGGCGTCCCAACTGCCTTGCACGGCATGGCCGGCCGATGCCGGTGCGGGCCGTCGGCCCTACGCGTCGCCCCCGCGGCCGGTCGACAGCCGCGCCCAATACCTGGCGGTGAGGGCCACGAATCGGGTGTTGCCCACCGCGTAGCGCAGGAACATGCGGCGCGGCTCCTGAACCAGCCGGTGGAACCATTCAAGACCGGCGCGCTGCATCCACCGCGGCGCCCTGCTGCGGAGTCCCGCCACCACGTCGAAGGATCCGCCGACACCGACCACCAGGGCACAGCCCAGGTCCTTCTGCCGGCGGGCGAGGAAGTACTCCTTGCGTGGACTCGGCACGGCGAGGAACAGGATGTCCGGGCGCGCCTCGCGAACGGCCGCCACCACCCGTGCCTCCTCGCTCTCGTCCCAGTAGCCGTCCCGGTGTCCGACGACCTCGACGCCCTGCCCGGCGGCGATGCGCGCGGTCGCCTCGACCGCTTCCGGTTCGGCGCCCAGAAGGTACACGCGGTATCCCTTGCGTGCGGCGCTGCGCCACAGCGCCAGCATGAAGTCGATGCCCGCGACCCGCTCGGGCAGAGGACTTCCCAGGAGGCGGCCCGCCCACACGACCGACTGCCCGTCGGCGTTGACGAGCGAGCACGAGCGGATGATCCGCGCCAGTTCCGGGTCGTCGTGCGCCTGGACGATCTTGGCAGCGTTCAGCACGACATGCTGGTGGGGGCCGCCGTCCGCGATGAGTGCCTCGGCGGCGGCCACGGACTCCTCCAGCGTCAGAGGATGAACAGGCAGCCCGCACACGGTCACGGGCGGGCAGGGACCCACCGTCCCGGTCGCCATAGCCTCGCCCTCTTGCCCTGGCCCCTGCAGTGTGTGCACCTTGCCTCCAACGGATCGTCATCCCTGCCCGAAAGGCGCGGTCTCCCAGAACCGCGCGAACGCCCCCTCGACGCGCTCGGGCGCGTAGAGCGGTCGCAGTTGATGCCACGCCTTCTGCTGACGGCGCCGGACGCCGTCGAGGTCGGTCCGGCACGCCTCGAGGAAGCCGGTGACCGAGTCGACCGTGGGCTCGATGCCGTCCACACACCCGTGACGGAAGAGTTCCGCGCTGCCGGAGGAGCGGGTCGCCGCCACGACGCAGCCCGCCTGCAACGCCTCGAGCAGCACGAAGGGGAGCCCTTCCGCCCAGCGGGCCGGAAGGACGAAGACGTCCACGGTGGACCAGAACACTGGGACGTCCGCCTGATGGACCACGCCGAGATCTCGGTCCACGCAGCCCATCCGGGAGCGCGGCACGTCCAGTCGCATCCCGGCGACGGAGAACTCCACGGCGGCGTCACGCCGTTTTTCCCGGTACACGGCATCGCACAGGACGTCGAAGCCCTTGGCCCGGCACATCGTGCCGAGCCATCCGACTCGCAGCGGCCGCGAAGCGCACGATGCCGTTGGTGGACCGCCGTTCTGCTGGGGACGGGCGTGAGCTTCGGGGGCCGGCGCCGGGTTCCGGATCACCGTCACCGATCTCGTGCGGCAGCCACTGGCCTGCAGGTCCGTGGCCACGTCCTCGCTCAGGACGATCCAGTGGGCTCCTCCCAGTGCCTTCCGCAGGGGCAGGGCGGCGGAGAGCCGGGCCGGCAGCTGGGCGCCGTGAAGGTGCAGCACCGGAGTGCTTCCGGTGGCCCTGGCGAGCGCGACGACGAGGGCGTCCCGCAGGAGGGGGAGACCCCATTGGGCGATTGGCAGGTAGACGGCGTCAGGGGATTCCCTGATCAGCACCCTGGCGCAGCGCCCCACGGCCGAGGCCGTGGCGCCGACCTTCGCGGGCCAGGACGCCTCGAAGCCGTCGGACGTGCGTTTCGCGGAAAGGGAGACGACGGCCACGATCGGACACAGGCGCCTGAGTGCCGGGGTGAAGAACTCGGCAGCCCTGCCCATGCCGCCGAGGTCCGCACTGTGCCTCAGCACAAGGATGGTCGGCGCCGAGGGTCGCCGTGGACGCCTCGGGCGGATCGGGAACATGACTCCGTCCCTCCATATGGACTGGATCGGAACCCGGAAGGGCTGGCGACCGGGGAGTGAGAAGAGGGCGGAAGAACCCTGGAAACCACAAAAACAATTTCCTCGGATATGCCGATCCGTCACGGCATCATGTGTGAATTATTGAGTCCAGCGTGACACGCCCGTTTCTCACTGTTCATAGAATATGCAGAAACTGAATATGGAAACTTACAGGGCAGGCACTTCACGTCCGACGTCCGACGTGATAGAAGATTGTTTCTAAATTGATGAAAGAAGGTGCCGGAAATGATGCCGGGCGACGCTGATCAGCTGTTCTGGCTCGCCTTCGCAGCACTGTGCGCAGCAGGTGGCGGCCTTCTGGCGGTCTGTGTCCGCGGGGCAGCGTCATTTCTGTGGACCGCCTGCCTGGTGCCCCTTTTCCTACTGGGCAGGACCTATGCGACGGTGGGTGTCGCGCCGTTCTATCTCATGGACTGCCTCGCCGCTCTGGCACTGCTTGCGGCGGCAGGCACCTGGGCGCCCCGGGCTTTCTCGGAAGAGCGACTGCGAGGATTCCGCCGGGTCGCCCTACTGCTGGCCGTCGTAACCGTCCCCGCGGTGTGCCGGGGAATCGCGGCGGATTATCCCGACCCCCTCAAGGGGGTGATTCTCGGCCTGTATCCCGTCGTCGGCTGGCTTGCGGCGACCTGGCTGCTCACTCGGGCGGGCGAGGAACTGATCCGACTGCGCTGGGTTCTGTACGTGCCGGCCCTCGGTGTTCTGGTGCACGTGGTGTTCCACGTGCCGATGACGTCCGCGGCTTCGGGACTGTATCTGGCGATCGCGGGAGCGTTCGGTGTTGGGATGCGGTGCCTCGGGCGCAGTCGGCTGCTGCTCGTGACGCTGATGGGCACGGCCCTACTCACGGCTGCCGCCAGCAAGCGCGGCCCGCTGCTGGCCGTGCTGGCCGCCATGGCCGCGACCGCCGTCGCCCTCCGGACCGGCGGTCGGCGCCTCGGGCGAGGGCCGGTCCTGTCGTTGTCCCTCGTCGCGCTGGCACTGGTAGCGGTTGTCAGCTACTCCGCGTCACAGGAACGCCTTTCGGATGTCCCGGTAGTGGGCGGTCTGGCCACCCGGCTGGAGGCCGGCACCCAGGATCCTGGCAGCGAAGCGGCCAACAACGTCGAACTCCGGTTCGCGATGTGGCAGGAAGCCCTGAAGGAGGCCGGGAAGGAGCCGCTTCTGGGAGCGGGGACGGGACGTCCGATCGACGTGGTGTTCGAAGGCCACCCTCTGAACGACCTTCGCTCGGGCCCTCACAACTCGTTCGTGGGATACGTCTACTACCTGGGGTGGCCCGCCGGAATCGCCCTGGTGCTCCTGGTCGGCGCGACCCTGCGCCGGACGTGGCGGGCACGCCACCACCCGGTCGCCTCAGCCTGGTTCGGAGCAACCGTCGGAGTCTGCATCACCGCCCTGACCAACGTCGCTCTGGAGGTCACCTTCATCGGTCTGCCGTCGTGGCTGGTACTGGCTTCCGCCTACGCACGCATCGGAGTCCCGCTGGAGCGGGAAGTCAGCAGGGGTTCCCCGCCCACGGCCTCCGGCCATCTCGTTCCCGCCCCTGGCGGCTCTGGTCCCTGCACTGAGCGCCCGCTGCCTACCTCTCCGGCGGTGCCCACCGGTTCCTGACCCGATGAATGGTCCTCGGGCCACCGCCCACGAACCGCCGCTTCCCAACCCCCCTCTGGTCACCCACACGCAGCGCCCCCATGGGTACATGTGCGAAAACGGCAGGAGAATCCCGTGCTTGAGCCGGACATCAAGGAGTTCTGGTCCGCCCACCCGTGTGGCGACAACGTCTTCGGAGCGCCGGGCGGAAACGAGCCACACGATTACGAGGAGTTCTTCTCACGGTACGACGCCGCGAAGTACCGGCTCGAACACCATATTCCGGCTCGTCTGGACAGCCTCGATGTCTCCGGTCGGCGCCTTCTGGAGATCGGGCTCGGGCAGGGCTCGGAGGCCGAGCAGTTGATCCGGCGAGGTGCCCGGTGGACGGGCGTCGATCTGACCGGGACTGCGGTCAGGAGAACGAGAACCCGGCTCGCCCTGCGCGAACTACCGTACGACGGGCTGCACCAGGCCAGCGTTCTCGACCTGCCGTTCCCGGACGAGTCCTTCGACGTCGTCTTCAGCCACGGTGTGCTCCATCACGTGCCGGACATCGACCGTGCTCAGCGCGAGATCAAACGGGTCCTCAAGCCGGGCGGGAAGCTCGTGGTCATGTTGTACGCGCGTTGGTCCTTGAACTACCTGGTCTCCATCGGCTTGTTGCGTCGTGCCGCACTCCTGGTGGCGTACCCCCTGGTCCGGGCGGGCGTGGTCCGGCAGCCCGACGGGCTTATGGGCGCTCATCTGGAGAACGCCAGGCGGCGCGGCCTGTTCGCATACCTGCCTTTGGCCGAGTTCATTCACCGAAATACGGACGGCCCCAACAATCCGTACTCACGGGTTTATGACCTTCCAAGAGTTCGCGCCGACTTCTCGGCGTTCTCCGTGGTCCAAGCCGAAAAATGGTTCATGCACGCCCCTCCCTTCCCGGTACGTGGGTTCCCAGGTGAAAGGCTTCTGGGCTGGCACCTATGGGTGCAAATGACGCCTAGGCAGTCCACCTAAAAGCGATGGGAGGGGCCCGCGAGTCGCTCGGTGGAACCGGACGTCGGTGCACATCGACGTCCATGTGTCCACGGGAGGTCCTTCAGATGGCCTCGTAGATGTAGAAGTCGGCGAAGGAGGTGAACCTACTGTCCCCGGTGGCATGCGGGTAGGGGTTCTTCACCCGTTCCCGTAGGCGCCATCCTGGGAACTCGTTCTCGATGTCCCGTACTACAGGGCGGTGTCGCACATGCGGGGGAACGTATTCGTTGACATTGAGGCTACTCGAATCGCTCGTGTAGAGAACGACGAACCGGTCGGATACCCCGAAAAGGTGTTTGAGGTGCAGCAGATAAACCTCGTCTTCCACCAAGTGGTAGATGACATCGAGCGAGAGCGACAGATCCGCCGTCAGGAAACGTGCCCCGTCCTTGAAGCCGCGCGGATCGTACCTGAGGAAGCTCTTGGTGGCATCGTCGGAGAACCGGGCCGTGGCCTGCTGCAGACCCGCCCCTGAGACGTCGAAGCCTAGATACCGCGGGTATTCGGCGAGCTGCAACTGTCGTCCGTCGCCACATCCGAACTCGATGAGACAGGAAACGCCGTTCTCTTTGACGAAGGCATTCAGAAATTCCGCCTTGAACTGGGCCAGCGCTCCCTCGGAGCCATGGCCGGATGTGCCCCCTTCCGCGTAACGCCGCTCCCAGTAGCCCCCCGACCCCGGGAAGCGATGTCTGGTGACAACTCTTGAAATCATGGCGGCCACTGAGCCCGCGACCGGCATCTCCTGCAGGTTTTTCTTCATCGCCTCGGTGATGGTCATGGTTTCCCTGATCTGTCGGTCGACAATGGCTTGCGATGCAGCATACTGCGCCCCCCGGAGAACAATGATCTAATTTCGTCGAAGTTCGACGGAGCGGCGCGCGATCGCGGGAGCCGTCACCTTAAATGAGTTTGTAGCAGAATTGCGGGTTTCTATGTCCTGGGCGAAGGGATGAAGCCGGCGACGGCATCCGGCGATGCATCAGCTTCATCACGGCATCCTGGGATCCGAAGCGTCATCGCAGAACTCGGGTGAATTGCAGACGCGCGTACCCGAAGACTCAGGAAGATCCGAGGGCAAGAGCGTTCTTCCGTCGCACATCTCGTTGAGGAAGGAGCGAGTGGTGAAGGCTCGACCAATCCACGGAACGCCCGCGCCGCCGTATGCGGAAGAATCCTACTCCGGGCGAAGCCGACTGCTCGTGTCGGAGCCGATCGGCCGGTGGCGGGGAGTTATCACGGCCGGGACCGCCGCAACGTTGGCACGTGCGTTGTCGATAGTGGCCGGCTTTGCGTTCGTGCCCGTCGTGGCCGGCAGCCTCGGACCCGGTGAGTTCGGTCTGTGGATCAATCTGACCGCTGCCATGGGGCTGCTGGGACTTGTGGATTTCGGCGTCGGCCTCGCAGTCGTCGGACAGGTGACGGCGGCTCGCGCGGACGATGACTTGGCTGCCGTGAAGCGTCTGGTGAGCACGGGTTTCCTGATGCTGTGCGGTGCCGGCCTCCTCATGTTGGCGCTCTCGGGTGTTCTCGTCATGGCACTCGACTGGGCCCACGTTCTCGGTGTCGAGGACCGAGTCTCCGGCGCGCTGGTGCGCCGGATGGTGTTCGCTCTCGCTGCTGCGGCCGCCTTGAACCTTCCCCTGACCGTGGCGGGTTGTGTGTACCAGGCCCTTCAGCGTGGCCACGTCATGGCAATCCATGCCATGAGTGGCATCGCCCTGCAGGGGGTGTCCCTTCTGGCCGTCGCGAGTCTCAGGTATGACATCCGTTGGCTCTTCGCCGCGTACCTGATCACCACTCTGACTGCCGGTGCAACGAGCACCATCTATTTGTTCGGACGCTCCGCACCAGAAATCCGGCCCCGCCTTCGTCATGTCGACGCAGCGACCTCCAGGGGCCTCTTCCAGGATGGCGTTCAATTCTTCGTTCTGAACGTGACCGGTTTCATCGCGTTTCGCACGGACGGATTTGTCATCGGTCACTACCTGGGTGCGGAGCGCGTGCCTGACTTTTCCCTTGCTTTCAATATCTTTTCCATGGTATCGGTCTTTGTGTCTATTTTCACGACGCCCTTGTGGACGGCTTATCGTGATGCGCTCGCAAAGGACGATCACGGCTGGGTCAGAAGCGCTTACACGCGATGCATGGGGGGCACCCTCATGATCACGGCGCTGGTCGTCGTCCTGCTCGTTGTCGCGACGCCCGCAATGCTGCGGATGTGGGTCGGGGACGAAGTTGCCTCACCCTCACTGGGACTGAGGGTGGTCCTCGCCTGCAATGTGCTGGTCATGTGCGCGAGTTATGTCGTGAACATTCTGCTTCGCGCGCTGGGGGTCCTCCGGGTACAGCTCTGGCTCGGTGTCTCCATGGCAGTGCTGAACCTGATGGTGTCGATCCAGGCGGTCAATCGGTGGGGTCTTCCAGGTCCTCTCTGGGCGACAGTCATCACGCAGTTGTCCGTGGTGCTCGTCCCCAGTGCCTTCTACGCGCACCGGCGCCTGAAGAGTTTGCATGACCTCCATACATGACCCTTCCGGATTCACCAGGTTTCACGCTGGACCCAGAAGCCCGTGCCGGGACAGTGTTTCGCGCAGCCGCTTTCCCTGGAGCGTCAGGTCGAACTTCGTTTCGGCCAACTGCCGAGCAGCCCGACCCATCGCCTCTGCCCCAACGTCATCGGTGAGTACGTACTCGAGTGCGTCGGCCAGTGCGGCGGTGTCGCGCTGCGGGACAAGCACCCCCGTCTTCCCGTGCACGACGGTTTCCGGCAGCCCGCCTGTGTCGAAAACGACCACCGGCCGGGCGTGCGCCGCCGCTTCACAGGCCACGAGCCCGAGGCCTTCAGAGGCTCCAGAGGCCACCTCGACGCTGGGGACGCAGACCACGCGGCTCTCCCTCATCAACCGGCGGACGGATTGGTGCGGCAGGCTTCCTAGGAACCGGACGGTGACGCCGGACGGCAGGTCGGCGGCCTCGCTCTGCAAGCGACATCTTTGGGGTCCGTCCCCGATCACGGTCGCGGTGACTGGACGGCGTCGCCCGACTTCCCCCAGCGCCTCGAGCAACAGGTGACAGCCCTTGTTCTCGACCAGCCTCCCCACGAAGAGGACGTCCGATCCCTCGGTCGGGCTCCCGAGATTCTGGCCGTCGGGAAGAGGAACGCCCAGGTAGTGAGGAACGACGCGAGACCCGGGAACGCCCGCCGCGAGAAGGCGGCTGCCGAGGAAGTGGGATACCGGCAGAAAGAGTCGCACCATATCAGTGAGCTTGTCCCAGTTGTCGGCGAGCTGCCGCATCCCTCTATATCTGAGCGATTCACCGGCCGACATTTCCAGGATGTCCGATCCGTGACACACGACAACCAGAGGGATTCTGCACTTCTTGGCGAGCCGCGCGATACGCCAGGCATGTTGCAAATGGTGTGCGATCAGCAAGTCGGGTGCAAAATCCTGGATAGCCGCGGAAAACCTGGGAGCGCTGCGGAATGCGCTCCAGGTCCGCTTCTCCAGCGAGCCGAGCGTACGGTCCCGGTCGAGGATGAATGTTCGGGCAGGTACCTCGATGCCGGGTACCGTGCTGATTCCGAAGAGGATGGATTCCACGTCACTGAGCGCCTTGAGTTGGTTGGCAACGAAGGTCTCCGAGGCTGGGAGGACGCATTCGGTGTACCACGCAATTCGGGGTGGCATTTGTTCTCCGATTCCAGGCGTGCGATCTCTACATCTTATGTTGTTTTCGGCATGCGTACGGGAATTTGGTGACCATCCGACGGATGCCCGGTCGTACGAAAACGGCGACACTGCCTGCCATGCCGGCGATCACGCCGGAACCTAGGGGTCAATGAGCTGTTTCGATGGTTCGACACGCTGTCCCTGCAGAGCGGCGGGACCGCGCCCCGTGAATCCATGCGGGCGAGTACTGCTTTCCGGGCAAGAATTCCACGGCCCGCCGTGTCGGAGGTCTGCTGCTCCTGTTTCTCTGTTGACTGACCGCGAGCGCCAATCCCGGTCATCGGGAACTCCGTGCGTAACCCGGGGGCGGAAGCCACGTGGAGATGACCGGGGGCGCGGGCTTGCATCTCCGCGCCTGATCTGCTGGGGCCGATGAGCACGAGGTCCGGCACGTCCATCGTGCGTCCCCCACCAAGAGGCTGTCGTCGGTAGTGAATGGGACGGTGTCGTATGCGTCATGAATTGGTCATCTGCACTCGTAACCGCGAGGACGAGCTACGAAAGTGCCTGGAGTCGGTAGCGGCACAGACGAGACGTCCTGATCGTCTGATCGTCGTCGACAGCAGCGACACGGATGCCACCAGGCGTGTGGTCGAACTCTTCGAGCAGAGCTCCGGCCTTCCGGTCACGTTCACCCGCGGTCCCGCCAGGAAGACCGTGCAGATGAACGCGGCCCTAGAACTGCTGGAGAACTCGGCGGACATCGTGCACTTCACCGACGACGATGTAGCGCTGGACCGCGAGTACCTGGCGGAGATCTTGTCGACGTTCGAAGCCCATCCGAACTGTGGCGGTGTGGGAGGCCGGATCGCGGATCTGCCGCCCCGCCGGGCCAGGGGCCCCGTGCGATGGTGCCGCCGGGTGTTCCTGCTCGACAGTGCACGCCAGGGTGCGCTTCTGCCGTCCGGCATGAACACGATGTGCCGGACCGGCAGCGGACCGTACCGGGTCGACTGGCTCTCCGGTTGCTCGATGTCCTACCGCCGCCAGGCCATCGCGGAGTTGCGGTTCGACGAGACCCGCGCCCGGGCGGGGTCGGGAATGGACTTGGACTTCTCGGCTCGTGTGGCGGCGAGAACCGAACTCGTCTGGACTCCACGTGCCTTCCTCCACCACAGCGCATCGGACATCAACCGGGACGACGAACTGCTCGTGAGGCGCCGCGTCGTCCGGTCCCGCTGGCGGCTCGCCCGGATCGGTGTGAGACCGGTGAACCGTCCGGCGGTGCTCTACGCCGTCATGGGGGACACACTCATGCTGCTGGCCATGACCGTTGTCTTCCGGTCGCGCACGCACCTGCGCCAGGCGATCGCGAACGGCGTCGGCGTCGTCGAGGCCGTCAAGGGAGTCCCGGTCTGAACGCGGTGCCGACCTCCGTGGCCGGGTCCCCTCGGGCAAGTCGCCGTCATCCGCTGAAAGGGAAGTTCTGCAGGTGTTCTCCACCGTCTGCGTCATCGGCCTCGGCTACATCGGCCTCCCCACCGCCGCCGCCCTCGCCACCCACGGCATCGACGTCGTCGGTGTCGACGTCAACCCCGCCGCCGTCGAGCTCATCAACGCCGGCCGTGCCCCCTTCGTCGAACCGGATCTGGCGGTCGCCGTCAGTGGCGCCGTGGCCATGGGGCGGCTGCGCGCGACGGGCACACCCGAGGCCGCCGACGCCTTCATCATCGCCGTCCCCACCCCGCTCCAGGAGGACCGCACGGCGGACCTGTCCTACGTGCGCAGCGCCGCGGCCTCGGTGGCCGCGGTGCTCAAAGCCGGTGACCTCGTCATCCTCGAGTCGACCTCGCCACCCGGGACCACCGTCGAGCTGTCCCGGTGGCTCGGCAAGCACCGGCCCGACCTGACCTTCCCGCACGACGCGGGCGACGTGCCCGACGTACGGGTCGCCCACTGCCCGGAACGCGTCCTGCCGGGCCGGACGATGATCGAGATCGTGACCAACGACCGGGTCGTCGGAGGTGTGGGCGAGGGCTGCGCCGAGCGGGCGCGCACGCTCTACGAGGTGTTCGCCAAAGGGGAGTGCCTGCTGACCGACGCCACCACGGCGGAGATGGCGAAGCTCAGCGAGAACGCGTTCCGGGACGTCAACATCGCTTTCGCCAACGAACTGTCCATGGTCTGCGACCACATCGGCATCGACGCGGGCGACGTCATCGCCCTGGCCAACCGTCACCCGCGGGTCGACATCCTGCGCCCGGGGCCGGGCGTCGGCGGGCACTGCATCGCCGTCGATCCCTGGTTCATCGTCGGCACCGCGCCCCGGCAGTCCCGTCTCATCCGGCTCGCCCGCGAGGTCAACGACGAGCGGCCGGACTACGTGCTCGGCGAGGTCGCCCGGACGGCCGGCCGGTTCAAGGACCCGGTGATCGCCTGCCTCGGTCTGGCCTTCAAGGCGAACATCGACGACCTCCGGGAGAGCCCCGCCCTGCACATCGTCACGCAGCTGGCCGAGCGTCAGCTCGGCCGGCTGCTGGTCGCGGAACCACACATCAGGGAACTGCCGGACTCACTGGCGCAGACGGGCGTGGCCGAACTCGTCGACGTCACCACCGCGGTGCGGGACGCCGACGTCGTCGTCCTGCTCGTGGACCACGATGCCTTCCGAGGCGTCAAACGGACCGCGCTGCGCGGCAAGGCCGTCTTCGACACCCGCGGCATCTGGAGCTGACACCGAGTCGCCTGCGGAGACCGGCGCGTCGCCGAACTCCGCAGGACGCCCGCACAGGCCCATCCAGTGCCCGATCGCCCGTACGGTACGGTCCGCGGCGCGCCCGTCGCCGTACGGGTTCACGGCCTTCGCCATGGCCGCGTATGCCGCACGGTCGTGCAGCAGCAGGCGTACCTGCTTCACGATGCGCTCGCGGTCGGTTCCCACCAGACGGCTCGTTCCGGCCCGGAGTGCCTCGGGGCGCTCCGTGGTGTCCCTTATGACCAGCACGGGCTTGCCGAGGCCCGGCCCCTCCTCCTGGATGCCTCCGCTGTCGGTCAGGATGATGTGCGCGCGATTCATCAGCCGGGCGAACGCCCCGTAGGCCAGCGGTTCCGTCAGGCGGATGCTGCCGATGTGGGCGACCTGGGGCAGGATCGCCGCCCGTACGACCGGATTGGGGTGCAGCGGCAGCACGATGAGCAGGTCGGGTTCGGCACGCGCCAGATCGGCGAGGGCGCGGCCGATGGACTCCATTCCGCCTCCCCACGACTCCCTTCGATGGGCCGTCACCAGCAGGACCCGGCGGGCGGTGTCGTCGAGGTCGGCCAGGGCCGGATCGCCGTAATGCGCCTTGCGTCCGACCGCCCAGAGCAGGGCGTCGATGACCGTGTTCCCGGTGACGACGACGGACGACGCGGGGACGCCGTCCCGCAGCAGGTTGTCCCGTGCGTGAGGCGTGGGAGCCAGATGCAGGGATGCAAGCTGGGTCGCGAGCCGGCGGTTGATCTCCTCGGGGAAGGGCGAGTACCGGTCGCCGGTACGCAGCCCCGCCTCCAGGTGGACCACGGGGATCCGGCTGTAGAAGGCGGCGAGGGCCCCCGTGAACGCGGTGGTGGTGTCGCCCTGGACCAGCACCGCCTCCGGGCGCTCCTGCAGCAGCAGCGGACACAGCCCGTCGAGGACACGCACGGTGATGTCGGCGAGGGACTGGCGCTCGCTGAGGATGTCCAGATCGTGGTCGGCTCGGATGCCGAACAACGCGTGGACCTGGTCGAGCAGTCCGCGGTGCTGAGCGGTCACCGTGACGGTCGGTCGGAATATCGGGGACCGGTCGAGTGCCTCGATCACGGGGGCCATTTTGATGGCCTCCGGTCTCGTTCCGTAGACGACCATCACCTGCTTCACCCGATTCTCCTTCCAGGGCGACACCCGGCCTCTGCCGGGGCGTCACCCATCGGCGGCCGTGGTCCCGGGAGCGGAACACGCGCTCGCCGAGCGCCAGGGAATCGGTATTCCGCGACAACGCGCATCATGCCGGTGGCATGTTCACCCCGCCGCATGGAGATGTTCGTCCGTCTGGTCCGTTCCACGGGTGAAGTGCACGAGCCGGTGATGCGGCCTCCCTACAGTGCGCTGGGCCGCGTTCCCCTCCCGTAAAGGCAGGAAATGAAGACAGTGCTCCTGTCCCCGCGCACCGGTGCCATCACGGTGGGAGAGATTCCCGCCCCCGAAGCAGCCGCCGGTGTGGTGGTGATCCGCAACGACTGGTCGCTCATCAGCGCCGGCACGGAACGGGCCACCGTCTCGACCGGCGCGCAGAGCCTTCTCGGCAAGGCCCGGCAGCGGCCCGAGCAGGTGGCGCAAGTACTCGACAGCGTGAAGCGAACGGGCCTCGTGGAGACCTACCGGACGGTCCAGGACCGCCTGGACCGTCCGGTGCAGCTCGGGTACTCCTGCGCGGGCACGGTCCTGCGGACGGGTGAGGGGGTCGACGACATCCGCCCCGGGATGCGGGTGGCTGCCGCCGGGGCCCGCTACGCGTCGCACGCGGAGATCGTCGCCGTGCCCCGCAACCTTGTCGTCCCTGTGCCGGACGCCGTGGACACCCAATGGGCCGCCTTCGCCACGGTCGGCGCGATCGCGCTTCAGGGCATCCACCAGGCCGAGGTGGTGCCGGGCTCACGGATCGCCGTCATCGGCCTCGGCCTGGTCGGCCAGATCACGCTCCAACTGCTGCGCGCCTACGGATACGACGGGGTGGGCATCGATCCCGACCCCGTCATGGTGGCGCTCGCCGAGTCGGCGGGTCTTGTGGCCTTCCCGCGGGAGGCGGACGGCCTGCCCGGCGACGTCTCCCGGCACTGGGCAGGCTCCGACGCGGACGCGGTGCTCATCACCGCCGCCACGTCCAGCTCCGACCCCGTCGAGTTCGCCGGCCTCCTCGCCCGTGACCGCGCCACCGTGGTGGTCGTCGGTGACGTCAACGTCGCACCGCCACGGTCGTCCTACTACCACAAGGAATTGACGATCCGTTATGCCCGGTCCTACGGCCCCGGCCGGTACGACGCACGGTTCGAAGAGGACGGCCATCCGTACCCGGAGGGCTATGTCCCCTGGACGGAACGGCGCAACCTCGCCGAAGTGCTGCGGCTCCTGTCCACGGGCGCGGTGGACTTCGCCCGGCTCAAGCCGCGGGTCTTCCCCGTCGAGGACGCGGCCGGCGCGTACGAGGCGCTGAAGCCGTCGTCCGCCGGACGCAGTGTCGCCCTGCTGCTGCGGTACTCCGGAACCGCTCAACTCCCCTCCCGGCCGGCTCCGGAGGCAGCCTCCCGCACGTGGACCGCCCCCCGTGGCACCTTGCGGCTCGCGGCGATCGGCGCGGGCAACTTCGCCACCAGGACGCTCTTCCCCGAGCTGGAAAGGGAACCCGGCGTCGCCTTCTCGTGGGTCGCCGGCGGACGGGGGCTGTCCGCCGCGCACCAGGGCCGGCGGTGGGGTTTTCGTACCGTGGCCGAAAGCGTCGACACCGGACTCGTGTCGGGCGACGCGGACTGCGTGATGGTGCTCAGCCGCCACGACAGCCACGGCCGGTACGCGGCGCGGGTCCTGCGCGAGGGTGCCGCCCTGTACTGCGAGAAGCCGCTGGGCCTGACGGAGACGGAGCTGGAGGACATCGCGGACGCGTGGCTGATCTCCGGTGCCCCGGCGATGGCGGGGTTCAACCGGCGGTTCGCCCCCTCGGTGCGGGACCTTCGCGCCGTGCTCCCCGCGGGCGCGCCAATCCAGGTCGTCCACCGGGTGTTCGCGGGTCGGCTCCCGGCCGGCCACTGGTACTTCGACGCGGGGCAGGGTGGCCGGCTGCTCGGCGAGGTGTGCCATTTCATCGACACGGCGGGCTTCCTGGTCCCCGGCCGGCCGGTCGGTGTGCGGGCGGTCGGCGTGGATACGCGGGACCCGGCCGCCGCGCAGAGCCTCACCGTGCAGATCACCTACGACGACGGGTCGGCCGCCTCCATCCTGTACGGGGGGCTGACGCCGCCCGGCGCTCCCAAGGAACTCCTGGAGGTGGCCACCGACGGGGTGGCGGCCAGGATCGACGACTTCCGCTCGCTCACCGTGTGGAAGGGGGGCAGGGCGGTCACGACGAAGTACCGCGGCGGCCCGAAGGGACACGCGGCCGAGATGCACTCCCTCGTCCGTCTCGTCCGGGGCGAACCCCTCGGCGAGGAGACCGCTGCCGCCGCCGACTTCGGTTCCGCGCTGTGGAGTTCCCTGGTCGCCTGCCGTGCGGCCCGCTCGCTCACGGAGGACGGCGTCGTGGGGACCTCCCCCAGCACGCCGGCTCTGGCCAGGGCGCTGGGCTGTCCGCCGCCCGGTCCCGGCGTCGCCGCCGCCGTGCCGAAGCCGGGCGGCCAGGCGGCCCGCCCGGCCGGTGGTTCCGCTTCGACCACGACGGCACTCTGATGTGCGGTTTCGTGGTCCTGTTGAACCAGGCCGGGCGTCACCTGCCGCCGTCGCACGAGGACCCGTGCGCGGCGCTCGCGCACCGCGGCCCCGACGCGAGCGGACACCTGGACCTCGGCGGTGGCAACTGGCACGCGGCACTGCACTTCCGCCGCCTGGCCGTCGTGGACCTCGATCCGAGGAGCGACCAGCCCTTCGGCTCCCCGACGCGGGGAGTGCTGGTCTACAACGGCGAGATCTACAACGCCGCGCACCTGCGCGAGGTGCTGCGGAAGCGGCACGTGACGTTCACGACCGAGGGCGACACCGAGGTTCTCTACGAACTGCTGCTGCAGCCCGACGCGCCCCGACTGCTCGACCGGGTGGACGGCATGTTCGCCTTCGTCCTCCTCATGCCCGACGGCGAGCTGCGCTACGGACGGGACCGACTGGGCGTCAAACCGCTGTACGCGGCGGTCGACGCGGCGGGCCGCACGGTCGCGCTCGCCAGTGAGATCGAACCGCTGCGGGCCGCCGGGCTGACCGGCGGTGCCGACCCGGTCGCCGTGGCGCAGGGCGCCATGTTCCTGTGGACGCCGCCACCGCGGACCGGCTGGCAGCGCGTTCACGCCGTACCGGCCGGAACGGTGCTGTCCCGGCGGGCTCCCGGCTATGCCGCGGCGTCACCCTGGTGGCGGGCCGGTGCCGCGGTGCCCGCCGGGGACATCGGTGCCGCGGTGCGCGCCTCGGTCGCCCGGCAGGTGCGCGCGGACGTGACGGTGGGGCTGTTGCTGAGCGGTGGGCTGGACAGCACGTGGCTGGGCGTGGAGATGAGCCGCGAAGGCTTTGCCGGACCCGCCTTCGCCGCCAGAGCGCGCACCACGGCGACCGCCTCGGAGCCCTTCGAGGACGACGCCCCGTACGCCGCCCGGGTCGCCCGGCAGCTGGGCCTGCCGCTGACATGGGTCGACCTCGACGTCGATGTACTGCGCCGGATCCCGGAGCTGGTCACCACCATGGAGCTCCCTTTCGGGGATCCGGCCGCCGTCGCCCTCATGCAGCTCTCCCGCGCCGCCCGCGGTGAGGCCACCGTGCTGCTGTCGGGGCTCGGGGTCGAGGAGCTGTTCCTCGGCTACGAGCGCTACCAGGCCGTGCTGCTGCTGCAACGGCTCCCCGCCTGGGCACGTCCCGCACTCGGCGCGACCACCATGGTCCCCGGACCCCGGCGCTACCGGGGACGGGCCGACAAGTTCGGGCGCCTGCTCCAGCTCGGCCCCCGGGACTGGTCGTGGGCGACGCAGGCGTACTACTCCGGGCGGGAGTGGGCGGCGCTGTCGCCGCTCGTCGGGCTGGAGGCGGTCACCGAGCGGCATCGCGAGGTGGCGGGCGGCGTGCTGGACGCGGGCGGAACGCCCCTGGCGGCGCTGGCGGAATGCGACCGGCGGCTGTTCCTGCCGGGGCTGAACCTGCTGTACGGCGACCGCGCGTCTATGCGGGCGAGCGTGGAGCTACGGGTGCCGTTCCTGGGGGAGCCGGTGGTGGCCGCCGCCCTCGGCGCCGTCGCGGAGGAACAGCTGCGGCTGGGCGACGGCAAGGCGCGCTTCCGCGCGGCAGCCGTGGCGTCAGGTGTGCCGGAGTTCGTCGCCAGGCGCCCCAAGACGGGGTTCGGGGCACCAGTGCGGTCGCTGCTGCGCGAGCACGGCGCCCGTCTGTGGGCCGAGGTGCGGCGCTCCCCCGTGTTCGACGACCTCTTCGACCGGCGGGCCGCCGACCGCTTCGTCGCCGAACACGTCCAGGGCCGGCGCGACCGGGGGCTCGCCGTGTTCGGGCTGTTCTGCGCGGCCGTGTGGTGGGAGCGGAACGCGGCGGGAGACGCGGGGCGGACCGCGGACGTCCTGGCGGGCTACGAGGCGACCGTCGTCGGCTGATCGGCGGCCGGGGCGGCGGGGTGCCGGCCGCCCGGCAGGACGGCGTGGAGGGCGGTCAGCGCGTCCAGAAGGGGAGCGGCGCTCCACCGGGGCGACTGCCACAGGGACCTGTTCCGCCGGGAGCCCACGGCCCGCTTGTCCGAGCCGAGACCGGGATAGCGGTCCACCACGGCCGCCAGCACGGCCCGGGGGAAGCCGTCCCGGACGAAACCGTGATGGGCCGCCCAGGCCGCCATCCGTACCGCCGTCGCGTCGTTGTTCGGGTCCCGTCTGCTCCCGCCGTCCGCGAAGTAGCGGGGCAGCGGGCCGTCGAACAGGTGCCGCAGATAATGGTCCGCTCCCCGTTCGAGGGGGCGCCGGACGTCGACGCCGAGCAGCGTTCCCGCCTGTTCGAGCCGCAGCAGCACGTACCCCGTGTGGAAGCCGTCCACCCATCCCAGCCTCGGGCCCCGTCCGTAAGGCCAGGAGCCGTCGGGGCGCTGCCCGTCCAGGCTCACCTGGACCGCGCCGCGGGCGGCATCGGCCAGGCGGTCCGTCAGAGCGCCGGGCAGCGTCCCGGTGCGGGCCAGGCGGGCGGCGAGCGCGGCACCCATGAGGTTGGCGTTGTGGACCAGGACACCGCTGGTCGGTGTGTAGGTGAAGAACTCGCCGTTGTGCAGGTGTTCCAGGAGCCCGTGAGCGAGGGAGCGTACCGCCTCGTCGCCGAGCGTCCCGGTGTCCAGACAGCCGTCCGCGCAGAAGGTGGTGGCCACGAGGTTCGGGACGGAGGCGGGGTAGTACGCCCAGCGGGTCTGCACGTCGAACTCGTAGCGCCACAGACCGGCGTAGCGCCCGGACAGCTGCTCGTCGGCGGCCGAACGGCCCAGGCACAGGGCGCGCTCCCGCCATACGGGGAAGGCCGAGAGCCTGGCGCAGGCACCGGCCGCGGTGCCGACGGCCGTCGCGGTGCGCAGCGGGTGGATGCCCAGGACCGGACGCAGGTCGATCCGGCTGCGTTTGACGGCCTGGAGGACCACCTGCCGAAGCACGCGGTGCACGGCCAGCCGTCCCAGCGGGCCGGTCAGGCCGTCGTACGGGTCCGGGCCGGCCCAGTCGCGGGCGTCGGCCCATCGGAAGAGCCGGTCTGCAAGGACGAGTACGTCCGTGGCCTCCGCTGGCGGGCCGACGCGGTCCCCCGCGGCGTGGTGGTCCGGTCCGAACCGGTCCCGGGGCGAGTGGTCGATGGGGCTTCCGGGCGGCATGGGCCCTCCAGGAGGATCGCCGGTACTGGTGGATGTCCGTGGACATCGGTGGATGTCATCGGTGCTGTCGGGCCTGGTGGCGGGGCGGGCAGTCGCTCAGTAGGCGCCCCTGCCCGCCACGACGGCTCCCACCGTCCGGCACAGCACCCCGAGGTCCCCCGACGGGGACCAGTTGTCCACGTACCTGAGGTCCAGGGCGACCGTCTCGTCCCAGGAGAGGTCGGAGCGTCCGCTGACCTGCCACAGGCCGGTGAGCCCCGGCTTGACGGCCAGCCGGCGCCGCTCCACCTCGTCGTAACCGGCGGCCTCGTCGGGCAGCGGCGGGCGCGGCCCGACCAGGGACATGTGTCCCCGCACCACGTTGAACAGCTGGGGCAGTTCGTCCAGGGAACAGCGGCGCAGCACCCGTCCGACACGGGTGATCCGCGGATCGCGGCGGATCTTGAACATGCGGCCGTCCTGCTCGTTGGTCCCGGTCAGCTGATGCCTCAGCCGCTCCGCATCGGCGACCATGGTGCGGAACTTGGCCATGGTGAACGGCTTTCCGCCGTGTCCGATGCGCGTCTGCCGATGCACGGCGGGGCCCGGGGAGTCCATCCGTACGGCGAGAGCCACCGCCACGAACACCGGGGCGAGCAGCACGATCAGCAGCGCCGCACCCAGCCGGTCCGTCACCGACTTGAGCAGCATCGCAAGCCCCCGCCTCAGGGGCGGGGCCACGGTCAGCATGGTGAGCCCCGCCACGGAGACGACGCCCACCCGGCGCCCGGCAACCTCGGTCAGTCCCGGTACGACCACGAGCGGGCACTCCGCGCCGTGCAGGGCCCACGACAGCCGCCGCAGGCGCGTTCCGCTCATGTACGGTCCCGGCACGACAAGGACCACGTCCGCGGAGAGCCGTCGGGCCGCCACCAGTACCGGGGCGGAGTCGGCCGACGGGCGTGGCGGTGCCTGCCGGCCGATTCGGGTGGCGACCGGGGCCAGTGCGTGCGGGTCCTCGTCGCCGATCGGGCACACCCCGACGACGACGAATTCGTGGTCGGTCCGCTTCGCGAGGTGACTCACCAATCCGTCGACAGCGTTCGCCTCCCCGATCACCAGGACCCGGCGGGCGGTCAGGCCGTCGCGGCGTCGGGCGGCCAGATGACGGTGGATCAGAGTCTGTACGACGGCGCTCATCGGGGCGCAGGGCACCAGGGCGGCCAGCGCAAGGGGGAACGGGGACTCCTCGCCTGTCGCCGCCCGCACCACCGCGAGCAGTCCGACCAGCACCAGCCAGTCCTGCAGTGCCGGACCGACGGTGTCGCGCTCACCGACACCGCGCTCGCCGTAGCGGTCCCGTGCGCCGCGTACGAGCAGCCATGCCGCGGCCGCCACTATCGCGTAGGCCGCGGCATGCATGTTCCCGGCCAGCGCGAAGGCCAGATACACCGGTACGGCGGCGCCGGTCACGTCGCCGATGACAGCGGCCGTCGCGTACCAGACGGGCTTGCCCGTGCGGCGCCCGGTCGGCGGCTGCTCCCGGACAACCTGTGTCTGCGCAGGTCTTGCCACTGGCACATGGGGCATCGTCTCCCCGAACAGCCGCATTCGCCCTCCAAGCGCAACAAAAAGGACTATGCGAGTGTGTATGACTGCCCACTGAACAGGGGAGGCGCGACGCTGGACTGCGCGCAACTCTCACCCGATGAGCAGAGCGTCATGCCTCGTGCATATGCACACACCCGGCCACGGGGGCGAGAGGCCCGAGGAGGGCACCGAAAAGGTGTGCGGAGCCGCCCGTCGCGCTCGATGGCCGTCCGGTTACGATGCGCGATGACCCGCCGCGGCCCGGCCCGCCGGATCGTCCGGGGCGTGCTCTCCCGTCGCGCACGACGCGAGCAGCCGCACAGCTCAGGAACACCGCGCCGGTGCGGCACGCTCAGACGTGGCAGGATGCGGTCGCTTTCAGTGTGGCTCGCAGTGGCGTCACCAGGGACTGCCGCAGGAGGACGGGGGCGCGGTCCGCGTGCGGTTCCAGCAGGTGCAGCACCAGCGTGCGGCTGGAGTGGGCGGGCAGCTCCAGGTCCAGCGTGTACACGGAGTGGCCGCGTTCGACACCGGGCGCGACCTCCGCCGGGCGGCCGTCCAGGGTGGCGCCGGTCAGCGTGGCGCCGACGCCCGCGTAGTACGACACCAGGAGCCGGTTGTCACCCGGTCGGGTGCGGTAGGGCGGGGAGTCCTCCCGCAGCGTGACGTAACCGGGCAGCCCGGAGACCGGGGCCCGGTTGGTCAGGGTCACGGTCACGGTGACCGGGCGGTCGCCGCTGGAGCAGCCGTTCGCTTCCCAGACCAGGCTCCGGTCGAGGTAGTAGTCCAGTTTGGAGCCGGCCGCGTTGTTCACCACCAGCCCCGCGAACGGGCCGGGAGCCTCCGGGAGCGTGCCCGAATACGGGCGCGACTGGATGAGACGTTGCTCCGCCGCATGCGCGCTCCACACCTTCAGCCGCCCGTCCCGCTGGGCGTCGTTCAGGGCGACGAGCAGGGCGGGCAGTCGGCGCATGTCGCCCGTCGCGGTGATCAGGGGGCCGGCGGCGGCGCGGGCCGCCTCGACGAAGAACGCCTTGCGCCGCGCCACGTCGTCGTACATCGCGTAGCTGGCCCGTTCGGTGAGGTCCACGACATTGTCGGCGGTGAGCTCGGTGCCGCCCGCCATGCGGGCCGGGCCGGTGACGCGCAGGAAGCGGCTCAACGTGGCGGGGTCGACGGCGAACACACCGTCCACGCGCTCGCCGGTGTGCTCGCGCCACGCCGCGGCCCAGATGCGGGCCGCGTAGGGGAAGTGCGGGCTCATGTTGGAGTTGGCCCACACTCGGGTGGGCTCGCTGCTCTGGTAGCGGGCCGCGAAGCCGGCTCCCAGGTCGAGGGCCGTCTTCGCCGTGGCCATCTCGGTGTTGTTGCCGAACCGTTCGAAGGACAGATGGCCCCGGTCGGCCGACAGCACGGCGAAAGCCCCCGGAACGCCCCCGGTACCACGCGCCTCGGCGATGTTCTGGAACGCGAGGAAATAGCGCCGTTGCCCTCGCGCGCCGAGCATGGGCGGCAGGACGCGGGCCGCGAGGGAGGCGTCGGCCATCACCGGGCCGAGGCGGTCGACCTGTCGCGCGAGACCGGCCCGGGCCCGGTCGACGGCCGACAACCAGGTGGACCGGGGCAGCCCGCGGACGTCGGCCTGCACCTCGACCGCAGCGCGGGCGGCCCGAACGACTTCCGGCGCGTGCTTCTGCAAGGTCATGAGGGCCTCGGACATCCCGTCACCGCGGCTGTCCGGCGTGGGTGGTGGCAGGGCTCGCACCAGCGGGGACAGCACATCGTCTGCCAGCCGGTCGGCCGCGTACGCGGCTCCGCGCACGGTCCTGACCGGGCCGCCGAGAAAGGGCAGCTCGGCTGCGGGGTACCAGGCCGGGCCGGTGGTGAGGCGATGCGCCCGAGCGGCGTGGGCGGCGGCGGAACGCACCTCCCGCTCCCGGGCGGACGCCGGCACGGCACCAGGGGCGGCGCCGGGCACTGACGCCACCGACTGCCGCAGTGCATCGAGGTCCCGCCCGGCCGCCGTCAACTCCGAACGGGCGAGCAGCCCGGTGACACCGATCCAGACAACGCCGGTCAGTGGGAGCGCCGCTGCGGCCAGCAGGATGTTCCTGACCACGCGACGGCGGCCCGGCACCCCCTCACGGGAGCAGCCGGGCCTGCGCATGCGGAAGGCGTTTCGGCCGGAACCGGGACGCCGTGGTTGCGCCGGGCTGATGTCCTGTTCCGTCATGAACTGCGGCGACGGCGCACGACCAACATCATGCCCGCGCCGGCCGCGAGCGGCCCGGCCGCGATGCCGCTCACTGCCACGGCCTGCTCGCTGCCGGTGACAGCCAGGCCCGAGGAATGATGGGAGTTGCCCCGTACGTCGGAGTCGTGCCAGCCAGGCCCACCCTGTCCGTCAGGACGGTCGGATCCATTCGACCAGGGGGACCAGGGGGACCAACCGGACTGCTCGTGCCCGCTGTGACCCTGCTCGTGCTTCGCGCGCAGCACCTTGATCCGGGCGGAGAGCTCCAGCCCGGACTTGCGGCCCTCCAGCTCGAGGGTGTGGTAACCCGGCTCGGTCTTCCGCGGGATGGTCACCTCGCCCCTGACAACTCCCTGCGCGCTCGCCCTGAACCTGCCGAGGACGACCTCATGCGAGTGCAGTTCCGCCACGACCTGCTCGAAGGGGGCGAAGCAATTGCCACGGAATGTCAGCGTGTCCCCGGCGGGCAACACGGTGCGGCTCAAGGTGAGCTGCGGGGGCACCGGCGGGTACGCGTGGCACGTTGGGGAAGTCGGCTGCGCGTGGGCGGCTTGCGCCCCCACCAGCGGTGCGGCAACAAGCACAGCAGCTGATGCCGCTGACGCCAAGGCAACCCGCCATCTGGGCGATGTCGTCATCTTCTTCGCTCTCCTCAACTTCAGTCGGGCCGGGCCGCAACGTCGGCCGTAAGCAAGATGTGGATACCAACATCTAGATACATGGAATAAATGGGATATATGACACCGATTGGCGTGACACTGCCCAGAAGTCACCCGATGGCGTAGCGCTTGCCTCTCGATGGCCCATGCCGCCACCCCGGCGGGGCCGTGTGCGTCACCCGGGTCGTTTTTTGGCGGGCCGACACAGGGGTGGCTCCCCCGATTGACGCGCGCGAGTCCCTATCGTCGGCCGCGTACACAGGGAACAGAACATTCCATTTCGGGCGGTTCCCTCGGTCCCATGAGGGGTGCAGCTTGGATCTCCACGGATTCCTGAAGGCTCTTGCCGGACGTTGGCCGACCGTCGTGGTCTGTCTCGTTCTCGCGACCGGGGCGGCGCTCGCCGCGACGAGTTTGAGCACACCCGTCTACGAGGCGAAGACCCAGCTCTTCGTCGCCACCCGCACCGGTGACGACACCGCCCAGATGAACCAGGGGCAGAGCTTCTCGCAGGCGCGCGTCCAGTCGTACGCCGCGATCGTGACCACCCGCCAGGTGACCCGGCCCGTGGTGAAGGAGCTGCGACTGCACACCACTCCGGAGGAACTGGCGTCGCGGATCACCGCCGCCGCCCCCCTCAACACCGTGCTGATCGACATCACCGTCCGGGATGCCGAGCCCAAGCGTGCGGCGCGCATCGCCAACGCCGTGGCCCAGCGGTTCAGCGCAGTCGTCGAGCGGCTGGAGACGCCCGGCTCGGAGCAGACAGGAAAGAGCCGCCGTACGGACGCCGGGACCTCGCCCGTCTCCCTTGGCGTCACCCAGGAAGCCGTCGCCCCGGCAGGTCCGGTCTCACCCCGCCCGATGCTGAACCTGGTCGCGGGAGTGCTCGGCGGCCTGCTGCTCGGTGCCGGACTCGTCGCCCTGCGCGAGACTCTCGACACCACGCTCAAGACCAGCGAGGCGCTGGACGAGTTCACGACGCTGCCGGGGCTCGGCACCATCCCGTACGACAGGAACGTCCCCAGGCAACCGCTCGTCAGCGCCGACGAGCACTCCCAGCGTGCCGAGGCCTTCCGCAAACTGCGCACCAACCTGCAGTTCTCGCAGGTCGACGAGCCTCCCCGGATCATCGCGGTGACAAGTTCGGTGCCTGGCGAGGGCAAGACCAATACCTCGGTGAACCTCGCCCTCTCGCTCGCCGAGGCAGGTCTCTCCACCTGCCTCGTGGACGGCGACCTGCGCCGACCGTGCGTGGCCTCGTCCTTCGGTCTCGTCCAGGACGCCGGTCTGACCACCGTGCTCATCGGACAGGCTCGTATCGAGGAGGTGATGCAGCAGGCCGGCGACGGGCTCTCGGTTCTCGCCAGCGGCGCCGTACCACCGAACCCCACGGAGCTGCTCGCCTCGGCGCGCATGGAAGAGGTACTGCGCGAACTGGCGGACACCTACGACGTCGTGATCGTCGACACCGCACCGCTGCTGCCGGTCGCCGACACCCTCGGACTCGCCTCCTTCACCCACGGCGCACTGCTCGTCGTCCGTGCCGCCAAGACCAGCCGGGAGCAGGTCCGCACCGCCGCGGAATCGCTGGACCGCGTGAGTGTCCGCGTCCTCGGCACCGTCTTCAACATGGCTCCGGTACCCCGGGGCAATGGCTACGGCACCTACGGCTCGTACGGCGAGCTGCCCGCTCCTCGTGTGTCGGACCCCGCGAAGGAGGCCGCGGCGGCCACACGTCTCGCGGGGGAGGAGTGACCCGGGTCCTGTTCATCTGCACGGGCAACGTGCACCGCTCGGTGCTGGCCGAGCGGCTGCTGACCGCGAGACTTCCGCCCGGTTCGGTCCTACGGCCGGAGAGCGCCGGAACGCAGGCGCGGCCCTGGTCCGGCATGGATGCCTCCACCAGGGCGGTGCTGGAGGAACTGGGCGGCGACGGTTCCGGTTTTGCGGCCCGCCCGCTCACCGCGCAGCTCGTCGCGAAAGCAGCGCTGGTCCTCGGGCTCGCGCACGAACACCGGGAGGCCGCCGTACGGCTCGCGCCGACAGCGCTGCGGCGCTGCTTCACCCTGAAGGAGTTCGTACGTCTCGCTTCGGGGAGAGTCAACACAGTGCGTGACGTGAAAGGTACGGCGACCACGCATGGCGACGTACCGGGTGGGCAAGCCGCGCCGGTCGCGGACGGTCTGGACGTCGTGGTCGCGGCCACGGCCCGTCGTCGGGGTGCCGCCGCCCCGGTCCCGCCGGCCGAGGACGACATCTCGGACCCGTGGGGGAGGCCCCACTCCGTGCTGCACGGGTGCGCCCGCGAGATCGACGGGACGGTAAGCACGCTCGCCCGGTTGCTGGGCGGCGGAGCGAGCCTCTGAGCCGAAAGTCCGCGAGGGACCTCACGTGGCTGGGAGTGGGGGTCAAGGACACGCCAGGACCGCGGCGGACCGAAGGTGCGGGGCTCGCAATCGTGTTGCCGCTACTTGTCGCGCAGGGCCCACACGCGGCCCCCGCAAGCACCGCGACACCACCCACCAGGCCCGTCGCCCGAGACGCTCACCGCCGAGCGCGATACCTGTGTGAACGACCCACAGCGGCTCGGTGCCGGACGACGGGCAACGGGCGACGGGCGACGGGCGGGCGATACGCCTAGTAGCTGCCGTACGTGGGGCGGCCTTCGCGCTCGTACGTGTGGATGGCGACACCCGCGCCGGTGGTCGTACCGCCGGCGTGCCGGAACGCGGTGGGGACGGCGCCCTCGGCGAAGAGGCGGCGGCCCGCGCCGAGCACGACGGGGAAGGTCATCAGGTGCAGGGTGTCGATCAGGCCGAGCGCGAACAGGGACTGGGCGAGCGCGGCGCTGCCGTGGATCTGGACCTCGCCCTCGGTGCGCTCCTTGAGGGCGTTGACCTCCTTGCCCAGCTCGCCGGTGATGACGGTCGTGCCCTCCCAGGCGGGCTCCTTGAGAGTCGAGGAGGGGACGTACTTCGGCAGCGAGTTCAGCTTGGAGGCGATCAGGTTGTCCGGGTCGGTGATCTTCGGCCAGTAGCCCGCGAAAATCTCGTACGTGCGCCTGCCCAGCAGAAAGGCGTCCACGCGGGAGAAGCCGTCGGTGACGAAGCGCCCGAAGTCCTCGTCGCCGTAGGGGACGCTCCAGCCGCCCTGGTCGAAGCCGCCGCTCGGGTCCTCCTCCGGACCGCCCGGCGCCTGGTGGACTCCGTCGAGAGTGACGAAAGCGGTAAGGGTGAGCTTGCCCATGACGGTGCCTACTTCCTTGCGGTGGGGTCTGCTGTCATCAGGGCAGACCCCATCGACGCCCGCAACTCATCGGTCCCACGACGGAGTCACCCGGCATCAGTCCCCCGGCATCCGTTCAGCGGTCCCGCGGCCGGCCCACCCCGGGCCGGTCGAGAACCCGCCCCCCGTCGGCCGACGCGTCACCCCGCTTCGATCGGCCGACGGTTCACCCCTCGTTGGTCGAGAAGAGCCCGCCCGTCGGGCCCTGCTTGTCGCCGCCCTGGGCCTTTCTCAGGGCGTTGGCGAGGCTCTCGATGGTGAGGGACTGAAGGATCACCCGTCCGTTGCCCTCCAGGGTGGCCAGCGACAGGCCCTCGCCGCCGAAGACCGCGTTCATCAGCCCCTGCCGGTTGAGCCCTCCGATGCGCTGGACGCCGTAATGAATGCCCTCCTCGAAGGCGACGACACAGCCCGTGTCGACCTCGATGCGGCCGCCGAAGTCGGCCGGGTTCAGGTCGATGAAGTTGCCCGCGCCCGCGATGATCACCGTGCCCTGCCCGGTGAACTTCTCCAGGACGAATCCCTCGCCGCCGCTGCGCCCGGTCCGGCCGCCCTGGAAGGCGATGCCGAACTGCACGCTCGATTCCGCCGCCACGAAGGCGTCCTTCTCCGCGAACCACGCGCGCGTGCCGTCGAGCTCCAGGGCGCGCATCTCGCCGGGCAGCACGCCCGCGAAACCGACGGTGCCCTCGCCGCCCGTCGACGTGAAGTACTGGAACGCCAGCGACTCGCCCGCGAGGGCACGCTGGCCGGCCTGCATGGCGGTGCCCACGGCCTGGCGCAGCATGCCGCCCATGCCACCGCCACCGCCCTGCTGACCGCCGCCACCGCCGCCCGACGGCCCGGAGAGCCGCGTCTCCATGGTCACGTTGGTCGTCTTGAACAGGAACTTTCCCGCTTCGCAGTACACGGTCTGGCCGAGGCGCAGGTTGACCACCGCCATCTGCATGGCGTTGCCGACGATTTCTTGCTGAAGTGTCACGCCGAAAGAACGCGGGAGACGGAGCAAAGAGTTCCGGCCGGTCGGGTGAGGTGCGGCGGCGCCGGGCGAATCGGCGTCCGTTCGCCGCCGGCGCCTGCCGCGCGGGGCCGCTGGGATGGACGCATGACTTCTCAAGGAACCGGGTCTTTCCGGCCTCCCGGTCTGCCGCGCCGCACCTCGGGGCGGGAGGGCGGAACATCACGATCGGCAGCTGCATGACACAGCGGGTCTCCGGCCCCGGGCCGACGCTCTACGCCATGAGCAAGTCCGCGCTGATCGGCCTCACCAAGGCACTGGCCCGGGAACTGGGCGCCCGGGGGATCACCGCCGACGTCGTCCATCCCGGCCCCACCGACACGGACATGAATCCGGCGGACGGTCCGTACGCACCGGGCCAGACCGCGATGACCGCCCTCGGCCACTTCGGCGCCGCCGACGAGGTCGCCTCGACGGTCGTGTATCTGACGGGAAGCGAGGCGGGGTAGGTGACGGGGCGGAGTTCGCGGTGGGCGGAGGCCACACGGCGTAGCGCGGCACGTCACGCCCGGTAGTCCCGATACCTGGACTACCGGGACTACCAGGACAGGCGTGGTACATGGCACAAGCCGGACCACGGTCCGTGGGGCTGCCCACCGGCATCGGCGCGCCCCCACGGGACCGCACGACCCGCAAGACCGCGGGACCGCTGGACCAGAGGCCCCAGGACCAGGTCCGCCGCCACAGGCCCCACGGCTCCGGATGACGGCTCCGGATGCGGGCTCCGGAAGGTTCAGCCGCCCAGTTCCTGGTGGCGTGCCGTCAGGCGGGACGCGCCCTCCTCCGTCAGGGAGCCGAAGAGGCGCAGGCGGGAGATGCCGCCGTCCGGGAAGATGTCCACGCGCGCGTGGGTGCCGACGACGGGCGCGGTGAGGGTGAAGCGGTGGTTGGTGTCGGGCTGGAGGCGGGTGCGGGGCAGGATCTCCGTCCACTCCCCTGCCTCTCCTTCGCCGCTTTCGCCGCCGTTCCTCACCGACACGGCGGCCCATCCGGCGCTGTTGCCCTTCAGGTACGCCGTGTCGATCTCGATGGCGCGGATCTCGGACTGGGCGACGAGCCGGTAGCGGATCCAGTCGTTGCCGTTGTCGCGGCGTCGGCGGGTCTCCCAGCCGTCGTCCATCTTGCGGGAGCGGCCTGGCTGGATGGTGTTGGTGGCGGGTGAGTAGAAGAGGTTGGAGGCGTCCTCGACCTGTCCGCCGTTCTCCAGGGCGACCACGTCGAAGGTGCCGAGGACGGACAGCCAGCGTGGGTCGGGCACGACCTCGCCGTACACACGCAGTCGCGCGATGCCCCCGTCGGGGTGCTGGTTGACGCGCACGTGCGTGAAGCGCTGTTCGACGGAGACGGCGAATCCGTTGGCCGCGTGACCGCCGACCGGCGTGCGCGGCACGAGGGCCGTCCACTTCACGTCGTCCGCGAGGAGTTCCTCGGGAGACGGCGAACCGGGCACCGACGCGCCCTCGACCGACACCGCCTGCGGATAGTTGCCGCGGAAGTGGGCCGTGTCGACGACGATCCCGCGGATCACACCGGGGGCGCCGAGGCGTACCAGGGCCCAGTCGTGGTCCTCAGCGGTCGGCCACGGGTGCTCGGCCGAGGCGCCACGGCGCCGCCGGGTCTCCCAGCCATCCATGATCTTGCCCTTGTGGCCGAAGTGCTCGGGGTCGAATTCGGCGGCCTCGGCCACGAGAAGGTTCTCGCGCTGGGCGAAGAACTCGTCGTTGGCGGCGACGACCCCGGCGCCGAGCTGCCGGTCGGCGAGGTCGACGTACTGGGTGAAGGGGAAGTCGGCGGTGCGGTAGTCCGCGTACGGGTCGCCGCCTCCGTAGGGGTTCGCGTCTCCGGTGAAGGTGGCCGGAACGGGTGAGCGCTGCGCCGTCACGATGATCGATCTGCCTTTCGGGGGTCGGCCGTTGCGGGTGCGGATGCGGTGCGGGTGCCGGAGTGCGGTGCGGCGGTCGGTGTACGGATCGGTGGTGCGGATCGGTGGTGCGGATGGGTCGTGGGAGCCGGTGATGCGGATCGGAGTTGTGCGGATCGGCGGTGGGAAACGGCGGTCGGCCGGCGGGCGGCGAGGGAGGAGAGGTCCGGTGGGCTTACGGGTTTCGGGTGAGGAGGTGCCCGGTGGGTTCGGTGAACCGGCCCTCGGCTGCGATGCGTTCGCCGCGCAGCCAGGTCGACTTCACGACGCCGCTGAGGGTCCTGCCCGCGTAGGCCGTCACCCGGTTGCGGTGCTGGAGCGCGGCGGGGTCGACGGTGAAGGTCTCGTCAGGTGCGAGCACCGCGAAGTCGGCGTCGCGGCCTGCCTCGATGGCGCCCTTGCGGTCGCCGAGGCCGACCAGTTCGGCCGTACGGGAGGACATCCAGCGGACCACGTCCTCCAGGCCGTGGCCGCGCCTGCGGGCCTCGGTCCAGACGGCGGACAGGCTCAGTTGAAGGCCGGAGATGCCGCCCCACGCGGTCGCGAAGTCGTCCGTCTTGAGGTCGGCGGTCGACGGCGAGTGGTCGGTGACCACGCAGTCGATCGTGCCGTCGGCCAGCGCCTGCCACAGCAGGTCCTGGTTGGCGGCCTCGCGGATGGGCGGGCAGCACTTGAACTCGCTGGCGCCGTCGGGGACTTCCTCGGCGGTCAGGGTGAGGTAGTGCGGGCAGGTCTCCACGGTGAGCCGTACGCCGTCGGCCTTCGCGGCGGCGATCAGCGGGAGCGCGTCGCTCGACGACAGGTGCAGTACGTGCACGCGCGCGTCAAGGCGTTTGGCCTGCGCGACGAGGCTCGCGATGGCGGTGTCCTCGGCGTCGCGGGGCCGCGAGGCGAGGAAGTCGGCGTACTTGCGGCCGCCCTTCTGCGGGGCGGCGGCCAGGTGGTGCGGGTCCTCGGCGTGCACGATCAGCAGGCCGCCGAAGCCGGCGATCTCGGCGAGGGACCGGGCGAGCTGCTCCTGGTCCAGTTCGGGGAACTCGTCGACCCCGGAGGGCGACAGGAACGCCTTGAACCCGAAGACACCGGCGTCGTGCAGGGGGCGCAGGTCCTTGACGTTGTCGGGCAGCGCGCCGCCCCAGAAGCCGACGTCGATGTGTGCCTTGGAGCGGGCGACCTCCTTCTTCGTACGGAGGTTGCCGACCGTCGTCGTCGGCGGGAGGGAGTTGAGCGGCATGTCGATCAGGGTGGTGATGCCGCCGGCGGCCGCGGCACGCGTCGCGGTCCAGAAGCCCTCCCACTCGGTGCGGCCGGGGTCGTTCACATGGACGTGGGTGTCGACGAGGCCGGGCAGCAGGACGTCGTCGCCGAAGTCCTCGAACCGGGCGCCGGACGGTACCTCGGCGTCGTACGGGAGCACGGCCGTGATCTTCCCCGCGGCGACCGCGACCGAAGCGGCGCGCGTCCCTTCGGGCGTGATGACGCGCGTCGAGCGCAGCACCAGTTCGACATCGGACACCCGGACCCCTCTCTCCGCTGCCATTGACTCCCGCTGTCGCCGGTTTACTTCCGCGTAACGGAATTCAACTTTCTGTTGAAGAAGTCTTCACTCCGACCCTCGCGCCGTCAAGGGTTCATTTCTCCACCCTGCCTCCACCTGGCCCACTTCCGCCTCCGGCCTGCTCGACTCTGGATGTTTCCACAAGGCGGAAGTCAACTTCCGACCAGTAGAATGTAGTGACGTACAACCCGGGAGTCGATCGACTGCCGGGTAGGCTGCGTCTCTGCCCGCCCGCCACCCGCCGCCGCCCCCTTCGAGACTCTTCGGGTCACCCCGCTCGATCCCGCGCCCCGAAAGGACCGCCGCCGTGCCGCCGTCCAGCGCCAGCACCACCGACGCCGCCAAATCCTCCGCTCCCAGTGGCGGCGTCCAGTCCCTCGAGCGCGCCTTCGATCTGCTGGAGCGCATGGCGGACGCCGGGGGCGAAGTCGGCCTGAGCGAGCTCTCGGCGAGCAGCGGGCTGCCGCTGCCCACCATTCACCGGCTCATGCGCACCCTGGTGGCCTGCGGATACGTACGCCAGCAGACCAACCGCAGGTACGCGCTCGGTCCCCGTCTGATCCGCCTCGGCGAGTCCGCCTCCCGGCTGCTCGGCACCTGGGCCCGCCCCTATCTGGCGCGCCTGGTCGAGGAGACCGGCGAGACCGCGAACATGGCGCTGCTCGACGGGGACGAGATCGTCTACGTCGCCCAGGTGCCGTCCAAGCACTCCATGCGCATGTTCACCGAGGTGGGCCGCCGGGTGCTGCCGCACTCCACCGGCGTCGGCAAGGCGCTGCTGGCGCACACCCCGGACGACGAGGTGCGCGCGCTGCTCTCCCGTACCGGGATGCCCGCCGCGACGGAGAAGACGATCACCACGCCGGACGGCTTCCTCGCCGCGCTCGACGAGGTGCGCAGGACGGGCTACGCGGTCGACGACAACGAGCAGGAGATCGGCGTCCGCTGCCTGGCAGTCTCCGTGCCCGACTCCCCGACCGCGGCCGCCATCTCGATCTCCGGCCCGGCCGGCCGGGTCACCGAGGCCGCCACCGAGAAGATCGTGCCGGTGCTCCAGCAGGTCGCGGCCGAGCTGTCGGAGGCCCTGGCCAGTTCGGGTCCGGGCGCCAACTGAGCTGAGTCCCGCCCTGCTCCGGGCGCTCACCCACCCGCACCGCCTCAGTCCGGTCCCGAGGCTCCGACGGGTGCTTCCAGGCGCCCGTCCGTCATCTCCCGCACCGCGTCCGCCTCGCCGAGGTGGGCGCGGTCGTGTGTCACGAGGACGGTCGCCGTGGCGCGTTCACGGGTGAGCCGGACCAGCAGGTCGAGCACCGCCGTGCCGCGTTCGTGGTCGAGGGCGCTGGTCGGCTCGTCGACCAGGAGTACCGACGGCTCGTTGACCAGCGCGCGGGCGATGTTCACGCGCTGCCGCTGGCCGCCGGAGAGCTGGTGGGGGCGCCGGTGCGCCAGGTCGCCGAGTCCGACCGCGGCGAGCAACTCCCTCGCCCGGTCCACCACTTGGCGGCGTCCGTCCAGGTGGCCCATCACCTGGAGCTGCTCCAGCGCGGTCAGCGAGGGCAGCAGGTTCGGCTGCTGGAACACGATCCCGATCTCGCGCCGCCGCAGGACGGCGCGCTCGGCGGAGGTCAGCGTCCCCGTCTCCGTACCGCCGACGAGAACGCGGCCGCGGTCCGGGGAGACCAGGGTCGCCGCGACCGCGAGGAGGCTGGACTTGCCGGATCCGGAGGGGCCGACGACGGCCGTCATGGTCCCTGCCGGCACCCGGAGACCGACACCGTCCAGGGCGGTCAGGCGGCCGTCGCCGTCCGGGTAGGTGAGGGTGATGTCGTCAAGGGTCAGGCTCATGGGGCACTCTCTCGTGGGTCGGTCCGGCGCTTCCGCGCGCCGTCGCCGGGCACTCCCTGGCACCCGTCATCGGGCACTCCCGGGCGCCCTCATCCGCTATTCCCGGGCGCCCTCAACGGGCGCCTCCCAGCTCCTTCATCGGGCACTCCCGGCGCCTTCGTCCGGCACCCCCGGGCACACTCATCCGGCACTCCCGGCGCCTTCATCCGGCAATCTCGGGCACCTTCGTCTGGGACTCCCGGCGCCCTCATCGGGCGCCTCCCAGCGCGGTCAGTGGGTCGACGGCGGTGATGCGCCGGACGGACAGGCCCGCGCCGAGCGCCCCGAGGGCGATCATCACGGCGGCGGGTCCGAGCACGGTCGGCCCGTCCAGCACGAACGGCACGTCGCCGCCCCGCACGAGTACGCCGGCTCCGGCGGCGAGCCCGGTACCGAGCAGCGTCCCGACGGCGAGCATGAGCACCGCCTGTCCGAGCGCGTCCCGCAGCAGGTACGGCGTGGAGGCGCCCAGCGCCTTCAGGACGGCGATGTCGGGCGACCGCTGAATCGTCCAGACCGTGAAGAACGCCCCTATGACGAGCGCCGAGATGACGAAGAGGAATCCGCGCATGAGCTGGAGGGAGCCGTTCTCGGCCCGGTAGGAGCCGATGGCGGTGAGGGCGTCGTCCCTGGTGAGGGTCTTCGTTCCGGCCGCACGGTCGGCCGCCGGCAGGTCGGCGCCGGCGGTGCGGAGGGCGAGCACGGTCGCCGGACCGGAGAGGTCGGTCCACACGACGGGGGTGTGGCTGTACGAGGCATGGCCCGCCACGGCCGCGACGGTCAGCGCGGTGCCGCCGAGCCGCACCCGGTCCCCGGGCGTGACGTCGAGCGCGGCGGCGGCCTTCTCGGACAGCACGACACGGCCCGGGGCGACCCCGGCCGGGGCGATCCCGGAGCCCGGCCGCACGGCGAAGGAGGACACCGCGGCCGTACGGTTCCCGGCGGCCGCGTTCAGGGTGCGGATGCCGATGGGCTCGGCCGAGGTGACGCCGGGCCTCTGGGCCCAGGTCCCCCGCGCACGAGCGGACACCTCCGAGCCGGTGAAGGACACCGACTGCCCCGCGGGTGGCGCGGCGAAGGCGAGGTGGTCGGCGGGCAGCCCGGTGACCGCGGAGGTGTTCTCCTCGGCGAGCCCGGCGGTCAGCCCGGACAGCAGGCCCACGAGCAGGGTGATCAGTAGGACCACGGCTCCCATGAGGGTGAACCGCCCCTTGGCGAACCGTAGATCTCTCCATGCGACGAACATGGCTCAACCCTGCTGCCCGGACCGTGTCCGGGGCATCGCGCCACGGCATGGTTCACCCGCGCCGAAAGAGGGGCGCCCGCGCCATCGGGAGACGGACCGGCCGGAACCGGAGGAACGAAGGCGCTCGGACGCGGGAGGGAGGCCGCGCGGACAAAGGGAGCAGACCGCTTTCAACCTTTCGGTTGACCGGGGCCGGCCCTGACCCGCCTACCCTGGAACGACCATGGATGTCCGCCGCCACTCCCCCGTCGTCGCCACCCTGCGCCTGTGCCTGTACGCCCTGCTCGCGGGGCTTCTGCTGCTGGCCGCCCTCCGTTCGGGGGACAGCGGCCACCCGACGGCGGTCGTCCTGTCGGTCCTCGTGACCGGCGCGGTGCTGGCGGCAGGCGCCGTCGGCCCGGCGGTGCACCGCTCACGGCGTGCGGCCGCGGTATGGGTGGCCGCCCTGAGCGCGAGCTGGCTGGTGCTGGTCACGCTCTCACCGGACGGACTGTGGGTGGCGTTCCCGCTCTACTTCCTGCAGCTGCACCTGCTGCCGGTGCGCTGGAGCCTGCCCGCGGTCGCCCTGACCGCCGGAGCGGCCATCGCGAGCTTCGTGGCGCACGGCGCGCCCCTCACACCCGGCGCGTTCATCGGCCCGCTGCTCGGGGCGGCGGTCGCGGTCGCCACGGTCCTCGGGTACGAGGCGCTGTACCGGGAGAGCGAGCGCCGCCGCGAGCTGATCGAGGAGCTCATCGACGCCCGCGCCGAGCTGGCCGAGGCCGAGCGCACCGCGGGCACGCTCGCCGAACGGGAGCGGCTCGCCCGCGAGATCCACGACACGCTCGCCCAGGGCCTCTCCAGCATCCAGCTCCTGCTGCGCGCCGCCCAGCGTCTGCTGCCCGTGGACTCCCCGGCCGCCCCGCATCTGGAGCAGGCCCGCGCCACCGCCCAGGACAACCTCGCCGAGGCCCGCCGCTTCGTCCGCGCGCTCACCCCTCCAGACCTGGAACACGGCTCGCTGGCCGCCGCGCTGGAACGGCTGTGCCGGTCGGCCGCCGTCGACACGCCGAAGATCCGCTTCTCGGTGAGCGGACCGCCCGCCGAGCTTCCGACCCCGTACGAGGTGGCGCTGCTGCGGATCGCCCAGTCGGCGCTCGGCAACACGCTGCGCCACGCGCGCGCCGACCGCGCGGAGATCACCCTCAGCTTCATGGACACCTCGGTCGCCCTGGACGTGGTCGACGACGGTGCCGGCTTCGCCCCCGGCGGCGTACGGCCGGACCAGGACCGTACGGACGGGGGCTTCGGTCTCCCCGCGATGCGCTCGCGGGCGGAGTCGCTGGGCGGGACGTTCACCGTCGAGTCGGCGCCCGGACAGGGCACGGCCGTGGCGGTCACCCTGCCGCTGCCCGTCACAGGGGAGCCACCGGAGACAGGGGAGCCACCGGAGACGGTGTCCCTGGACACCGATCGGCTTCCGCTGCCGCACGCCGCGGGGAACCGGACGTGACCATCCGCCTGCTGCTCGCGGACGACCATCCCGTCGTCCGCGCCGGACTGCGCGCCGTACTGTCCGCGGAGCCGGAATTCGAGATCGTCGCGGAGGCGCCGACGGCGGAGGCCGCGGTGGAGCGCGCCGCGGCCGGCGGTGTGGACGTCGTCCTGATGGACCTCCAGTTCGGCGCCGGGATGCACGGAGCGGAGGCCACGGCGGCCATCACGGCACGCCCCGGCGCGCCCCGGGTCCTCGTCCTCACCACGTACGACACCGACGCGGACATCCTCGCCGCGGTCGAGGCGGGCGCCTCCGGCTACCTCCTCAAGGACGCCCCTCCCGAGGAGCTGTCCACCGCCGTGCGCACCGCCGCCTCGGGTCACTCGGCGCTCGCCCCGAAGGTCGCCGACCGCCTCATGGACCGCATGCGCACCCCCGCCGCCGCCCTCAGCCGTCGCGAGCTGGAAGTCCTCGAACTGGTCAAGGACGGTCTCTCGAACCTGCAGATCAGCAAGAAGCTGTTCCTGAGCCAGGCGACGGTGAAGTCCCATCTGGTGCACATCTACGCGAAGTTGGGCGTGGACTCCCGCACCTCGGCGGTGGCGGCGGCCACCGAGCGGGGTGTCATCCGCAGCCGGGGCTGAACCGGGCCTGGACGGGACGGGCCTGGACGGGACGGGAGGTTTCGGCACGGTCGCCGCCCGGTTCGACGCGGTCACCGCCCGGTTCGACGGGGTCACCGCCCGGTTCGACGCGGAGTCCTCCGGCGCGATCAGCGCCCGGTTCGGTGCGATCACCGCAGGGTTCGGCGCGATCACCGCAGGGTTCGGCGCGGGGGCTCTCCGAAGAGTTCGACCGCGTCTCGGACGTCCGCGAGGCGGGTCGCCAGGGCGCTCACCGAGCCGATCGCGCCCGCGACCAGGAGGAGCGAGCGGCGCAGCCGGGGGATCTCCGGGATGCCTCCGGCGGCCATCGCGGCAAGGGCCGCGAGCTCGTCCTCGGCGATGCCGCGGTCGGGGAACTCGGCCGGATGCGCGGCGAGTTCACGGCGCAGCCGGGAGACGGCGGTGAGTAACCCCGCCACCCTCGGATCCTCGTCGCTGCCGGTCACTGGCCTCTGCCCCAAGCTCCGCAACACAGCTCTCCCCCTCACGCGCCGTTCTGCGTCGGTCCCTCTTACGACGGCCTCAAGTCGGCCCGAGCTCCCCGTGGCGGTGGTCGGGCGCCGGGGGACGCGGGCCAGTAAACGCCACCCGGTGCGCCGGGCGCCACTGCGCGGACCGAAATTCAGCCCTGGGGACACCGGGGTGACGGCCCGGGTTCCGGGGCGCGCTCGGGCCCGGTCGGGTATGCAGGGGAGATGACGGAGAACAAGGACGAGGTGGCCGGGCTGCTTCTGGCGGCCGGAGGCGGACGGCGCCTCGGGGGCCGCCCCAAGGCACTCCTGTCCCACCGGGGACGGCCGCTCGTCGAACATGCGGTCGGGGTGCTGCGCGCCGGCGGCTGCGCCCGCGTCCATGTCGTCCTCGGGGCGGGTGCGGAGGCCGTACGGGATCAGGCGTCGCTGGCCGGGTGTGTCCTCGTGGACAACCCACGATGGGAGGAGGGCATGGGTTCCTCGCTGCGGGCGGGGCTCGACTCACTGGCCGAATCGGGGGCACGGGCCGCGCTGGTGTCGCTGGTCGACCAGCCGGGGATCGGCCGGGAAGCGGTCGCCCGGGTGCTCGCCGCGTACGCCTCCCCGCTGACGCTCGCCGCGGCGGCCTACGACGGGGAACGCGGCCATCCGGTGCTCTTCGGGGCCGGTCACTGGGCCGGGATCGCGGCGACCGCCACCGGCGACCGGGGAGCGCGCGCCTATCTGAAGGCCCACGAGGACGCGATCACCCTCGTGGAGTGCGGGGATGTGGCGCGGGCGTACGACATCGACACGGAGGCCGACCTGGTCCACCTTGAGTGAGCGGGATGGCACCGAGCGCCACCTTCTGTCGACCCGGAGAATCTCGACATCAACAAACCATTGAACTTCCACCATGAGGAAATTAGTATCCACTGCTCAGAAGCGCCCCGTCGGGTCGAGGGCGCCCGGCGCCGTCCCCGCGCGCCACGGCACCGGGTGCCAGGCGCGGTGACGCCGCACATGGTTGGCTCGCATGGCCCTGTGCAGCCCGCCCGCACGCAGTCCGCCCGCCGACAGTTCGCTCGTATGCAGCTCGCCCGCACATAGCTCGCTGAAGGAAGTGACAGCTCATGTCAGCACCAGCGCCGTCCCCGCTGGCCATCGTCGACGCCGAGCCCCTGCCCCGGCAGGAGGAGGTCCTCACTGACGCGGCCCTCGCCTTCGTGGCCGAGCTGCACCGGCTGTTCACGCCCCGGCGTGACGAACTCCTCGCCCGCCGCGCGGAGCGCCGCGCCGAGATCGCCCGCACCTCCACGCTCGACTTCCTCCCGGAGACCGCCGCGATCCGCGCGGACGACTCCTGGAGGGTGGCCCCCGCTCCGGCCGCGCTGAACGACCGCCGTGTCGAGATCACCGGCCCCACCGACCGCAAGATGACGATCAACGCCCTCAACTCCGGCGCCCGGGTGTGGCTCGCGGACTTCGAGGACGCCTCGGCGCCCACCTGGGAGAACGTGGTCCTCGGTCAGCTGAACCTGATCGACGCGTACACCCGCAGCATCGACTTCACCGACCCGGGCTCCGGCAAGTCGTACGTCCTCGGGCCGGACGACGAGCTCGCGACCGTCGTGATGCGGCCGCGCGGCTGGCATCTGAACGAGCGCCACCTCGTCGCCGCCGACGGCACGCCCGTGCCCGGCGCGCTGGTCGACTTCGGCCTCTACTTCTTCCACAACGCCCAGCGGCTGCTCGACCTCGGCAAGGGCCCGTACTTCTATCTGCCGAAGACGGAGTCCCACCTCGAAGCCCGCCTGTGGAACGACGTGTTCGTCTTCGCGCAGGACTACGTCGGCATCCCGCAGGGCACGGTCCGGGCGACCGTCCTGATCGAGACGATCACGGCCGCGTACGAGATGGACGAGATCCTCTACGAACTCCGCGACCACGCCGCCGGGTTGAACGCGGGCCGCTGGGACTACCTCTTCTCCATCGTCAAGAACTTCCGTGACGGGGGAACCAAGTTCGTCCTGCCGGACCGCAACGCGGTGACGATGACGGCCCCGTTCATGCGCGCGTACACCGAACTCCTCGTCCGCACCTGCCACAAGCGCGGCGCCCACGCGATCGGCGGGATGGCCGCGTTCATCCCCTCGCGGCGCGACGAAGAGGTCAACAAGGTCGCCTTCGAGAAGGTCAAGGCCGACAAGGACCGTGAGGCGGGCGACGGATTCGACGGCTCGTGGGTGGCCCACCCCGACCTCGTCCCGATCGCGATGGCCTCCTTCGACGCCGTCCTCGGCGACCGGCCGAACCAGAAGGACCGGCTGCGCGAGGACGTGTCGGTCGCGCCCGGCGACCTCATCGCCGTGGACTCGCTCGACGCCCGGCCGACGTACGACGGTCTGGTCAACGCCGTGCAGGTCGGCATCCGTTACATCGAGGCCTGGCTGCGCGGGCTCGGCGCGGTCGCCATCTTCAACCTCATGGAGGACGCCGCCACCGCCGAGATCTCGCGCTCGCAGATCTGGCAGTGGATCAACGCCGGTGTCGTCTTCGAGCACGATGGAAAGACCGTGGCGGCCACCCCGGAGCTGGCCCGCGAGATCGCCGCGCGGGAACTCGCGGACATCCGCGCCGAGATCGGCGAGGAGGCCTTCGCGGCCGGCCGCTGGCAGCAGGCGCACGACCTGCTCCTGAAGGTCGCGCTGGACGAGGACTACGCGGACTTCCTGACGCTGCCCGCGTACGAGCAGCTGACCGGCTGACCCGGTAGAGACCCGCCGGCGGCCCCGGTCTCGTGCTCCGGTCCGTCCGTCCGTCCGGTATCACTTCGCCGGCCGTGTCCGTCCGTCCCGTCTCAGTTCGCCGGTTCGTCCGAGTTTCTGTCCGAGTGGCCCAGGGATCTCTCCGGGGCCACTCGGTCGCGTACGAGGCGCTTGACGGCCGTGGGCTCGGGGAACCCCTGCTCGCGGCGGTCCCAGATCACCTCGTCGTTGACCCGGACGACGAACACGCCGCCGGTGCCGGGCTTCAGCGACAGCTCGTCGAGCTCCGCCTCGAAGGTGGTGAGCAGTTCCTGGGCCAGCCAGGCCGCGCGGGGCAGCCAGCGGCACTGGGTGCAGTACTCGATCTGGACCCGCTGGACGTCCGTCATCCGAGATGCACCGACCAATCCTGTTCAGCCGCCGGTTTGCCGTGCAGGTCAGGGACCGTTTTGAGCCAGTCCGGCCGCCCCCGCTGGGTCCGCTCCGCGCGGTCGGCGTCCTCGGCTGCGAGCTGCTCGCGGGTCGGGAAGTCCGTGGGGAGCCAGGCCGCGGAGGCCCTCACCCGGGCTAGCAGATAGCCGGCGTACGCCTCGCGGACCGCGTCGGGGCTCGCGAAACCGGGCTCGTCGGTGAGCCAGGCGTCGGGCACCTCGGCCAGGATCGCGCGCAGCAGTTCCTCGGTCACCCGGGGCGCCAGCTCGGCGTCGGCTGCGCGGGTGTCGGGGTGGTGGCCGCCGAGCGCGTGGCGCCGGAAGTCGTACGCCTTCTCCGGCGACGAGGCGTCCCAGCGGTGGTGGAAGACGAGGGCGGCGCCGTGGTCGATCAGCCAGAGCCGCGGCGGCGCGATGCCGAGGGTGGGCCAGATCATCAGGTTCGAGCTGTGCACCGTACGGTCCACGTTGACCGTGAGGGCGTCCAGCCAGATCACCCGGCCCGCCTCCAGCGGGTCGACGGGGAAGGTCCTCGCGATCTCCGGGGTGAAGTCCTTCGCGCCCGGCAGATAGTCCATGCCGAGGTTGAGCCCGGCACTGGCCCGCAGCAGGTCCTGGACCTCCTGGTGGGGCTCGTGCCCGCCGACGGCCGGGTCGAAGTGGACGAGGACCAGCTCGGGGAACCGCAGCCCGAGGGCCCGGGCCAGCTCACCGACGATGATCTCGGCGACCAGCGCCTTGTGGCCCTGGGCGGCACCCGTGAACTTCACGACATAGGTGCCCAGGTCGTCGGCCTCGACGACTCCGGGCACGGAGCCGCCCGCCGTCAGCGGGGTCACGTATCGAACAGCGGTCACGTCGCGGAGCACACATCACACTGTAGGACAGCCGGTCGCCCGGCCCCCGGGCGTCAGGTGCCTGCCAGTGGGTTCGGCAGCGCCACATAGCGCGCGTCGGCGCCGTCCGCGTCCGTCCAGCGGAGCAGCAGATTGGTCTTGCCCGGGAGGGTGGGCGAGGAGAGCAGCGCGGCGATCTCGGGGAGGTCGTGGTCCGTGCCGTAGCGGTGGAGTTCCTCCCGTACGGCGGGCCAGGGGTCCGTGCCCGGGAACCGTTCGGCGAGGAGGGCGGCCAGCTCGATGAGGTGGTTGACGATCAGGGTGTACACGAGCCGTTCCCAGCCGGCCGGGCGGGTCACCCCCGGCAGCAGTTTCACGCCTTCCGCGTCCCGGAACAGGGCCTGGACGGGCATACCGGCTCCGTCCACGGCCACCACCGTGTTCTGCAGATGGGCCTCGACGACGACTCCGTGGCGGGCGAACGCCTCCAGCACCGGGGGCACCACCTGGCGCAGGTACGCGGCCCACCAGGCGGCGGGGTTGGTGAGTCTGTCGAGCGGGCTGCCGTCGAAGCCCTCCACGAGGGCGGCGGCGAGCAGCGGGGTCGCGCCGGGGACGAGGTGGCCGCGCAGTCCGTCGCGGACCAGGACGGCGAGTTCCTCGAACGCGAAGTCGGCGGTGCGGTAGCCGCGGTCGCTCAGCCAGGCGGCGGGCCCCGGTTGCGCGGCGAAGGCGGCGGCGGTCGCCGCGTCGGTGGCGCGCATCTTGAGCAGGTCGTGCTTCCACAGCCGGCGGATGTCGTTGGTGATGCGGACATCGAGGCTGAACTTGACGAACAGGTCGTCCTCGGGGGCGTAGAGCGTGCGGACGGCGGCCGTCGGCCGGAACGGGCGGGCGGTGGGTCCGAGGCGTACGAGCCGGCCGTCCGCGAAGGCGTCCCGGATCGCCGGGTGGGTGCCGGTCAGGGCGAGCTGCCAGGGGTGGGCGGGCAGCAGCCGGTAGCCCGGCGGGGCCTGGCCCAGCGCGTCGAGCGCCGTCGTGTCGCCCTCCTCGACGACCGCGTCCTCGCGCACGGCGAGCAGCTCCAGCGGGAAGCGGGTGTACGCCTCGGGGGCGTACGGCAGCCAGCCGGTGGCCGGGCCGCCGCCGCGGGTCTTGGGCGCCGGGTGGTACGGGTGCCCCATGATCAGGGCCTGTTCGGAGCGCAGGTACGGGTCCTCGGGCGGCGTCGTGCGGGCGCGGGCCCGGAGGAGGGCCGCGACCACGTCCCGGCTGTCGGTCATCTCCCCGGGCAGCCCCGGGTTGGCCACGCCGGTGAACCGGCGCAGCTCCTCGGCGGCGAGTGCGACCAGTTCCGGGTGAGTGAGCCGATGCCAGGTCCCGTCGGCGTGCGCCTCCGGTCCGAAGGGGCGCCGCGTCCCCCGCACGCGCAGCAGCCGGCCGCTCGCGCGCAGCCGGTGGACGCCCGGTTCCCCGGTGGGCTCCGCCAGTTCGCGAAGGAGACAATTGAGCAACGGCGCGGCGGCGTACGCGTCTGCGGCCTCGTCCGTGTCGCCCCGGGTGAGCTGGGGAAACACGGTCGGCTTGAAGTCCACGCGATCCATCCGGTTCATTCGATCCATACGGTGCACTGGTGATCAGTATGTCTGCCGCGGCGGACGATCACGATGCAGTCCCGTACCCAAGGAGCCCGCCTGTGCACCCTCCCTCCACGCCCGACACCGAGGCGGCGTTCGCCGAGGAACTGAGCGTCGTACGCCCCGATCTGTCGGCGCCGTACGCGGAGGCGCTGCCGGGCGCTCGGGCCGCCGTGCTGACCCGGTTGTGGCGGGCGCTGGCGTACGAGCCGCTGCCGTGGATCGCCGGCCGGGACACGGACCGCGACGGCCTCACGGTCCGCCTGGCCGACGGCCGCCGGCTGCACGGACCGCGCCCCGACCCGTACGCCACTTCCGCGTACGTCACCGAAGTGCGGCTCGGCGAGCGGGCGTACGACCGTCCGGAGCTGCTCGTCGACGCCCTCGATGTGCCGCACGGCGGTGTCTTCGCGGTCGAACTCGGCGACAGTGTGGCCTCCTTGGCGCTGTCGCGGGCGGACCGGGCGTCCGATGACACTCCTGGAGCGTCCGAGGCGAGCTGGGTGTGGGAGCAGCGGATCGTCGACGGGCATCCCTACCACCCCAACTGCCGTGCGCGGCCCGGGTTCTCGGTGGCCGAGCAGCTCGCGTACGGGCCGGAGCACCGGCCGTCGGTGGACCTGGGTCTGGTGGCGGTGGACGACGCTCTCGTCACGGGCGAATGGCCGAAGTGGCTGCGCGACGGGAAGCGGGTACTGATCCCGGTGCATCCCTGGCAGAGCGCTCATGTGCTCGATGCCCCGGTCCAGGAGGGTTTCACCGCCCGCCCGTTGATGTCCCTGCGCACCCTGGCGGTGCCGGACGGGCCGCATGTGAAGACGGCGTTGAGCGCCCGGCTGACCTCGTCGGTGCGGGACATCTCGGTGTACTCGGTGGAGACGGCCGACACGGTTTCGGCCTTCATGGAAGAGATGACGGCACGCCTGGACGTGCCGCTGCACATCACCCGCACCCTCGGCGCGGCCACCGCCGGTCTCCCCGATCTCGCCGCGGTGGTACGGGAGTCGCCGGACGGGTACGCGGGTGCGGGCGAGCGGTGTGTCCCGGTGGCCGCCCTTCCGTTGACCGCACTGCCCGAAAAGGCCTCCTGGCTGGCCGAGTTCACCCGTCTCGTCCTCACTGTGGGGCTGCGGTTGCTGGAGCTCGGGGTGGCCCTGGAGGCGCACGGCCAGAACCTGCTCGTGGTTCTCGACCGCGCCGGCTCCCCCGTCCGGCTCGTATACCGCGACCTGGCCGACATCCGGGTGAGCCCGGCCCGGCTGGCCCGCCACGGCATCCCGGTCCCGCGGCTGTCCGGACGCATCGTGACCGACGACGAGACCGTCCTGCGCCGCAAGCTCTTCGGTTCCCTCGTCGGGGGCGCGCTGGGCGCGACGGCGGGCTCGACGGCCGCGCTCCGCGAGGCCCTTGAGACGGTCGCACCGGATCTTCCGCGCACCACGGACCTCCCCGCGCTCCTGCGCGAGCCGCTCCCCACCAAAGCGCTGACCTTGATGCGGCTGTCCCCCGAGACCCCCGGTGACCTGTGGACACGGCTCCCTCAGCCGCTCGCCGGCCCCGGCTCGTCATGACGCGGGACACCTCTCGTTTTTACGCGCGGCACCTTTGATCAATAGGATCCGCCGATGATCACAAGACAACGGCTGGCGGCGGGCGTCTGCGCCCTGCTCGCCGCCCTGGCCGCCGGGATCGCCTTCCCGGCCGGAGCGGTCGCCGACGAAACCACGGCTACCGCTCCCAAGGTCGAACTCCTGCTGGACGTCAGCGGTTCGATGCGTGCCCGGGACATCGACGGCGAGTCGCGGATGTCCGCGGCCAAGCAGGCGTTCAACGAAGTGCTCGACGCGACGCCGCAGGAGGTGCAGCTCGGCATCCGCACCCTCGGCGCCAACTATCCGGGGGACGACCGCAAGACGGGCTGCAAGGACACGGCCCAGCTGTATCCGGTGGGGACCCTGGACCGCACCGAGGCGAAGACCGCCGTCGCGACCCTCAACCCGACCGGCTGGACCCCGATAGGCCCCGCCCTGCTCAAGGCGGCCGACGACCTCAACGGCGGTGAGGGCACCCGTCGCATCGTGCTCATCAGCGACGGCGAGGACACCTGCCAGCCGCTCGACCCGTGCCAGGTGGCCCGCGAGATCGCGGCCAAGGGCATCGACCTGACCATCGACACCCTGGGGCTGGTCCCCGACGTCAAGGTGAGCAAGCAGCTGAGCTGCATCGCCGAGGCCACCGGTGGCACGTACACCTCGGTGGAGCACAAGGAGCAACTCAGCGACCGCGTCAACCAGTTGGTGGACCGGGCCGCCGATCCGGTGGTGAAGCCGGTGGCCGTGGAAGGTGCCGACTCGTGCACCGGCGCTCCCGCCGTCAAGTCGGGCATCTACACCGACCGCGAGGAGTTCGCGCAGCACCGCTGGTACCGCGTGGAGGTCGCGCCGGGCAAGGAGCTGCGCGCCTCGGTGAGCATCGCGGCCGACCGTCAGGTCAACCCCGACTACGGGGTGCTGCTGCGTGCCGTCACCGTGCACGGCCGGGAGATCGTGCGCGGCGAGGCGGCCGGGAACGGCCGCACCGACGTCGTCTCGACCGGTCTGCGCTACCCGAAGGCCGAGAGCGACGACGACAACGCGCCCGCCGAGGTCGTGTGTCTGCAGGTGTCCAACTCCTTCTCGGCCGCGCCCGGTGTGAAGACCACGCCCGGACTGCCGCTGGAACTGACCGTCGACGTCGTCGGCGGCCCCGACCAGGCGGGCGACGTGGCCTCCTTCGGCCTCGGGCGCGGCTGGTGGCTGCTGGGCGCGCTGGTGCTCATCGGCTTCCTCGCGGGTGTGCTGTGGGGCTGGATCTCTCGCTGGCGGTTCTCGGTCTGGAGGACCAACTGATGCGTATCCGACGTGTGCTGAGCACCGCCGTCCTTCTCGCGGGGGTCGCCGCGGCGCCCGCGCTGCTCGGTGCGGCCGCTTCCCCGGCCTTCGCCGACGCCTCGCCTTCCGCGAGCCCCTCGAGTGACGCCGCCACGCCGACCGAGGCCGGTACGTCGTTCCGTACGGCGACCGAGATCGAGCAGGGAGTGCAGGCCACCGCAGGCGCCTCCACGGGTGACTACCTGTACTGGCAGTTCCCCGCGGACGCCGGGCAGCGGCCCACCGTGAAGGCGACGGTGAAGCTGCCCGAGGCGTCCAAGCGCGCCTCCGGCGAGACCTGGCAGATCGACGTGTACGACGGTCTGCGGCGCCGTCAGGCCTGCCAGTACGGGGCGCAGACACGGACGGCGGCGGCGGACGCGTCCACCGTGGAGCTGTCCTGCACCCTGCGCACCGTCCGCGCCTGGTCGGAGACCTGGTCCAACGACCCGCTGCCGGGCACGTATTACATCCGGCTCACCGCCACCGGTCTCGGGGCGGCCGATCTGGGTCTGCCGATGAGCACGGAACTCCGGGTGGACTCCAAGGACATCGGCGGTTCGGCGGCGGTCGACGGCTCGCTCGCCAAGCCGTTGGTCCCGGGCATCGCCACGACGTCCGAGAAGTCCGACGACAGTTCCGACTCCAGGACGGCGGTGCTGTCCTCGCTCGAACCCGACGACGGCTGGACCTCCGGCTGGTGGTCCGACCGCTGGGTGTGGACCGCGATCGGCGGCATCCTCGCGGCCCTCGCGGGCATCGGCGGATACGCGCTGACGCGGGGCACCGGACGCCCGTCCCGGATTCCGCCGGGCGCCTGACCCGTAGGCCGCGGGCCGAGGCCCGCCGCGTTCCCCGCCGGGGAGCGTGGCGGGCCTCTGCCTTCGGTCCCAGCTTCCCCTCCGGCCCCCTCCAGCGGGCCGCCAAGTCCCTCCAGCGGCCCGCCAGGTCCCTCCGACGGGCGGCGGTGGCACGGAGTCCGCCGTGCGGCGTCACGCCTCGCGGAGCGCCTTGGCGAGGGGTCCGTCTCCCGTCACGTCGACGCTCCGTTCGCGCAGCGCGTCGAGCAGCTTCAAAGTTCCCCGGTTCATGGCCTCGCCCGTCCGCGTGTCCAGCGTCAGCCGGGCGTCCGGCTCCCGTGGAGCGGGCCCGTCCCCGTAGAGCGGCCCTTCCTCGGAGCCCAGCCACACATGGAACCGGCCCTCGTCCAGGTGCACTTCGACCAGCCCCTCCCCCGCCCCGGCGGCGCCCAGCCCCCGCAGCAGCGGCAGCGCGAACCAGTGCGCCCGTACGGCGTCGGTGGGCCGCCGCTCGCCCAGCGCGGGCGCGCCCCACTCTCCGAGCGCCTGGAGGACGGGTAGCAACTCCTGTCCGCGTACGGTGAGTTCATAGACGTAGGCCGCGCCCGGCGGCGGCAGGCGGCGCCGCGTGGCCAGGCCGTCGCGCTCCATGTCCTTGAGCCGGGAGGCGAGGACGTCGGTGCTGACGCCCGGCAGATCGGCGTGCAGATCGGTGTAGCGGCGCGGTCCGCCGAGCAGTTCACGGACGATCAGGAGGGTCCACCGGTCCCCGACGGCGTCGAGGGCACGGGCGGCGGAACAGTACTGGTCGTAGCTTCGGCGCGGTGACATGCGACGCAGTCTAGCTATCTTGTTGGACTTTCCAAGCTCCCACTTGGTAAAACCAAGCAACACCACAACCGGAGGGCGCAGCGCATGGAGTTCCGGCAGTCGAGCAAGCTCAGCGAGGTCTGTTACGAGATCCGCGGCCCGGTGATCGAGCACGCCGACGCACTGGAGGCGGCGGGCCACAGCGTGCTGCGCCTGAACACCGGCAACCCGGCCCTCTTCGGTTTCGAGGCGCCGGAGGAGATCCTCCAGGACATGATCCGGATGCTGCCCCGGGCACACGGCTACACCGACTCGCGCGGCGTCCTGTCCGCCCGTCGGGCCGTCGCCCAGCGCTACCAGGACCGGGGCCTGGACGTCGGCGTGGACGACGTCTTCCTCGGCAACGGCGTCTCGGAGCTGGTCTCCATGGCCGTACAGGCCCTGGTCGAGGACGGTGACGAAGTCCTCATCCCCGCCCCGGACTTCCCGCTCTGGACGGCCGTCACCACCCTCGCCGGCGGCAAGGCGGTGCACTACCTCTGCGACGAACAGTCCGAGTGGTACCCGGACCTGGACGACATGGCGGCGAAGATCACCGACCGGACGCGCGCGGTCGTCATCATCAACCCCAACAACCCGACGGGCGCGGTCTATCCGAAGGAGATCGTCGAGGGCATCCTCGATCTCGCCCGTCGGCACGGCCTGATGGTGTTCGCCGACGAGATCTACGACCAGATCCTCTACGACGACGCCGTGCACCACTCGGCCGCGGCCCTCGCCCCCGACCTGGTGGTCCTCACCTTCTGCGGTCTGTCCAAGACGTACCGCGTCGCCGGATTCCGTTCCGGCTGGCTGGTCGTCACTGGCCCCAAGCAGCATGCGCGCAACTACCTGGAGGGGCTGACGATGCTGGCCTCCATGCGGCTGTGCGCCAACGCTCCGGCGCAGTACGCCATTCAGGCCGCGCTCGGCGGCCGCCAGTCGATCCACGAGCTGACCGGGCCCGGCGGCCGGCTCCGCGAGCAGCGCGACCGCGCCTGGGAGAAGCTCAACGAGATCCCCGGCGTCTCGTGCGTCAAACCCAAGGGCGCGCTGTACGCGTTCCCGCGCATCGACCCCGCCGTGCATCCAATCCACGACGACGAGAAGTTCGTCCTCGACCTGCTGCTGCGCGAGAAGATCCAGGTCGTCCAGGGCACCGGCTTCAACTGGCCGCGACCCGACCACTTCCGCATCCTCACGCTCCCGCACGCCGACGACCTGGACGCGGCGATCAGCCGGATCGGACGGTTCCTGAGCGGGTACCGGCAGTAGGGAACCGGGCGGGGCCGGGGTGGACGGGGAGGGTGTGGAGGGGTGGGGCCGGTCGGAGGAGCCGGTGCTGCGGCCCGGCCCGGCCGGTGTCACCGTACGAGGGACAGCAGCTGACGCACGGACGGAAGGGCGCGGCGATGGGTGACCTGCTCCTCGTACGGCACGGTGAGACCGAATGGTCGATGTCCGGGCGGCACACGGGGTCGACCGATGTCCCGCTGACCGACAACGGCCGCGAGCAGGCACGGCGGCTCGGTCCGCTGATCGCCCGGCACCACATCGCGGCGGCGTTCGTCAGTCCGATGCGCCGGGCGCGGGAGACGGCCGAGCTGGCGGGGGTCGTCGGCGCACGGGTCGACGCCGACCTCCGCGAGTGGGACTACGGCGGGTACGAGGGGATCACGACCGTCGAGATCCACCGGGAGCGGCCCGACTGGTTCCTGTTCACGGACGGCGTCGCGGCCGGGCCGCCCGAGCACCCCGGGGAGACCCCGGACGAGGTCGGGGCGCGCGCCGAGCGGATCCTGGCCAGGATCGACGCGGCGCTCGCCGAGTCGGAGGGCAGCGTGGTCGTCGTCTCGCACGGCCACTTCCTGCGGGTGCTGACCGCGCGCCGGCTCGGGCTGACCGCCCAGTCCGGCGCCCTCTTCCAGCTCGCCACCGGGACGATGAGCCGGTTGAGCACCGAACACCGGCGGCATGTGGTGGCCGGCTGGAATGTCAGACCCGACGCGTACTGTTCCCATGGACCGCTCTCCCCGGCGGGAGAGAGGTCGGAGAAACACTGAGCCGCGGCCGGGCAGAAGCGCCGTGGCGCCACCCGGTGGTGGAGGGAGCGCGCCGTGACACGACCGCCGACCGCCGCGCAGCGGCGCCTCATCGATGCCGCCGACCCCGTGACCGGGCGGCTGAAGGGCACCGAGGCCCAGCTCGCGGCCCTGGTGCAGCGGGGGCTCGCCTTCCGCCATCCGCGTCCGCCGCGCGACCACTTCCTGACACCGGCCGGGCATCGGCTGCGCGAGGCACCCGGGACTCCCGAGCCTGCCCATGCCGCCGAGGTGTCCGCCCCGGCGGCGTCCGGCGTGTTCGCCGCGCGGATCGGCGGCGACGAGGGGCCCGAGGCGGGCCCCGCGCGGCTGCGGGAGGTGCACAGCGCCTGGCAGGGGCTCCTGGAGCTGCGCCGGATGACCCGTCCTGACGGCGCCACCGACCTTCCCTGCGCCTGGGAGCGCACCCATCTGGTGCAGGCCGCCGCGCTCGCGCTGGAGGCGGCGGGGCACCGGCCCGCCGGAGCGGAGGGCGGCGGCTACCGGGTACGGGCGACACCGCAGCCGGAGGCCGTCGCCGTGCGCGAGCCGGACCCGGAGACGCTGCGAGCCTGCGCGGCCACCCTGGAGAAGGCGGGCTGGCAGGTCGGCGAACACACGGAACCGCGCACGGGCACCCGGTACGCGCTGGCCTCGCCCCGGCGGACGTGAGGCGCCCGGCGGCAGCACCCCGAGGGCGCCCGGCAGTTGCGGTCGTGCCACCGTCGCGGTCGGGCAGGCAGTTGCGGTCGTGGCAGCAGTCGCGTTCATAGAGGCAGTCGCAGTCGTAGAGGCAGTCGCAGTCGTCGAAGGGAAAGTCGTGGCAGAGCCGTTTTCCGTCCCCGTGACCGTTCGCGGATACGAGACCGACGTGCAGGGGCATCTGAACCAGAGCGTGTATCTGCAATACGCCGAGCACGCCCGCTGGTCGTTGCTGCACGCGGCGGGGATCAGCCAGCCGGAGCTGGCGGACCGGCGCGTGGGCCCGGTCGTGCTGGAGACGACCATCCGCTATCGGCGCGAGCTGCTCGCCGGCGACGAGGTCGAGGTGACGTGCGCCTTCATCTGGGGTGAGGGCAAGAGCTTCCGCATGGAGCAGACCATCCGGAAGGCCGACGGCACGGTGTCCGCCGAGATCACGGCGGTCTGCGGTCTGATGGACCTCACGGAACGCCGGCTCCTGCCGGACCCCCGGGACGTCTTCAAGTCCCTGGCCACCGACCCCAGTTATTTCGAGTCCTGACCTCTGCGGACCGCGCCGCCGGGCGGCCTACGCGTCGACCGGCTCCGGCCGGTGCTCGGCGTCGTAGGCCGCGCGGGATTCGGCGATCGTGACACGGTGCCGCTCGGCCCAGTCGGTCAGGGAGAGCAGCGTCGCGTGCAACTCGCGAGCCACCGGGGTGAGTTCGTACTCGACCTTCGGCGGTACGGTCGGATGCACGGTGCGTGTGACGAGGCCGTCGCGCTCGAGGTTGCGCAGGGTCAGGGTCAGCATGCGACGGCTGATCCCCTCGATGCTGCGCTCCAGCTCCGTGAAGCGGATCGGGCCGTGCGCGGCGGCCACGATGATCAGCACGCTCCATTTTCCGGCGACCCTGTCAAGAACCTCGCGGACCGGGCACGCCTGCGCGAGCACTGCCTGCGAGGTAACACCGGTGTTCCCCTGGGACATCGAAGTGCCTCCTTACGCCGGTCTCCATGGTCACTGACGATGTACCCCGTTACAAGTCGTGCACCAAGGGAGAACGTCCGTGGAACCGACGCGGTCCATATCGACGCGGTCCACGGAGAACACGGAGGTCATCGTCATGCTGTCCCGGACCGAACCGGCAAGGCCGTCGACACCACGAACGTACTCCCGGTGGGCCTCGCTCGTCGTCCTGTGCGCCGGCACGCTGATGACGATCCTGGACGGGAACATCGTCACCGTAGCCATGCCCGCCGTCCAGAGCGACCTCGGCTTCTCCGCCCCCGGGCTCGCCTGGGTCGTGAACGCGTATCTGATCCCGTTCGGGGGGCTGTTGCTGCTCGTGGGCAGGCTCGGCGATCTGGTGGGCCGCAAGCGGATGTTCACGGCCGGGCTCGTCGTGTTCACCGCGGCGTCCGTGCTGTGCGGGGTCGCCGACGGGCAGGGCATGCTGGTCGCGGCCCGCGCCCTCCAGGGGGTCGGCGGGGCCATGACCTCGGCCGTGGTCCTCGGCATGCTGGTGGCGCTCTTCCCCGAGCCCCGCGAACAGGGCCGCGCCATCGCGGTGTTCAGCGCGGTCGGCGCGGCGGGCGGGGCCCTCGGCACCTTCCTCGGCGGCGCGCTGACACAGGCCCTCGACTGGCACTGGATCTTTCTGATCAACGTGCCGATCGGCGTACTGGCCTTGGTCGCCGCACTGCGGATTCTCACCGCGGACACCGGAGCCGGTCTCGGCAGCGGCGCCGACTGTCCGGGCGCGGCCCTGGTCACCAGCGCGCTGATGCTGACGGTGTACGCGATCGTCGGCGCCGGGGAGCGCGGCCTCGGCGGCACACTCGCGCTCGGCGTGCTCGCGCTCGCCCTGTTCGCCGGCTTCACCCTGCGCCAGGCGCGGGCCGCCCGCCCCCTGCTGCGGCTGCGACTGCTGCGCTCCCGGACCCTGACGAGCGCGAACGGCGTACAGATCCTGATGATCGCCGGGATGTACGGCTTCCAGTACCTCGGCGCGCTCTACCTCCAACGCGTCCTCGGCTACAGCGAGTTGCTCACAGGCACGGCGTTCCTGCCCGCGCCGATCACCATCGGCGTGCTGATGCTGAGCCTGTCGGCGCGCACGATCGCCCGCTTCGGCCCGTACCGCGTCCTGCTCGCCGGACTCGCCCTCATCACGGCGGGCCTCGCCCTGCTCAGCCGCGCCCCGGTCGAAGGGTCGTACGTCACCGACGTGCTGCCCCCGCTGCTCCTGCTCTCCGCGGGATTCGCGGCCGCGATGCCCGCGGTGACCGGGCTCGCCATGTCGGGCGCCCGTGCGGAAGACGCCGGCCTGGCCTCCGGACTCTTCAACACCACGCAGGTGGTGGGCGGTTCACTGGGCCTCGCCGTGCTGACGACACTGGCGGCGAGTCGCACCGAGCGGCTGACCGGCGCGGGCGAGCACGTCGTCGCCGCGACGGCGGACGGCTACCGGCTGGCGTTCACGGTGGCCACGGTCATCGCGGCCACGGCCCTGACCCTGGCCGCCGCCCTCCTGCGGCCCGACCGAACCTCCTCGGCCGCCTCAACTGCTTCGACGGAGGAAGTACGTCCTCACACGCCCTCTTCTGCCGACCCGGCCGTCTCGGACGAACGCATCGGCACCGGCACCTGGTTGAAGCCGTAGTAGACCGCGAGCAGCCCATGCGCGGCCAGGGTCAGCGGCGCCGAGACGAAGGAGAGCGCGACCGTCCCCGGATAGACCAGAGAGCCGAGGGCGAAGCGGACGCGGGTCCGCCGGGCGCCCTCGACGTCGACGCGGCTGTCGAGAAGGCGTCCGGTGCGGGTGAGGTGCCACCACACGGCCGTGAACGCGAGGGCCATGGCCACCATGACCAAGCTGTAGACGGCGGCGGCGACATGGGACGCCCTGCCCTCGCGCAGGTACTCCGCGAGCATCGCCGTGGGCCAGGGGATCGCGGCCACCACCATCAGCAGGAGCAGGTTCAGGAACATCAGGGTGCGGTCGACCCGGGCGACGTAACTGAACACCTGATGGTGGTTGATCCACATGATGCCGATCACCAGGAAGCTGACGACGTAGGCAGCGTACGAGGGCCACTGCTGTCCGAGCGCATGCCACAGTCCGCCGCTCTCACCGACCTCGGGGACCTTGATCTCCAGGATCAGCAGCGTGATGGCGATGGCGAAGACGCCGTCGCTGAAGGCCTCCACCCGGCCCGACTCGTTCATGACCGACTCTCCCCGTTGTGACCGCGTCCGCACATTTTTTCCGCGCGGAGTCTGCCGCGCGACCTGTGTGCCGTCCGTGCCCTTCGTACCGTCCGTGCCGCTCGTGCCGCTCGTGCCGCTGTGCGCTCAGACCGTAGCCCAACGCGGTTCGCCTTCGGCTCCGCATCCTCAACTCGCCCTCCCCTGACGGGTATACGCCGCCTTCAATCTCTGGTAGGAAACTTTCCTAACAGTACGCGGCAACACCACTCCCCCATCGGAGGTACCGTGCACACCCCCCACATAGGCACTTCGCGTCGCACCCTGCTCACCCTGATCGGAGCCTCACTGGTGGCAGGCCCCCTGATCGCCACCCAGACCGCGACCGCCGCTGCCGTCGGCCTGGACGACCCGGCGAAGAAGGAGATCGCCATGAAGCTGGTCTCCAGCGCGGAGAACTCCTCGCTGGACTGGAAGGCGCAGTACAAGTACATCGAGGACATCGGCGACGGGCGCGGCTACACCGCCGGGATCATCGGCTTCTGCTCGGGCACCCACGACATGCTCGACCTCGTCGAGCTGTACACGCAGCGCAAGCCCGGCAACGTGCTGGCCAAGTACCTGCCGGCGCTGCGTGCGGTCGACGGCAGCGACTCCCACGAGGGCCTGGATCCCGGGTTCCCGGCCGACTGGCGCAGGGCCGCGCAGGACTCGGCGTTCCAGCAGGCCCAGAACGACGAGCGCGACCGCGTCTACTTCAACCCCGCCGTAGGGCAGGGCAAGGCCGACGGCATCGGTGTCCTCGGCCAGTTCACGTACTACGACGCCATCGTGATGCACGGCGACGGCGACGACAGCACCAGCTTCAGCAACATCCGGCGGCGCGCGCTGGCGAAGGCCAGGCCGCCGGCCCAGGGCGGCGACGAGGTGACGTATCTGAACGCCTTCCTCGACGCCCGGGTCTGGGCCATGAAGCAGGAGGAGGCCCACTCCGACACCACCCGGGTCGACACCGAGCAGCGGGTCTTCGTACGCAACCGGAACCTGAACCTCAACACACCGCTGGACTGGAAGGTCTACGGCGACAGCTACCACATCGGCTGACGGGCGCGGCACGGCGGAGGGCGCGGCACGGTTCTCGTGCCGCGCCCTCCGTCTCCTCGTACCGCGCCCCCCGTGTGTCCGTTCCGGTCCGGCCGGTCAGTGGGCCGGTACCGCCTTGAGGTCCTCGCCCGCCTCCATGGGGTGGGTCACCTCGCCCGCGTCCTCGCGTCCTCCGCCGAGGTGGTTGAAGACGAGGTTGAGGACGACGGCCGCGACGCAGCCCGTCGAGATGCCGGAGTCGAGGACGATCCGTACGGTCTCCGGGAACGCGTGGTAGAACCCGGGCGCGGTGATCGGGATGATGCCGACCGCGAGGGAGACGGCCACGATCAGCACGTTGTTGTCCTTCTCCAGGCCCGCCCTGACCAGCGTCTGGATGCCGCTGGCCGCGACCGAGCCGAAGAGGACGACACCGGCCCCGCCGAGCACCGGGCGCGGGACGACGGCGATCAGCGACGCGGCCATCGGGCACAGCCCCATCAGCACCAGGAAGCCGCCGCCGGTGGCGACGACGTACCGGCTGCGGATCCTCGTCATCGCGACGAGGCCGATGTTCTGGGCGAAGGCGCTGCACATGAAGCCGTTGAAGAGCGGGCTCAGCGCCGAGCCGAGGGTGTCGGCGCGAAGTCCGGCCGCGATGGTCCGCTCGTCGGCGGGGCGCTCCACGATCTCGCCCAACGCCAGCATGTCCGCGGTCGATTCGGTCATCGAGACGACCATCACCACGCAGAGCGAGAGGATCGCGGCGAGGTGGAACTGCGGGGCGCCGAAGTGGAACGGCGTCGGGAAGCCGACCACGTCCGCGTCGGCCACCGGTCCGAAGTCCGTGACGCCGAAGGGGATCGCCACGAGCGTGCCGACGACCAGCCCGAGCAGGACCGCGATCTGTTTGACGAAGCCGCGGGTGAAGCGGCGCAGCAGCAGGACGATGACGAGCGTGACCGCCGCGAGTCCCAGGTAGGTCCGTGAACCGTAGTCGTCCGCCGCGGGGTTCGGGCCCTGGGCCCAGCCGAAGGCGACCGGCAGCAGCGAGACACCGATGAGCGTGATCACGCTGCCGGTGACAACGGGCGGGAAGAAGCGGACGGCCTTGCTGAAGTAGGGGGCCGCGATGAATCCGAGGACGCCGGCGACGACGACCGCGCCGAAGATGACCGGCAGGGCGTCGCTCTTCTCCTTGGCGGAGGCGACGACCGCGGTCATCGGGGCGACGCCGGCGAACGTGACGCCGTTGACGAAGGGCAGCCGGGCTCCGATCTTCCAGAAGCCGAGGGTCTGCAGGAAGGTGGCGAGCCCCGCGGTGAACAGGCAGGCGCCGGTGAGGAAGGTGAGTTCGGTCGCGGAGAGACCGACCGCGGCGCCGACGATCAGGGGCGGGGCGACGACTCCGGCGTACATGGCGGCCACGTGCTGCAGACCGCTGGCCGCCATCTTCAGCGCGGGCAGTCTCTCGTCAACCGGGTGCACCGACGGGCCGGTTGATCCGGGCGATCCCGTCGCCGCGGTTGATCCACTTACCTCGACGGGTCCTGTTCCTCCGGTCGATCCACTCGCTTCGGTCGATCCGGTTGATCCGGCTGTCCCGGTTGTTTCCGTTGTTTGAGTTGTTTCCGTTGATCCAGTTGGTCGTGCATCGGTGCTGGGCTCGGGCTGGGCGGCCACGGCGGCTCCTCCGGTCGGGTACACGTCGCCGTCGACGTGGGTGTCAGGGAGGTGATGCGCGGTCGTGCGGGACCGGGACGATGCCCACCGCGCGGACACGGCGTCCGCGCGGCGGAGACCGTTCCGGGGCGCGCACGTCCATGCACGCCCCGGCTACGGCCGCCGTGGACCCCGCTCGGGTCCACGGCTACCGGCCGAGGGCCGTCCCCCTCGGCCGGAGTTCTGTGGTGGTCAGGCCTGCGCGGTGATCCGCGCCAGGCGCTGTGCCTCATCGCGCGTGGAGCGGGCGATGGCGTCCTCGTCGACGTGCAGCAGGTGGCTGTCCTCGACGACCGGCCTGCCGTTCACGAGCGAGAGGGTGACCGGGGCTGCGGCGCCGAAGACCAGCGCCGTCACCGGGTCGGCGATCGAGGCGTGCGCCAGGGTGTCCAGCTTCCACAGCACCAGGTCGGCGAGCTTGCCCGCTTCCAAAGAGCCGATCTGGCTCGCGCGGCCGAGGACCTGGGCCCCTCCGTAGGTGCCGAGGCGCAGCGCCTGACGGGCGTTCAGGGCGGCCTCGCGGTGGGCGCCGAGCCGGTTGATGAGCAGGGCGTTGCGCAACTCGGTGTGGAGTTCGCCCGACTCGTTCGACGCGGTGCCGTCGACGCCGAGGCCGACCGGAACGCCGGCCGCCAGCATGTCGGGGACCCGGGCGATGCCCGCGGCCAGCCGGGCGTTCGAGGACGGACAGTGCGCGACTCCCGTCTTCGTGCGGGCGAAGGCGGCGATGTCGGAGTCGTTCATGTGGACGCAGTGCGCCATCCACACGTCCTCGCCGAGCCAGCCGGTCGACTCGAAGTAGTCGGTCGGACCCATGCCGAACAGTTCCTTGCAGAACTGCTCCTCCTCCACGGTCTCCGAACCGTGCGTGTGCAGCCGTACCCCCTTGCGGCGGGCCAACTCGGCGCCCTGCTTCATGAGTTCGGTGGAGACGGAGAAGGGCGAGCAGGGTGCGACGGCGACCTGGGTCATGCTGTCGAAGGAGGCGTCGTGGTGCTCGTCGACCGTCGCCTCGGTGGCGGCGAGCGCCCCTTCGAGGGTCTCGACGGCGAAGTCCGGCGGCAGTCCGCCGTCCTTCTCGCTGCGGTCCATGGAGCCGCGGGCGAGGGTGAAGCGGACACCGGTCTCGCGGGCGGCCCGGATGATGGCGCCGGACAGGTCGCCGGAGCCCTTCGGGAAGACGTAGTGGTGGTCCATGGCCGTGGTGACTCCGCCGCGGGCCATCATGGCGAGGGAGCCCTGGGCGGCCGCGTAGACCATCCGCTCGTCGATGCGCGCCCAGGTCGGGTACAGCGCGACGAGCCAGTCGAAGAGGTTGTGGTCCGTGGCGAGGCCGCGGGTGATCCACTGGTAGAAGTGGTGGTGGGTGTTCACCAGACCGGGCGTGGCCAGATGCCCGGTGCCGTCGACGCGGCGGACCACGTTCTGCAGGTTCTCGGGGGCCTTCCCGGCGCCCACCGACTCGATTTTGTTGTCGGCGACGACGATGTGGCCCGAGGCGTACTCGGTGTCGCCCGCGTCCACGGTCGCGATGGCGCAGTTCTCGATGACGATGCGCTGGACTGCCACGGCGGTTCCTCGTTCTTCCCATTGGCGGACGGACCCGGGGGCCGAGCGGGGTGACGACCGGGTCCGTGGTGCTGTCGTTGCGCAGATGCCCCCGCTCTCCCCTGGGACGTGACGCCGGCGCGCGCGTCGGGGGTACAGCGGCAGTACCGCGGTGGCGGTCCGGACGGACCGCCGGGTGCGGTCCTACAGGTTGGTGAGGTCCACCGGGATGCGGGGCTCGCAGCCGTCGCGCAGGACGGTGCCCTCGATGAGCCCGTACGGACGGTCGGCCGCGAAGTAGACCTCGTTGTCGTTCTCGAGGCCGAACGGCGTCAGGTCCACCAGGAAGTGGTGCTTGTTCGGGAGCGAGAAGCGGACCTCGTCGATCTCGCTGCGGTGGTCGATGATCCGCGCGCCCATTTGGTACAGGGTCTGCTGGAGCGAGAGGGAGTAGGTCTCCGCGAAGGCCTGGAGCATGTGCTTCCTGACCTGGTCGTAGGACTTGTCCCAGTTGGGCATCTCCTGCTCGTCGCCGGTCCAGTTGAAGCGCCAGCGGCTGGAGACCTGGGTGGCCAGGATGCGGTCGTACGCCTCCTGGAGCGTCGTGTACTTGTCCTTGACGTAGCCCCAGAACTCGGAGTTCGTCGAGTTCATCACGACGAGGTCCTTCAGGCCCGAGACGACCTCCCACGTCTCACCGTCGTAGGTGATCTGGGTGACGCGCGTCTCCTGGCCCTTGCGTACGAACGAGTGCTTGGCCTCGTCCGCGCCGACGACCCGGGAGCCCGCGTCCGAGGCCTCGATCCGCTCCCAGGCGTACTCCTCGATGCGGATGCGCGCCCGCTTGATCGGCTCCTGACTGGTGACGAAGTGCCGTGCCAGATGGATGCCGAACTGTTCGGCGGACTCGATGCCGTACTCCTTGGCGAACGCGTACACCGTGTTCTTGGTGGTGTCCGTCGGCAGGACGTTCGCGTTGGAGCCTGAGAGGTGGACCTCCTGCATGTCGCCGCTCAGCGCGACGGACACGTTCAGGTCCTTGATGTGGTGGGTGTCGCCGTCGCGGGTGATCTTGACGACGCGGTTCTCGGCCTTGCCGTACTGGTTCTGTCCCAGGAGTACAGGGTGGCCGCGGTGGGATGGGTCAGTCATGTCTGCTAGCTCCCTCGGTAAACGGAGTAGCCGAACGGGTTGAGCAGCAGCGGTACGTGGTAGTGCTCGCCCGGCCTGACGGCGAAGGTGATCGTCACCTCGGGGAAGAACGTCTCGCTGTCCCGATTCGCGGGGGCGTCCTGCTGCGCATCGGCTTGCTGTGTCGCTGAATGCGACTCGAAGTACTGCTCGACCGCGAAGTCGAGGCGTACATGGGTCGTGCCCTCCGGCAGCGCCGGAAGATCCTTGCACCGGCCGTCCGCGTCGGTCGCGGAACCGCCGAGCGTCCGCCAGTCGCCCTCGCGCCCCGCGCGGGCGGCGAGTTGGACGGCGACGCCCTCGGCGGGGCGGCCCGCGCTGGTGTCCAGGATGTGGGTGGACACGGAGGCCGTGGTGTCGGTGCTCATGCCTCTTCTTCCTGTACGGGGCTGCCGGGTTCTCCCTGCACGGAACCGGCGGCCTCATCCTTTACCAGACCGCCGGCTTCCTCCTGTACGAGATTGCCGAGCCGGATGCGGTTGATCTTCCCCAGTTCGACGCGGACGATCTCCCGCTCCCGCTCGGGCGAGTTGCCGATCCGCTCCTTGGCCGCGTCACGCATCTGCTCGCCGGTCCGGCCGGTGGCGCAGATGAGGAAGACATGGCCGAACTTCTCCTGGTAGGCCAGGTTCAGTTCGAGCATCTCCTCCTTGAGCTCCGCGGAGGCACCGGCCATGCCGCGCTGCTCGCGGGAGGAGGTCGGGTCGCCGGGCCTCGGCCGCCCGATGGGCGGGTGCCCGGCCATCGCCTCCGCGAGGTCCGCCGCGGTGAGTTCGGCCGTGGCGGCGTCGCTCGCGGTGTACAGGTCGTCGGCGGTGGCGTAGGGGCGGGCGGCGAGCAGTCGCTCGGCCCACGCGCGGGAGGCGCACGCCTCGTGGAGGACGGCGAAGGCCGCGCGCTCCTGAAGGGCGTTGAAGCGGGCTAGGCCGCCAGATGTCGTACTCGACGTCACGGGAAGCCTCCGTGGCCTTGTGCTGGACGGGCTGCGGACAGCTAACGCCCTCGGAAACACCACGTCAACACTTTGTTGAAAACTTCGGGTTACGGAAACCGCCGCCCGATCGTTCCGGACGGCGGCGGGTGAACGGCGGGTCACGGCGGGTCACGGCGGGCGTACCCCTGCCGCACTGAGGAGCGTTTTCGCCGTTCAGGCGTCCTTTTCGCGATTCAGGTAGTTGTAGACCGAGAACGTCATGTCCACTCTGCACGGCAGCAGCGCCCCGCGCTCATGGTCGACCAGAGGCAGCACCGCGGCACCGCGCGGCCAGGCCACATGTGAGCCCGTGGGTAACCGCAGCCGATCGCCTCCGCTCCACACTATCTCGACCGCCCGTCTGCGACCGGCTCTCGATCGCCGCCGCGGAAGACCACCCCGCACAGGCCATTGGCACCCCGGGCGCCGACCACCGCCTTGAGCGCGTCGGTGACCAGCCGTTGCCGGACACAAGACAGTGGGTCACATGCTGGGCGAATGAACCGCTCACCTGGGACCTCTCGAAGGTTCCGGGGTGGAGAGGCTGTCTTATGCTCACCTCTTCGCGGGCGGCGGTCGCCCCGAGGGCCTTGTTGAAGGGTGCAGACATGCGGTGGTCATCCCGGCGGTTCAGGCTGATTCGGTCGGCTTTGCCCGGAGCGTTGCGCAGGCGTCGGGTGGCTCTCGGCGCAGGACTGGGGGGCATGGTCGCCGTCGTGGTGGCGGGAGTCTGCTTGTGGCCGTCCGCCGACGGAGGCGAGATGCCGACGGCCCGGGTGTATCGGGACGTGGACGCCTGCCTCCTCACCGACAGTCGCGGAGTTGTGCCGGGCGCGCCGGCGGCACCGGTTTGGGCCGGCATGCAGGAGGCCTCCCGCTCGACCAGGGTGCGGGTGAGTTTCCTGCCGGCGACGGGGCCGGACACCCGGGCGAACGTGGTGCCGTATGTCAACTCCCTCGTGCAGGAGCAGTGTTCGGTGGTGGTGGCTGTCGGCACGACGCCGGTCCAGGCGGCGCGTGCGGTGGCGCCCCGTCAGAAGCAGGTGCGCTTCGTCGTCGTGGGGGACGGACCGGGATCGGCGAACGTCTCGGTGGTGGGAGAGGGCGACCAGTCGGAGGTACGGGACCGCATACGCGGGCTTCTGACCTCTCTGACCGGTAGATCCTGATTCACCGCCAATGGTCGGTTCAACTCGGTTTCGGGTGTGTCCTTTTGGGAAAACCGAGCGGCCACCGACTCGAAACATAAGGATCAGGTAAGAAGATCAACTGACTATGGTCAGAGCGTGATCGTTTACGGAACTATCGAGTCGCTTTCATGATCGATACGTATCCGCAAAGGATCATCCATGTCTCCCTTCCTACGTCGCCGCTCCTCCCAGCCGCCACCCTGGTCACCCCGCCGCAGGGCGGCGCGCGTGGTCGTGCTGGTGGTCTGTTTCCTCCTGTCGTTCACGCCGACCGCCGAGGAGGCGGTGGCGCAGGGGATGACACTGTCGGCGCTGAGCATGCCGAAGCTGTCGGTGACGGGTTTGTGGGACTGGCTGCGCTCCCCGCATCTGAAACTGCCCAAGCAGCTCGGCGGTTCGGCCGGCGGGCTCAAGCACACCACGTCGGCGGCTCACACCCGGGCGAAGGGCGGGCGCGGGCACAAGCCGGGCAAGGGCAAGGGGGAACTGCCCGAGTACACCCGGCACAGACACGGCAAAAAGACGGTGACCACGGGCGCGGCCGTGGCCAACGGCCGTGACGGGTTCCATGCGTCGACGAGCAAGCGTGATGCGGCCAAGTCATCGGCGTCGACGGACCTGTTCCACAACGCGAACGGCACGACGACCAAGCGCGTGTACTTCTCCCGCCACAACTTCCATGCCTCCGACGGCTCCTGGAAGCCGATCGACACCACGCTGGTGAAGTCCGCGGGACGTTGGCGGGAGAAGGCCAACGACGTGGCGGTGAACGTCGCCGATGGTGCGGGGGACGCACGGCTGGCATCGGTGGAGTCCGATTCCGGGCACCAGGTGGCGTACGCGCTCAATGGCGCGCAGGACGTGCCGGGCGTCACGGACGCGGACGGCACCGTCACCTACGCCGGTGTACTGCCGGACACGGACCTGAAGCTCGTACCGCTGGCGGACGGCGTCAAGGAGAAGATCGTCCTGTCCTCGGCGAAGGCGCCGACGTCGTGGTCGTTCAAGCTGGACGCCAAGGGTCTGAAGCCGCGGCTCGCCGACAAGGGATCGGTCGAGTTCACCGACGCGTCGGGTGCCGTGGTGGAGCGGATCCCGCACGCGTTCATGCAGGACTCGCACCTGAACCGCAGGTCCGGGGAGCCGGCGAGGTCGCAGGCGGTGGAGTACGGACTCTCGCGGTCCGGCGACGCCTGGATCCTGACCATGACGGCGGACCGGTCGTGGCTGGGCGCCAAGAACCGGGTGTGGCCGATCACGGTGGACCCGACGCTGGCCGTGAGCGACAGCACGTACGCCGAGAGCGGCCTCGCGGGCGACCACTCGACGGAGGACGTGCTGAAGGTCGGGTCCTACGACTCCGGCACGCACAGCGCGAACTCGTTCCTGCACCTGACAGGCCTGACCGGCATGATCACCGGTCAGACCGTTTCGGCGGCGAGCCTGCACCTCTTCGACATCTGGGCCGCGACCTGCACCGCCGAGCCGTTCTCCGTCGCGCCGATCAGTGCCTCGTGGACGGGTTCGGCGGTCACCTCCTACCCGGGCCCGGCGTGGGACAGCACCGCGCTGGGACAGCTGACCGCCAACCCGGGTGCGGCGTGCACGAACTCCGGCGGTTCGCGGTCCACGGGTACGTGGATGAACGTGCCGCTGAACAGCTCCTGGTTCAACGGCATCGCCGGCGGAACGGTGAGCAACCACGGTCTCGCGCTGTACTCGACGAACAGCGACGCCCTGCACTGGAAGCAGTTCGACTCGGTCAACGCCCCCACCAGCTACCGGCCTTATCTGGACCTGACGCTGAACGGGAACGTGGCCCCGCAGATCGACGCCTCGTACCCGCCGGACAACTACAACACCCAGACGCTGAAGCCGGAACTGGTGGCGTACGGGTACGACTCGGACAACTACCCGGGTTCGGCGCTGAAGTACCAGTTCCAGCTCCTGGACGCCTCCACCGGTGCGGTGATCTCCGACTCGGGGCTGATCAGCGGCGGTGACTGGAGCGTCCCCTCGGGGAAGATGACCTGGGGCGGCACCTACCTGTGGCAGGTGCGCACCTACGACAGCCTGCTCTACTCGCCGTGGACGCAGAGCGAGCTCACGGCCGTGGTGCCGCAGCCCGTGGTGACCTCGGGTCTGTCGCAGAACACCGACGGGCACGACTTCGATCCCAGTGTCGGCAACTACACCACCTCCGACACCGACGCCGACGTGCAGACGGTGGGCCCGTCGCTGTCGGTCGAGCGTGACTACAACTCCCTGGACCCGCGGGTGGACGGCGCGTTCGGCGCGGGCTGGTCGACGGTCGCGGACATGGAGGCCACGGAGGTCAAGGACTCCTCGGGCGCGGTGACGAGTGTCAACATCACCTACCCCGACGGCTCGCAGGTCGGCTTCGGCAAGAACGCCGACGGCTCCTTCACCCCGCCGCCGGGACGCTGGGCGTCGCTGACCGCGACCACCACCCCGGCCGTCGGCTACAAGCTGGTCGACAAGGACGACACCGCCTATGTCTTCCAGACGGGGATCACGGGCAGGACCGGCGCGTACGCGATCACCTCGATCACGGACTACGCGGGCCGCGCGGAGACCTTCGCCTACACCTCCGGTCAGCTCACCACGATCACCTCGCTGGTCTCGGGCCGGAAGCTGAACTTCACCTGGTCCACGCCCTCGGGCGCGACCACCCCGCATGTGGCGACGGTGGCGACCGACGCCGCGACGACAGGGGACTCGAGCACGATCGAGACCTGGAACTACAACTACACCGGTGACAGCCTGACGAAGGTCTGCCCGCCGGCGGACCCCACGCACTGCACCTCCTACGGCTACGCCAACGGCAACCACTACCGCACCACGGTGCTGGACGCGGACCCGTTCGCCTACTGGCGCATGGGTGAGACGGCCGGCACGACGGCCGCCGACGGCGTGGACACCAACGAGGGCAACCTCAACGGCACGTACCACAATGTCACCCTGGGTTCGACCGGACCGCTGGCGAGCAGCCACGCCGCGTCGTTCAACGGCACCAGCTCGTACCTGTCGATACCGTCCACGCCGGGCGCGACGCGCACGTACGCGTCGGTGTCGCTCTGGTTCAAGACGTCGCAGGCCGGCGGGGTGCTGTTCTACTACGGTGACAAGCCGCTGACCGACTCCGACCCGGTCGCCAACACCAAGTACAACACTCCGGCGATCTACATCGGCACCAACGGCAAGCTGCACGGCTGCTTCGCGAAGGCCGCGGGCTGCAACACCACGCTCCAGTCCGCGAGCACGGTCAACAACAACGCCTGGCACCAGGTGGTGCTCACCTCCGCCGGCAACACCCAGTCGATGTACCTCGACGGCGCCCTGACCGGCACCATGGCCGGCAGCCTGTGGTCGTGGAACCAGCCGTACGTCACCTTCGGCGCGGGCGTGGACACCAATGGCTGGCCCGACATGCCCGCCGACACCCTCGGGCACTACAACGGTCTGATGGCCGAGGCGGCGATCTTCAACCAGCCGCTGAACGCGACGACGATCGCCAACCAGTACACGGCTGCAACGGCGGCCTCGAAGGTGCTGCAGACCATCACGCTGCCCTCGGGCAAGACCCAGAACACCGTGCAGTACAACGCGGTCGACGACACCATCTCCCAGGAGACGGACAACAACGGCGGCGTCTGGAAGCTGGCCCCGCCCACGGTCACCGGATCCTCGCAGGTCTACCGCTCGTCGGTGATGGGCGCCAGGCCCTCCGGCTACTGGCGGCTGAGCGACACCTCGGGTTCCGCCGCGGCCAACGAGGTCAACACCGGCCACGCCACCTACAACAACGTCACCCTCGGCGACACCGGCCCGTTCGGGTCCGCCGACGTGAAGGCGGCCTCGTTCGCGAACGCCTCCAGCTCCTGGGCGAGCCCCGGCACTTCGGAGGTCGACACCTCCAAGAGCTTCAGCGTCTCGGCCTGGGTGAACCTCGGCTCGACCACCCGCGACTACACGGCCGTCAGCCAGGACGGCACGTACCACGCCGGGTTCTACCTCGGTTACCAGCAGAGCCAGAACAAGTGGGCGCTGCGGGTGCCGACGGCCGACTCCTCGAGCGGCAACCTGACCACGCAGGCCGTGTACTCGACCGCCATCGCGACGACCGGCCAGTGGACCCACCTCGCGGCCAGCTACGACGCCACGAGCGGGCTGCTCGCGCTCTACGTCAACGGCACGCTCCAGGGCACGATCGCGCGGCCGAACGTGTGGTCCGCGACCGGCGCTCTACAGATCGGACGCGGCTTGAAGGCGGGGAGCGAGACCGACTACTGGAACGGATCACTCGCCGAGGTCGCGGTCTTCCGCTCGGCCCTGAGCGCCGCTCAGGTGTCGCAGCAGTGGGCGGCGTACAAGTCCTCCTCCGGTGTCGCGCCGGTGCGGACGGTGCAGATCCAGGTGCCGACCCCCGACGGGTCGACGAAGTACATCACCTACGGCTACGACGTCGACAACGGCGACCGGGTCCTCTCCCAGACCGACGCCCTGGGCAACCGCACCACGTACGGCTACGACACCTCCGGCTTCCTCTACACCACCACCGACCCGGACGGGAACACGACCACGACCGGGCACGATGTGCGCGGCAACGTGGTGTCGAAGTCGACGTGCCAGAACCAGGCGCAGAACCTGTGCGAGACGGACTACTACACCTACTATCCGGACGACACGACCGCGAACCCGGCGCCGGACCCGCGTAACGACCTGCTGCTGACCGAGCGGGACGGGCGTTCCTCCGGCCCGACGGACAACACGTACCTGACGAGCTACGCCTACGACGCGTACGGCAACCAGACGACGGTGACCACCCCGCCGGTGCCGGGTTTCCCCAGCGGCCGTACCGCCACCACGACGTACACCACGCCGACCACGCCCGCTGCGGACAGCGGGAACGCGCCGGCGTACCTGGAGGCGTCCACGATCACGCCGGGCGGCGCGACCACGACGTACACCTACAACCACACCGGTGACCTGGCGAAGCAGACCGATGCCAATGGTGCGTCGGTGACGTACGGCTACGACAACATCGGCCGCCGGCGGACCAAGACCGAGACATCGGACAGTTATCCGTCGGGTCTGACGACGTCGTACGCGTACGACAAGGACGACCAGGTCATTTCCGATACCGCCCCGGCCGTCACCGACCGTGTCACGGGTGCGACGCACACCGCTCAGACGACGACGGTCTACGACGCCGACGGCAACGCCACCTCCGAGACGATCAAGGATCTCACCGGCGGTGACGGTCCGCGGCGCACGGAGTGGACGTACGACTCGGGCAACCGGAAGAACACCGAGTCGCAGGTGTCGGCGTTCAACGCCGACGGCTCGGACAAGACGCTCCAGACCACGACGTACACGTATGACGTGTACGGAAACGTGGTCACCGAGGTCGACGCGTCGGGGAACGAGACGGACTACACCTTCGACGCCGACAACCGTCAGATCAGCGCCACGCAGCCCGGCTACACCGGCGACCCGGACCACCCGTCGACGGCGCGGACGCTGACGCTGGACTCGCGGGCCTACGACCCGGCCGGACGGCTGGCCTCGGTCACGGACTCGATGGGCTTCACCACGTCCTACACCTACACCGACAACGGGCTGCCGGCGACGGTCACGCGCACGGACGCGGTGACGGACCCGAACAATCCGAAGTCGTTCGTGCAGCAGGCCAACACCTATGACGCGGCCGGCAACCTGACCAAGGAGATCTCCAACGACGGAACGACCACGACCACCTACGCGGTGGACGCGGCGTCCCGCACCACCAAGACCACGCTGGACCCCTCGGGTGTGAACCGCAGCGACACGGTGTCGTACGACCCGGACGACCACGTGGTCACCTCCACGCACGCCGGTGCCTCCGGTACCCCGGAGACGACCTCGTACTCCTACGACGCACTCGGCAACACCACTTCGGCCACGGTGCACGACGGCACCACCGCGCCGGTCGGACGTTGGAAGCTCAACGAGACCTCGGGCAGCAACGCGGCCGACTCCTCCGGAGCGAACAACCCCGCAACCGTCGCGAGCGGGGTGACGAGGTCCACCGACCACGGCGGCAGCTCCGTGTTCAACGGCACCTCCACGTCCTACGCCGAGACCGCAAGTCCCGTCGTGGACACCGCCACCGGCTACACCGTGTCGGCGTGGGTCAAGCTCAACTCCACGGCGGCCAACTCCACCTTCGTCTCCCAGAACGGCACCTCCACCAGCGCCTTCCAGCTCTACTACTCCTCCGGAGCCAACAACTGGGCCTTCGGCGGCCATGCGGGCGACACCGCCGACGCCACCTGGACCGCTGCCTATGGCGGCACCCCCGTCGTGGGCCAGTGGACCCACCTGACCGGTGTCTACGACCCGGCCGCCGGCCAGTTCAACCTCTACGTCAACGGCGCCCTGGCCGGCACCAAGGCCTTCACCACCCCCTGGAACGGCACCAGCACCTTCGACATCGCCCGCAAGCTGTCCGCGGGCACCTGGGGCGAGTACGCCAACGGCTCCATCTCGGACGTCCAGGTCTACTCCGACGCACTGTCCGCCACCCAGGCCTCCAGCCTGTACGGCGGAACGCTTCCCGCGGCGAACTCGACCGTGCACACCACCCGGGCGCACCTGGACAAGCGGGGGCTCCCGACCTGGGCGGCGGACGCGAACGGCAACGTCACGTCCTACTCCTACGACGAGGCCGGGAACGCCGCGGTCACCACGGCGCCGACGGCGAACGCGGAGACGGTCGACGCCGCGGCGGGCACCTCGAGCGTGAGTGCCTCGCACCCCGTGGCGTACACCGGTTACAACACCTACGGCGAAGTGGCGGAGTCCAAGGACCCGAACGGCAACGTCGTCACGACCGCGTACGACCCGCTGGGCCAGCAGGTCTCGCAGACGTTGCCGTCGTACACGCCGCCGGGCTCCTCGACGGCGATCACCCCGGTGGCCTCCACGCAGTACAACGCCGCCGGTCAGATCACCACCGAGACCGACGCGCTGGGCAAGGTCACCTCCTACACCTATGACCAGCTCGGCGACCAGGTGAACGAGACCCTGCCGGGCGGACGCACGTCGCACTCCACCTACGACACCGACGGCGATCTGCTGTCGGTGACCGACCCCACCGGCGCGGTGACCCAGGCCACCTACGACTACCTGGGCCACCAGCTCACCTCGACCGACGTCGAGCGGCGGCCCTCGCAGGCCGCGTACACCGCCGTCAACCACTACGACGGCCCCGGCGCCATGCTGTCCTCGTCGGTGTCGCCGAACGGTGTGACCACCTCGTTCACCTACAACGCGGTCGGTGAGCAGACCAAGGTCGTGGACGGCGCGAACAACGCCACCCAGTACGCCTACGACCTCGACGGCAGGCCGAGCAAGGTCACCAACCCGGACAACACCTACGCGACGACCACCTACGACGCCTTCGGCAACTCGGTGGGCACCGCGGAGTACGACTCCACCGCGATGCTGCGCCGCACCACGTCCTCGCAGTACGACGCGGCGGGGAACCTGACCTCCGCCACGGACGGCAACGGTCACACCACCACCTTCACCCTCGATGCGACGGGAATGCTGACCAAGGAGGTGCAGCCGGTCGCGGCCGGGCAGTCGATCACCACGTCGTTCGGTTACGACGCGGTCGGCAATCTCACCCGGTTCACCGACGGCAACGGCTACGACGCCTCGGGCAACCCCGTGGCCGGGCACGACTGGCTGACCACGTACAACAAGTGGGGCCTGCCGGAGTCGCAGATCGAACCGTCCACGCCGACCTATCCGGCGGTCGCGGACCGGACCTACACCACCGTCTACGACGGCGGCGGGCGGGTGTCGAAGCAACTGTCCCCCGGCGGCGTGTCCGTCGTCGACTCCTACGACTCGACCACCGGTGACCTGACCAGGCAGACCGGCAGCGGCGCCGAGGCGGCGACCGCGGACCGCACCTTCAGCTACGACTCCGACGGACGCATCACCTCCGCCGCCGCCCCGGGCACGGACGACACGTTCTCCTACGACGACCGCGGCGACCTGCTGTCCACGGCCGGACCGTCGGGAGCCTCGTCCTTCGCCTACAGCGGCGACGGGCAGATGACCTCGCGCACCGACGCGGCGGGCACGTCCGCCTACGGCTACGACACGGCCGGCCGTCTGAAGACGATCAACGACGCGGCCACCGGGTCCACCGCCACCGTCGGCTACAACACGATGTCGCTGCCGTCGACCATCTCCTACGGCACCGGCAAGGCCAGCCGCACCCTGCAGTACGACTGGGCGCACCGGCTCACCGGCGACACCCTCACCAAACCGGCGGGCGGAACCGAGGCGTCGGTCGCCTACGGCTACGACCTGAACGACAACGAGACCTCCAAGACCACCACCGGATTCGCCGGGGCGGCCACCAACACCTACACCTACGACTGGGCCGACCGGCTCGCCTCCTGGAACAACGGCACCACCACGGCCACCTACGGCTACGACAACGCCGGCAACCGCACCCGCGTCGGCGCGGACACCTACACCTACAACGCCCGCAACGAGCTGACCTCGGACGGGCACAGCACCTACAGCTACACGGCCCGCGGCACCCTGAGCTCGACCACCAACGGGGGCCAGACCTCCACCACCGCCGCCGACGCCTTCAACCGGGTGACGACCTCCGGAACGAAGACGTATACCTACGACGGCCTGGGCCGCATGCTCACCGCCGGCATCGGAGGCTCCAACCAGACCTTCACCTACACCGGCATGGGCAACGACCTGGCCTCCGACGGCGGCACCACCTACGGCCGCGACCCCGGCGGCGCGCTGGTCGGCATCAACTCCTCCGGCACCAAGGTGCTGGCGATGACCGACGTGCACGACGACGTGGTGGGCCAGTTCACCGACTCCGGCACCGCCCTGACCGGCTCGACCACCTACGACCCGTTCGGCAAGGTCCTCACCACGCTGGGCATGGTCGGATCCCTGGGCTACCAGTCGGAGTGGACCGACCCGGACACCAGCCAGGTCGACATGGCCGCCCGTTGGTACAACCCCAACACCGGCCAGTTCGCCTCCCGCGACACCGTCGGCCTCAACCCCGTCCCCGACTCGGTCGACGCCGACCGCTTCGCCTACGGCAGCGACAACCCGCTGACCGCCACCGACCCCACCGGTCACTGGTCGATCATGGGCGCCATCAAGTCCGTGGGACACAAGATCAAGAAGAAGGCCTCCTCGGCCTGGCACCACTCCAGCGTGCGCCGCGCGATCCACTCCGGCATCAAGCACGTCAGGAACGTCGTCCACCAGATCAAGAAGCACGGCATCGTCGGCGCGGCCAAGCACTACGCCCACAAGGCCGCCCACTACGTCCGCGACCACTATCCCGCCGTCTACCACTACGTCAAGCACAAGTACCAACGCGCCCGGCAGATCGTGCACCATGCGATCAAGAGAGCGAAGACCTACTACCACGCCAGCGTCAAAGCGGCCGTGCACGCGGGCAAGGCGCTCGGCAGCAAGCTGAAGAAGGCCAAGAGAGCCGCGGGCCAGTTCATCAAGAAGCACAAGACCGCCATCGTCGGAACTCTCGTCGCCCTGGCAGTGGTCGGTGCGGCCGTCTGCATCGTCGCCACCGCCGGTGCCTGCATCGGAGCCATCGGCGGAGCCATGCTGGAAGGCGCCGCGATGGGCGGCGTCGAAGGCGCGGTCGCCGGCGGCATCACCGCCGCGATCGCGGAAGGCGGATCAGCCCTCGTGGGCGCCGGCGTCGCGGCCGCGGCGGGTGGAGGCGCAGTCGCAGTCGAGGCTTCTGCCGGAGAGGAAGCGGCAGCCGGCTCCTCCGCGGCCAAGTCGGTCAGCTCCGCCGCGCCGAAGTCGGCCGGAGGAGCCTCCAGGGCCGGAGAGGCCGAGGGCGAGGGCGGCGGCCTCAAGGCGCCCAAGAAGTCGGGCGGTAACGGCTCGAACATGTGCACCGGGTGTAAGTGCAGCTTCTCCCCCGACACCAAGGTGCTGATGGGAGGCGGCAAGACCAAGGCGATCGGAAAGATCAAGATCGGCGACAAGGTCGAGTCCGCGAATTCCAAGACGGGTAAACACCAGGGCGCCCGCTCGGTCCAGCACGTGTGGATCAACCACGATCACGACCTGCTCGATCTGACCGTCCGAACGAAGGACGGCCACACCGCCACCCTCCACACCACCGCCAACCATCCCTTCTGGAACGACACCACCCACACCTGGGTCGCCGCTGGTGGACTTCACCACGGCGATGCCCTCAACACGGCCACCAACGGCCACGCCTATGTCGTCGCCACCCGAACCACCCCTGGCGCGGCAAACCGCTGGAACCTCACTGTCCAGCAACTCCACTCTTACTATGTGCTGGCCGGAGCCACGCCGGTACTGGTCCACAACAACAACTGCGGTGTGGACGAAGACGCGGACCTATTCGATACATTCGGGGTGAAGCCTGGCGACAATCTCGACCTCAGCAAGCCGTCGGCATCCAACGGACGGAGTTACATCACCTACGTGGCAAAGGACGCAGAGGGCAATGTTCGCTACGTTGGACGCGCCCAGGGCAAGGGCAACCCCGAGCAGGTCATGAAGGGTCGAATCGCTCGCGGACATGACATTTTCAAGGAGAACCCGGATCTCACGCCTCATGTCGTCGATGTCCAGCTGAGCATGGATGCGAACAAGGGAGCAGAGGAATTCTTCACGCAAGGATACGCGCAGCGTGGTGCGAATTTGCTCAATAGTCCTGCATCGCCAGCGCTCGGATTCTCCAAGGCTCCACGTGGACGGAAATCCGTGGACATGATGGACGCATTCTTTGATGAACTCCTATCTCGGTGAGGTGGCAATGGATTTCGTGGAAATTTGGTTCGACGGTCCTATTCCGGTCGACCGGGACGACGTTGAAGACGCTCTAAATGAGGCGTTGGCGGGCATCGGAGAAGTGACTGGCGCGGGAGCCGGCGAGGGAAAGACGAATCTGGACGTCGAAGTTGACGAAGACATCGCCAAGAACGTAGCCCTAGACAAGATCTTCACTGTCATGAGAGATCTGGAGATCGGTGATTCCGTCAGAATCAGGCCCGGTGACGGGAACCTGTGGATTCGCCCCAGTGAATGGATCTAAGTGCCCGAGCGCTTCGCGGGGGTTGTAACAGTAGACCCCCGCGTGGAAGGCTGCCATTCGGGCATGTCTTGACGACATTCACATGATCCACTCAATGCTCGTTCCCCTTCCCGCGCTCTTCACGTCGGAGGAAGACTTCATGATGCGAGTGGGATTCTTCAAGGAGAACGTCGTTGAGGTTGCTGCGGGTCTGAAACGTGCAATCGTACGCACCGCAGTAAACGCCTAGTCATCACAGCAGTATCGACGGCTCACGCCAGGCCATCCTGGCGTGAGCCGTCTGCGTTGCCGGACGAGTTGAATTACTGACGGGAAAGAAGGAACGAAGGGTGACGGCCGCACTTCCTCGGGAACTTGAGGGCAAACTCTCCCGCGCAGGATTCAAATTCCTGGAAGTCGTCGAAACCCGTGACGATCTCGTGCCCTATCTCGTCGCACGGTATGTGACGTACTTGCAGCTGGAAGACGGCCGCTGGGACGTCGTCATCGAACACGACGAGCCGAACCTGGGCGCCAGGTTCAATGCGGAATGGGAGCGCGCGGCACAGGAGCACGGCCTGTTCTCGACAACGAGCGACGGCCGACGGGAGTTTCTGCTCGGCTTGGACATTTCGGCCGATGTGCCGAATGTGGAAGACGAGGAGGTCCCTCCCTCCTACCGATGGGTGCGCGTCCAGCTCTGCGATGAATGGGACGTGGCCGGCGTCGGCTGTGCGACTGGAGTCTTCGGGGCGGGTGAGAACAACCCGACCTTCGCCGCGACATCGTTGAGTGGTGACGTGATGATGACTGCCGGGTACTGGCAGGTCGGCATCGGGTTCACCGGAGCCTCACACCCGGAGCGCATTGCAGCACTGCGGGAGCATGCAAGGCGAAGCGCATCCTATGACCATGTCGAGCCCGCGCAACGGCAGTGGGCCGAACGCTGGCTCTCCTGGAGCCAGGGCCGATGAGGCGACAGCTCGCGTGACCCTGCCGATATTTGTCCCGGTCACCCGTCCTGTCGCGACTGCCCCTCGTCCGCATGCGCCTCGGCCCGCTGCTCGTTGACGTAATTGATGTAGTTGTAGACGGTGAACCGGCTGACGCCGAGCGCGCTCGCCACGGTTTCCACGCCGTGCCGCACGGAGAAGGCCCCGCGCGCTTCCAGTGTGCGCACGATGTCCTGCTTGGCCTTGCGGTCGAGTTCCGCCAGCGGCTTGCCCCGCTTGCGCTCCAGGGCGGCGAGGATGCGGTCGAGCGAGTCGGCGAGCTGGGGCAGGCGTACGGCGACGACGTCCGCGCCCTCCCAGGACAGCACGACGTCGTCGACGCCGGCCAGCTCGGGCGGCAGCATTTCGCCCCCCATGGCGTCGACCAGCGGCTTGACCGCCGCGACGAAGGGGTCGTCCCCGAATCCGGTCACTTATCGCCCTCCCCGGCCGCGCCCACGACGTTGACCTGGAGCGAGACCCGTGTGGCGCCCGCCTCCAGGACCTTGCGCAGCAGCGCGTCGACCGCGGTGAGCACGGCGTCCGCGCCGCCTTCCGCGGTGTTGCCGAACGGGCCGACGTCCACGGCGTCCAGCTCGGCCGTCTCGATGACCTCACGGGCGACCAGCGCGTGCCGGGGCGCCTCGTCGAGGTCGAAGGGCTCGGTCGTGAACTCCACTCTCAATCGCACGGGCTCAACCTACTGCGCGCCGCGGACATCCCGGCAGCCCCCTGTGGCCCGAGCGGCCGTGGGCACGCCGTACGGCGCGGGCCACGACTGCGGATTTCCACCGACCCCCCTTGACAAGCCCCGCCACACGGCGGCAATCTTCCATTAAGCAGAAACGAACTTCCGCAATACGGAATAGCACTGATCGCCGGCCCGGCCGACAGCACGGCCGCCAGTACGGAAGGGAGCGCCGACCCCCATGGGATTCGCGGACCAGCGCTTCAACGTCAACCTGTCGATCCTCTTCACGGAACTCCCCCTCCTGGAGCGCCCCGCGGCAGCCGCCGCGGCGGGCTTCACCGCGGTCGAGCTGTGGTGGCCCTGGGTCGACTCCCCCACCCCCGAGCAATCCGAGCTCGACGCCCTGAAGAAGGCGATCGAGGACGCGGGCGTCCGGCTGACGGGGCTGAACTTCTACGCCGGACAGCTGCCCGGTCCGGACCGGGGTGCCCTGTCGATCCCCGGGGAGGAGTCGGCCAGGTTCCGCGCCAACATCGACGTGGCCGCCGAGTTCGCCGGGTCGCTGGGCTGCACGGCGCTCAACGCCCTGTACGGCAACCGTGTCGAGGGCGTGGACCCGGCCGAGCAGGACGCGCTCGCCCTGGAGAACCTGGTCCTCGCGGCCCGCGCCGCCGACCGGATCGGCGCGATCCTCCTCGTCGAGACCCTCAACGAGCGGGAGTCACCGCGCTACCCGCTGGTGACCGCCCCGGCCGGCGTCGCCGTCGTCGACAAGGTCAACGAGGCGTCCGGCCTCGGCAACGCCAGGTTCCTCATGGACCTCTACCACCTCTCCATGAACGGCGAGGACCTGCCGCGGGTGATCGCCGACCACACCGACCGGACCGGTCATGTGCAGATCGCCGACAACCCAGGCCGCGGCGCGCCGGGCACCGGCACCCTCCCGTTGGAGGAGCTCCTCGACCAGCTGGCCAAGGCCGGTTACGAGGGCTGGGTCGGCCTGGAGTACAAGCCGGGCGACCGGCCGAGCGCCGAGGCCTTCGACTGGCTGCCCGCCGACGCCCGAGCCGCCCGCTGAGCGGCATCCCGATGACGCAGCAGAGATTTCAGAGAGGCACCCTCATGAGCAACAACCTCCCCAAGGTGGCATGGATCGGTCTCGGCATCATGGGCTCGCCCATGTCGGAGAACCTGATCAGGGCCGGGTACGACGTCACCGGTTACACGCTGGAGCGGGACAAGCTGGAGCGCCTGGCCGCCGCGGGCGGCACCGCCGCCGGTTCGATCGCCGAGGCCGTGCGGGACGCCGACGTGGTGATCACCATGGTGCCCGCCTCCCCGCAGGTCGAGGCCATCGCGTACGGCCCCGACGGCATCCTGGAGAACGCGCGGTCCGGCGCGCTGCTGGTCGACATGTCCTCGATCACCCCGCAGACCTCGGTGGACCTCGCGAAGGCCGGTGCGGAGAAGGGCGTTCGCGTACTGGACGCCCCGGTGTCCGGCGGTGAGGCCGGTGCGATCGAGGCCGTACTGTCGATCATGGTCGGCGGCGATCAGGCGGACTTCGACGAGGCAGAGCCCCTGTTCGAGGCGCTCGGGAGGACCATCGTGCTGTGCGGTCCGCACGGTTCGGGCCAGACCGTGAAGGCGGCCAACCAGCTGATCGTCGCCGTGAACATCCAGGCGTGCGCCGAGGCCGTCGTCTTCCTGGAGAAGTCCGGCGTGGACCTCAGGGCCGCGCTCGACGTCCTCGGCGGCGGCCTCGCGGGCTCCACCGTGCTGGCCCGCAAGAAGGACAACTTCCTGAACCGCGACTTCAAGCCGGGCTTCCGCATCGACCTGCACCACAAGGACATGGGCATCGTCACGGACGCCGCCCGCACCGTGGGCGCCGCGCTGCCCGTCGGCGCCGTGGTCGCCCAGCTCGTCGCCAGTCTGCGCGCACAGGGCGACGGCGGCCTGGACCACTCCGCGCTGCTGCGCGCGGTCGAGCGCCTCTCCGGCGCACAGATCTGAACCACGACCGAGAGCCGAACAACGGCCAGGCCCTGGGCACCACGGCCGAGAGCCGAGCAACGGCCAGGTCCTGGACACCACGGCCGAGAGCCGAGCAAAGGCCAGGTCCTGGACACCACGGCCTGGAGCCGAACCATGGCCGACTCCGCCGGCTCGGCCGAGGGCCGAACACGGCCGGATGCCCCGCCGGGCCGGCCCGGACTTCTCGAACTTCCGGGCATCTCGAACTTCCGGGCATCTCGAACTTCCGGGCCGCGGCGGCGCTGACACCTGTCCTGTCGCGCCCAGGCGCCGCCGCGGCCCGGATCCGCTCACCGAACCCCCTACCGCCTTGAGCCGACCGCTCCAAGGAGCCCACTTCAACAAACTGTTGACGTTCGGTTCGCATCGAACCTAGGTTCCACCGGGCGGACGATATCCACATGGCGGAAGAATATTTCCGCTGAACCCGCCGCCCTCTCGTACGGAAGGTCCACGATGTCGAAGCACGTGCTCACGACCGAGTCCGGCGCCCCTGTCTGCGACCACCGGAACTCCGCCACGAGCCAACACCCACGACGGCCCGGCCGAGACCGGCCGGTCGGGAACTGAGAACCCAGCTCGCGTACCGCCCCTGACGGGAGGTCAGGAACGGTACGCGTAGCCCGCGGTGGATCGAGCGGCCCGGATGAGGGGTGGCCGCACGACAGGACCGCGGGCGAGGCGAGGACCGCGGCGGCATGCGAGCCAGTGCGGTGGTGAAGGTCCCGGGACCCGCTTCTCGACCTGAGGGAAGCGGTGTCACGGTTCCGTCGCATCCGCCGCGGTCCCAGCCACACCGGCCCACGGGGGCCGCCCCCACCGGCCCTCAAGGGCCACAGACCCCGTCCGGCGGCGCGAACGTACTGTCGCGCCCAGCCTCGCGCCGTCGGACGGCCACCACCCCGCAGCACGGCGAGCCCGGCTCCGGGTGCGGATTCCGGCCGCGCGCAGCAGCCTGGGAGCATGGAGGCTGACGGCGTGGTTTTTCCCAGGATCGTGGTGCACACACCGGCGCTGGACGGGTCGCGGCGGGTCACCGAGGGCGACCGGATGCTCGGCATCGCGTACCACCTCGACGACGTGGTCGAGATCCTGCGTCAGGCGGATGTCGACCTCGACGCGATCGAGGTCGAGGAGAGCGACATCATCGAGTGGCAGGGCGGTGGTCCGGACGACTGGCCGGGCCTCTCGGAGCACTCGGAACACTCGGACGGATGAGGACCGCGGGCATCGGCCACCGGTCGAACCCTGGACGCCGGACGTAAGCCGCGGACCGCGGACCACGAGCGGAAACGGGCGGCAAACGGGCTCCGTCCGTACACAAGCGGGCGTAGAACGCCTACGGAATCCTCAAATCAACCTCTGAACACTGCCCCAGGGGCTTCACCTCCCGCCGGATGAGGCACATCCTCGGCACACGGGGCCCGCCGGCACGGGGGCGGCGGGTCCCGAACGGGGGTACGGGGGAAGCACCATGAGCGGGAGCGCGGCGGTCGGGCCTGGGCCTTTGACCGTCGCGCTGCTGCGTGGCGGGCCCCGCGCGGCCGTGAAGGTCGCCGTGGTCGCCCTGTATCTGAGGGGCGCGGTGGTCCCGGGCCCGCCGGTCACGATACGGACCTCGACCCCGCCCCCGGGGACGCCCTTCGTGTCAGGGCTCCCCCTGGAGAGGGCCCTGCGCGGCTCGCTCTATCTCCCGTCGGGAATGCGGGAGTTGATGGACCGGCCGCGCGTGCGACGGGCGCTGGCGGAGCTGCGCGGCGAGGCCGCAGCAGCCGGCCTGCTGCGCCGCCTGCCCCCGCGCCGGACGCGCGCGGCCCGGCGTGTCCTCCGGGAGCTGCGTGCCGCGGTCCCGCCTCCCACCGGACCGGAGGGCCTGTCCACGGCCGACGTCCTGCTCGCGGTCGCCCTGTACGGCGACGCCGCCTTGACCGTGCTGGTGCCGCGCTTCACCGAGGCTGCCGGTCTGAAGGGGCGCGGCGGCCGGGAGGAGCGCGGGATGCCCCGGAGCGGCGACGTGGGGGGCGATGGCTTCACCGGCTGCGCGGGCGGCTGGGGGGCTTGACACTCCGTGCGGTGACCGCCCGCGGATTCTCCAGGAACGGCAGGACATGCCGGAGGAAGAGACCCGGGCGTTCGTTGTACGGCTCGTGGGCCGTGGGCAGCCGGACGCTCGACGTGCCCGCGGGGAGCTCGCGCCGGGCACGCCGGCCGTCGAGGAACGCGGGGACGACCGGGTCACGGGTGCCCCACAAGAGCAGGATCGGCAGGCCGAGGGCGGCCGGGTCCGCGAGGCCGAATCCCGGGTCGGCGAGACCGCGCCACAGCGCGCAGTGCACCGCCAGTCTCCGCTCGTCGTGGGGCAGTCGACGGACACGGGCGTACGTCTCCCGCGCGCTCGGCGTGCCCAGCCCGCCCAGATAGGCGCGGGCCAGTGGGACGACCAGCCGGCGGGCGCGGGCGGGGCGGCCCATCACCTCACGGCAGAACCAGCGGGTGAGCGCGGTGTGCCGGGTGAAGCCCGCGGGGTCGACCAGGACGAGCGCGGTGACCGACGCGGCGCGGGGGCCCTCGGCGAGGCGGCAGGCCACATAGCCGCCGACGCTGTTGCCGAGCACGGCGACCTCCCGCACACCCTGCTCCTCGGCGAGCGCGTCGATCACCCGCTCGGCGACCTCCACCAGCCCTTCGGGAGTGACCCGCGCGGGTTCCGGCGCGGTGGAGTCGCCGTACCCGGGCCAGTCCACGACAAAGGTGCGGTGCCGGTCGGCGAGGGCGGGCAGCACGGCGTCGAAGTCACGGCCGTCCCCGGGGTTGGCGTGCAGAAGCAGCAGCGCGGGGGCGTCGGGCGGTACGCGGGCTCCCTCCGGGCGGGCGCCGGGAAACGGGGGATGGCAGCGTACGGCGATGTCGCCGAGGGGGGTGGGGACGGTCATCCGCATGGGGCGAGCATGCCGGACCCGCCCGCCCCTGTGAACAACGCGCCGGGGCGGCCCATCACTTGGGGTGGGCCGCCCTTGCGTGCGGACGAGCGCCCGCGTCAGACCTTCAGCGTCCTGATCGAGGTGGGCGCGTGGCCCGGCTCGGTGGCGATCTCCTCGAACTCCACGACGTTTCCGATGTCGTTCGTCCTGCTCATGGCGATGTTGGTGACGCGCTCCAGGATCGCCTCGACGACGACCGGGACCTGGAACTCGGCGGCGAGCTTCTTGGCCCGCTCGAAGGCGGCGCCGAGTTCGCCCGGGTCGGTGACACGGATCGCCTTGCAGCCGAGGCCCTCGACGACCTTGATGTGGTCGACGCCGTAGACGCCGAGCTCCGGGGAGTTGATGTTCTCGAACTCCAGGTTGACCTGGAAGTCGATGTCCAGACCGATCTGCGCCTGCCGGATCAGGCCCAGGTAGGCGTTGTTCACCAGGACATGGACGTACGGGATCCGGTGCTGGGCGCCGACGGCCAGTTCCTCCATCATGAACTGGAAGTCGTAGTCGCCGGAGAGGGCGACGACCTGCGCGCCGGGGTCGGCCTTGGCGACGCCGAGCGCGGCCGGGACGGTCCAGCCGAGCGGGCCCGCCTGGCCGCAGTTGATCCAGTGGCGCGGCCGGTAGACGTGCAGCATCTGGGCGCCGGCGATCTGCGAGAGGCCGATGGTGGTGACGTACCGGGTCTCCGGGCCGAAGGCCTTGTTCATCTCCTCGTAGACGCGCTGCGGCTTGATCGGGATGTCGTCGAAGTGCGTCCGGCGCTGGAGCGTGGCCCGCTTCTCCTGCGAGGAGGCTGCCCACGCGGAACGGTCGGGCAGCCCGCCCGCGGCCTTCAACTCCCTTGCCACCTCGACGAAGAGCTCCAGGGCGGCCCTGGCGTCGGAGGCGATGCCGAAGTCGGGGGCGAAGATCCTGCCGAGCTGGGTGGGCTCGATGTCGACGTGCACGAACTTCCGTCCGGCCGTGTAGACATCCAGGTTGCCGGTGTGGCGGTTGGCCCAGCGGTTGCCGATGCCGAGGACGAAGTCGGACTCCAGGAAGGTCGCGTTGCCGTAGCGGTGCGAGGTCTGCAGGCCCACCATGCCGGCGTTGAGCTCGTGGTCGTCGGGCAGCACGCCCCAGCCCATGAGCGTCGGGACGACCGGGGTGCCCGTCAACTCGGCGAACTCGACTAGGAGTTCGGCGGCGTCGGCGTTGACGACTCCGCCGCCGGCCACGATCAGCGGACGCTCGGACGCGTTCAGCAGCCCGATCGCCTTCTCGATCTGGGCGCGGGTCGCGACGGGCTTGTACGCCTGGAGCGGCTCGTACGTGTCGGGGTCGAACTCGATCTCGGTGAGCTGGACGTCTATGGGCAGGTCGATGAGAACCGGCCCGGGGCGCCCGGAGCGCATGAGGTGGAAGGCCTGCTGGAAGACGCCGGGAACCTGCGCGGCCTCCAGCACGGTGACGGCCATCTTCGTCACGGGCCTCGCGATCGAGGCGATGTCGACGGCCTGGAAGTCCTCCTTGTGGATCACCGCGGTCGGCGCCTGGCCGGTGATGCACAGAATCGGGATCGAGTCGCCGGTCGCGGAGTAGAGACCGGTGATCATGTCGGTGCCGGCGGGGCCCGATGTGCCGATGCAGACACCGATGTTGCCCGGGTGGGTCCGGGTGTAGCCCTCCGCCATGTGCGAGGCGCCCTCGACATGCCGGGCGAGGGTGTGACTGATCCCTCCGGACGCCTTGAGCGCCGCGTAGAAGGGGTTGATCGCCGCACCCGGGACGCCGAACGCGTCGGTCACGCCCTCGCGCTTGAGGATCTCGACTGCCGCGCGGGCAGCGGTCATACGAGCCATGGAGTACTCCTGCTTCGGCTGTCGGATTCGCGCTCCCGTCGCGCCCCGCGAAGAGTCGCTATTCCGTATTATGGAAACTAACTTCTACTATCTGGAAGCAATGTAGGCGTCGAGGCAAGGAGCGTCAAGGGTGGGGCTGCGTGACGGACCGGGCCGGTGCGCGTCGCGGCGTTTCGCTGCCGGACGCCGCCCGGCAGGAGGACGATGGACGCGCTGACCCGAGGTGACCTTCTGGAGTGGGCCATGGCCGAGAGCGTGCCGGTGCGGTGCCCGGCGTGCCGCCGCGAGCACGTCTACGCGGCCCCGTCGTATCCGTGCGTGTGCGGAGCACCCGTGACGGCCCCGCTCGACCGCCTCGCGGAGCCGATCCCCGTCACCCATCGCGCGTGGGACGACGACTGGGTCCCGGTCCGCTGCGATGTCTGCCGCCGCGAGAGCCAGTGGCCGCAGCCGGAACTGGGCTGCCCCTGCGGAACGACGCTGCGGATTCCGCTGCGCGGGGCCGGAGAAGCGCGAGGCGTCGGCCGTCCGCCGCGTGCGGAGAGCGCGCCGGGCTCGGCCGACACCACGCGGCGCGACGGCACCGACGCGCCGACGCCCGGCGGCGAGGGCGGCCGGCGGAGCGCGGGAGTGGGTGGCCCTCCCGACAACGGCGAAGCCGACTGCCAGGGCAGCACCCCGGACGGGCCCGGAAGCGACCATCGAGCCCCCGGCCGGGGCACGTTCCCGGACAACGACAACGACGGGGACAGGGGCGAGGAACAGGAACAGGACAGGGCCGCCGGAATCGGCACGCCCCAGGACAGCGTCCGGACCCGGACTCCGAGCCAGGACATCAAGCCCGGCGCGCCTCAGGGCACCGGCCGGAGCGAGGACCGGGACCGGGACACCGAGGCCGGGGCACCTCGGGGCACCGGCCGCGGCGAGGACCGGGACGCCGAACCCCGAGCGCCACGGCGCACCTCCCGGGGCCGAGATCGGGACCCGGACACCGAATCCCGCACACCCCGAAGCGCCGCCCACGGCGAGAACCGGGACCAGGGCACCGAGGCCGGCTCACGCCGGGGCACCGTGCAGGCCCGGACGCCTGACCGGGGTGCCGGGGTCGGTGCGGCCCGGGGCGTCGGCGGGCGTGGGCCCGACGGCTCCCCCGAGCGCCGACCGGCGTTCCAGCCGGTCACCATCCGCACCGCACGCGACGCCGTCACCGCCGCCGCGCTCTATCTCGGCTGGCTCGGCTATCGCGACATCCGGCGCGCGGACCAGCGGCCCCCGTCCGGGATCGGGCTCGCCGCGCGCGGCATCCTGGCCCAGGTGGACCCCACCGTGCGACCGGCCTCGCTGCGTGATGTGGAGTGTCTGTGGCTGACCGCCATGACGGAGTCCGCCGACTGCGTGTTCTTCTCCCTGGCGGGGTACGCCGACGACGCCCGCGCCCGCGCCGACACCCTCGGCGTCCCCCTCTTCGTCCTGGACCTCACCGGCACCCCGCAGCCGGTGAACAACCCGGCCGACGAGCTCATCGCCGTCACGGGCTGACCACCGGGCACGAGGCCGTACGCGGGGCCGGGCACGGGCAGAACACGGGCACCCCGGGCGCCTACTCCGCGTACGTCTCCCGTAGTTCGATCTTCCGCACCTTCCCCGACACCGTCATCGGGAAGGTCTCCAGGATGCGCAGCCGGCTGGGGATCTTGTAGTGCGCCAGCCGGCCCTCGCAGAAGGCGCGCAGCTCGTCCAGGGTGAGGGGGTCGGCCGGATCGCGCGGGATGACACAGGCGAGCACTTCCTCGCCGTAGCGCTCGTGGGGGATGCCCACCACCTGGACGTCGGCGATCTTCGGGTGGGCGTACAGGAACTCCTCGATCTCGCGCGGGTAGACGTTCTCGCCGCCTCGGATGATCATGTCCTTGATGCGGCCGACGATCTCGACGTACCCGTCCTCACGCATCACCGCGAGGTCGCCCGTGTGCATCCAGCGCCCCGCGTCGACAGCCTCGGCGGTCTTCTCGGGCTCGTTCCAGTAGCCGAGCATCACGCTGTAGCCGCGGGTGCACAGCTCGCCCGCGGTGCCGCGCGACCGCGTCACCCCGTCCACCGGGTCGACGACCTTCACCTCCAGGTGGGGCAGGACCCGGCCGACCGTGCCGGTGCGGTGTTCCAGATCGTCGTCCCGGCGGGTCTGGAGCGAGACGGGCGAGGTCTCCGTCATGCCGTAGCAGATGGAGACCTCCTCCATGTGCATCTCGGCGACCACCCGTTTCATCACCTCGACCGGGCAGGGCGAGCCCGCCATGATGCCGGTGCGCAGAGTGGACAGGTCGTACGCCCCGAAGTCCGGGAGGTTCAACTCCGCGATGAACATGGTGGGTACACCGTAGAGCGATGTGCACCGCTCCTGCTGTACGGCCTTCAGTGTCGCCGCCGGGTCGAACGACGGCGCGGGGATGACCATGCACGCGCCGTGCGAGGTGGCGGCCAGATTCCCCATCACCATGCCGAAACAGTGGTAGAAGGGCACGGGGATGCAGACCCGGTCCTGCTCGGAGTAGGCGATCAACTCACCCACGAAATATCCGTTGTTGAGGATGTTGTGGTGGGAGAGCGTGGCCCCCTTCGGGAAACCTGTCGTGCCCGAGGTGTACTGGATGTTGATCGGGTCGTCGCAGGACAACTCGGCGCCGCGCTCGTGGAGTTCGTCGTACCGGTCGGGGGTTCCGCGCCTCAGCAGCGCGTCCCAGCTCGGGTCGCCGAAGTACACGGCCTGCCGCAACCGCGGGCACCGGCCCCGCACTTCCTCGACCATCGCCCGGTAGTCACTGCTCTTGTGGCTGAGGGAGGCGAACAGCAGGGAGATCCCGGCCTGGTTGAGGACGTACTCCACCTCGTGGGTGCGGTACGCCGGGTTGATGTTCACCATGATCGCGCCGATGCGGGCGGTGGCGTACTGGACGAGCACCCACTCGGGGCAGTTGACCGCCCAGATGCCCACCCGGTCGCCCTCGGCGATGCCACCGGCGAGCAGGGCGCACGCCAACCGGTCGACCTCGGCGCCGAATTGGGCGTACGTCCAGCGTCGCCCGGACGGCACGTCGACGAGCGCCTCGCGATCCGGCCAGGCCTGGACCGCCCGGTCGAGGTTGGCCCCGATGGTGTCGCCGAGCAGCGCCGTGCCGCTCGTCCCGTGCGCGTACGACAGTTCACTCACCGGAAGTCCTCCTCGCGGTACTCGGCGTCCGAGCCGGCGGCCGTGGCCTCGCGCAGCTCGATCCGGCGGATCTTGCCGGAGACGGTCTTGGGCAGCTCGCCGAACTCCAGGCGGCGGATGCGCTTGTACGGCGCGAGGACCGTACGGGCGTGCTCGAAGAGCACCTTGGCGGTGTCGGGGCCCGGCTCGTAGCCGGCGGCGAGGACGATGTACGCCTTCGGGACGGCGAGGCGCAGTTCGTCGGGGGCCGGGACCACGGCGGCCTCGGCGACCGCCTCGTGCTCCAGGAGCGCGCTCTCCAGCTCGAAGGGCGAGATCTTGTAGTCGGAGGCCTTGAACACGTCGTCGGCGCGGCCGACATAGGTGATGTAGCCGTCGGCGTCACGCGCGCCGATGTCCCCGGTGCGGTAGTAGCCGCCCGCCATCGCCTCCGCCGTACGGTCGGGGTCGCCGTGGTAGCCGGTCATCAGGCCCACGGGGTGTTCGGACAGGTCGAGGGAGATCTCGCCCTCCGACGCGCCGGGCGCGCCCGAGACCGGATCCAGCAGCTCGACGCGGAATCCGGGACTGGGCCGGCCCATGGAGCCGGTCTTGAGCGGCTGGCCGGGGCTGTTGGACACCTGGACGGCGGTCTCCGTCTGTCCGAAGCCGTCGCGGATGGTGACGCCCCAGACGCGCCGGACCTGCTCGATGACCTCGGGGTTCAGCGGCTCGCCCGCGGCGACGACCTCGCGCGGCGGGGTCCGCAGCAGGCTCAGATCGGCCTGGATGAGCATGCGCCACACGGTGGGCGGGGCGCAGAAGGTGGTGACGCCGGCCCGGTCCATCTCCGCCATCAGACGGCCCGCGTCGAAGCGGGTGTAGTTGTACAGGAAGACGGTCGCCTCCGCGTTCCACGGCGCGAAGAGGTTCGACCAGGCGTGCTTGGCCCAGCCGGGTGAGGAGATGTTCAGGTGGACGTCCCCGGGCTTGAGCCCGATCCAGTACATGGTGGCCAGGTGGCCGATCGGGTACGAGACGTGGGTGTGCTCCACCAGCTTGGGCTGGGCGGTGGTGCCCGAGGTGAAGTAGAGCATCAGGGGGTCGTCCGCGTGGGTGGGGCCGTCCGGCTCGAAGGCGGCGTCGGCGGCGGCCGTCTCCTCGTACGCCTGCCAGCCCGGGCGCGTGCCGCCGACCGCGATCCGGGTGTAGCGGCCGGGCACCTCGTCGAACTTCGCGGTGTCCTCGGCCCGCACGACGACATGTCGCACCCGGCCGCGTTCGACCCGGTCGGCCAGGTCGGCGGGGCCGAGCAGCGGGGTGGCCGGGATGACGACGGCGCGCAGCTTCATCGCGGCGAGGGCCGTCTCCCACAGCTCGACCTGGTTGCCGAGCATGACGAGGATGCGGTCCTCGGCCCGTACGCCCCGGTCGCGCAGCCAGTTGGCCACCCGGTCGGAGCGCTCGGACATCGCGGCGAAGGAGACCTCGACACGTCCGCCGTCCTCCTCCACGATGTGCAGGGCGGTGCGGTCGTTGTCCCGCGCGATGACGTCGAACCAGTCGAGGGCCCAGTTGAAGTGCTCCGGGCGGGGCCAGCTGAAGCCCTCGTAGGCCGCGGTGTAGTCCGCGCGGTGCTCCAGCAGGAAGTCCCGTGCGACGCGGAACTCGTCCGCCCTGCCCGTTGTCGCCGTCATGTGTCCTCCTCGTTGCCGGACCGCCGCCTACCATCGTGTATTCCGTGATGCAGGTCTCACCACCCCCGAACGGGGGTGGGCCGCGATGAAGGGGAGAGCAGGTGGCAGCAGACACGGCCGAGTCGGTGGAAGTGCGAGCAGCGCTGGTACGGCTGCGCCGTGCCACGGGGCTGCCGGTCGCCTTCGGCGGCCTGGTCGACTCCGGTGGCCGGCTGGTGCGCATCAGTGAGCTGAGCGGTACGGCGACGCCCGCGCTGAGCGCGCTCGCGGTCTCCTCGGGCAACGGCCTGGGCGGCAAGGCGGTGGCCCTCGCCCGGCCCTGCGCGGTGAGCGACTACTCGGCCTCGCGGCAGATCAGCCACGAGTACGACACGGCGGTGGCGACGGAGGGGCTGTGTTCCGTCCTCGCGGTTCCCGTGGTCGTACGGCGCCGGGTGCGCGGGGTGTTGTACGGCGCCCTGCGGACGGCGCAGCCCCTGGGCGACCGCACGCTGGGGGCGGCCGTCGCGGCGGCCCGGGACGTGGAACAGGCACTCGTCGTCCGGGACGAGGCACGCGATCTGCTCGGCGTCGTCCGCGAGCCCGGCCCGGGTACGGCGGCGACGGGAGGTGCGGCATGGGAGCGGGTGCGCGAGGCGCACGGGACGCTGCGGGCGTTGGCGCCACGGATCGCCGACCCGGAGCTGCGGGCCGAACTCCTCTCCGCGTGCGGCCGGTTGGCCGACGCGGCGGCACCGTCCACGGGGGTGCAGCGCGAGGTCGGACTCGCTCCGCGGGAGGTGGACGTCCTCGCCTGTGTCGCGGCGGGCGCGACCAACGCGGCCGCCGCCGAGCGGCTCGGGCTCCGTCCGGAGACCGTGAAGGGGTATCTGCGCTCGGCGATGCGCAGGCTCGGCGCGCATACCCGTCTGGAGGCGGTCGTCGCGGCGCGCCGGGCCGGTGTGCTGCCCTAGCGGACCATCCGTTCTGGCGCTCCCCATTCAATCGACCGGACCGTGAAATGACTTATGCGCGACATCTGTTATTTCCCTCACCACCCAGACTGTCCGAAATTCAAAGAGACCTTGCCTAATATTGGCCAGGACACGACACACGAGGGGAGCGGTGACCGTGCGAGGGGACTTCAAGGAACCTGCGAGACCGCGCCCCGACCTGGTCATCGGCCGGGAGGAACTCTTCGCCGGGGCGCGTGAACAGCTCTCCGGCGGTGGCAGTGTGCTCGTGCACGGGCCGGCGGGAATAGGAAAGTCGACCGTCCTGCGGGCGTTGGCCGCCGAATGCGCCGAATCGGCCCGGACCGTCTTGCGGTGCTCGGCCACCGAGTCCGAATCCCATCTCCCCTTCCTCGCGCTGGCCGACCTCCTCGGTCTGGTCGTCGACGAGATCGCCGACCGGCTGCCCGCCCCGCAGCGCACCGCCCTGGAGTCGGCGCTCACCGGCCGGGGCGAATCCACCCTCCAGCGCGACGGTCTCGCGCTGCGGCTAGCGGTGCTGTCGGCGTTCCGCGCCCTGGCCGCCCAGGGGCCGGTACTGATCGTCGCCGACGACCTGCAGTGGCTCGACCCGGCCAGCGCCGAACTGCTCGGCTTCGCCGCCCGCAGGCTCGGCGGCACGCCGGTCCGCATGCTCTGCGCGGTCCGTACGGAGACCGAGCCGCAGGAACAGGACCACGACCGCTTTCTGCGCGCGTCTGTGCCCGAGACCCTCGCCCTGCGGGTCGCCCCGCTGGCCCGCACCCAGGTGGCCGAACTCCTCGGACAGCGCGGCTACACCGGTCTGCCCCGCTCCACCGTGCGCGACATCCACCGCACCAGCGGCGGCAACCCGCTCTTCGCCCTGGAGCTGGGCCGCGCCCTCGCCGAGTCCCCGACCCGGCCGAGTCCGGGCGAGCCGCTCCCCGTGCCGACGTCCCTGCGCGCGCTCGTCCTCAGCCGTCTCGACATGCTGTCCGCCGAGGCACGCCGCACCCTGCTGGTGGTGAGCGCGGGAGCCCGCCCGACACTGGCCCTGCTGCATGCCGCGGGCCGGGAGAACGCCGAGGCGGAGACGGCCTCGGCCACCGCGCTCGGACTCCTCGCCACCGAACGCGAGACGCCGGGCATCCGCTTCGCGCACCCCCTCGTCTCGGCCGCCCTGTACGCGGAGGCCGACGCCCAGGAACGGCGCGCCGCGCACGCCGCCCTGTCCCGCGCGGCCTCCGATCCCATCGAACGGGCCCGGCACCTCGCCCTGGCCACCACCGGCACGGACCCCGCGGTCGCCGCCCGGCTCGGCGAGGCCGCGGCCGCCGCCCGTGACCGCGGCGCCCCCTCCGTCGCCGTCGGGCTCGGGCTGCTCGCCGCCCGGCACACACCGGCCGACACCCGGCCGGGCCCGGACGAGCGGCGCCTGCAGGCGGCCGAGGACGCGCTGACGGCCGGGGAGACGGACCTCGCACGGGACATCGCGCGCCAGGTGCTGTCCCGGGCCACCGCCCCCGCCGACCGGGTGCGGGCCTGGATGGTCGTCGTCGACGCCGCCGGGCAGGCCATGGCCGAGATCGACGCCGTCTTCCCGCAGGCGCTCGCCGACGCGGGCGACGACCCCGGCCTGGTCGCCCTCGTCCGCTACCAACTCGCCTGGCGGGCCCTGCTCATGGACGGCGAGATGACCAAGGCCCGCGAGGAGGCCGCCCGGGCCGCGCGGCTCGCGGCACGTGCCGGGGACCGGCGCACCGAACTCCTCGCGCTCGGCTTCCAGGCGCAGATGGAGACCCTGATGGGGCACCCGGACGCGCCGTCGACCATCCAGCGGGCGATGCGCGAGCCGCAGGACCCCCGGGTCGCCTGCGACCACAACGGCGCCGGCGCCGCCCGGTTCCGCTGGCTCATCATGGGCGACCGGCTCGCCGAGGCCCGTACGGCCATCACCGCACTGCTGCGCGAGGTGCAGCGGCGCGGCATGGTCGAGAGCGAGCTGCACTTCCTGCGCGGTCTCGCCGAGACCGAACTGCGCTCCGGACATTGCGGCCGCGCCCTCGACCTGGCCCGGGAGAGCCTCAGGCTGGCCCGCGACACCGGCATCGGCGAGGCGGCCACCGCCATGTTCACCTCGCTCGCCGAGGCGGCGGGCGGTGACGTGGACCGGGCGCTCGCCCTCGCCCACGAGGCGGTGGACCGCGCCGAGGAGGACGGCGACCTGGTCTACCTCTCACGCGCCCTGGGCGCCCTCGGGCACGCCCAGCTGGTCGCCGGGGACGCGTCCGCCGCGGTCCACTCCCTGCGCCGGGTCCGGGAGTTGGAGGAGGGACTCGGTGTCATCGACCCCGCCCGGGGCCGTTGGCACGGGGACCTCGCCGAGGCCCTGGTCCGCATCGGCGAGACCGCGGAGGCGCAGGACGTCATCGACGTGACCCGCCGACGCGCGCTGCGGCTGGAACGCGAGAGCGTGCTCGCCGTGCTCGACCGTGCCGAGGCCCTGGTCCGCGCCGCGCGCGGCGAACAGGGGCCCGCGGAACGCCAGTTGGCCTCCGCGCAGGACCGTCTCGCCAAGCTGGGCTACGGCCTGGAGGAGGCCCGCGCCGCGTACGCCCTCGCCGGTCTGCGCACCCTCCCCCAAGCTCTCGCCTCCGCTCGGGCAGGGGGGACCCCCGTCCCGGGACCCACGGCGTACGACGAGGCGGCCCGGCTGTTCCGCCGGTGCCGTGCGCTGCCCTGGCTCCGTCAGGTCGAGACGGCGTCCGCGCCCCGGCCGGCCGCTCCGCCCCTCGCCTCCGCCGCCCTCGACACCCTCGCGGCGACCGAGCGCCAGGTCGCCGCGCTCGTCATGGAGGGCGCCACCAACCGGGAGATCGCCGCGCGCCTGTTCATCAGCGTCAAGACCGTGGAGGCCACCCTCACCCGGGTGTACCGGAAGCTGGGGATACGGTCGCGGGTGGACATCGTGCGGCTGGCGGCGGAGCGCAGGCCCGGCTGAGACCTCCGGCGGATGACGGCGGGAAGCGGCTCCGTTCGGCGAGACCGCTGACCGGAACCGCGATGCGCCTCCGGTGCGAAGCGGGCCGTCCGGTGACGCCGCCGCCGGGTCTGTGACGCACCCCCCGGGGGGGGAAGCGGCAGGACCGGCGGAAGTACGGGCCGGAACGGTGACGAAGCCCCGCCGGTAAGCGGCCGGACCGGCGGAAGTACGGGCCGGACCGATGACGCGGCCCCGGCGGGCAGCGGCTGGACCGGCGGAGATGCGGGCCGGGACGGTGACGCGGCCCGCGGCGGGAAGCAGCAGGATTGGCGGAGGCGCGGGCCGGGACGGTGACGCCGCCCACGCGGTAAGCGGCGGGACCGGCAGAGATGCGGGCCGAAACGTTGACGCCGCCCGCGGCGGAAAGCGGCCGGGCCGGCGGAAGTGCAGGCCGGGACGGTGACGCGGCCCTGGCGGGAAGCGGCCGGACCGGTGAGACTGCGGGCCGGAACGGTGACACTCCGGCCTGGAACGGTAGAGCTCCCGGCCAGGGCGGTAGAGCTGCTGGGTGACTCCTTCGGGTGAACGGGCGTCAGACGGGCGGGGCCCCCGGGCCGGGACCAACCGGACGGCGCCCGCGTCAAACACCGCTCGCCCCGGGCAAGGGTTTTCCCTCCCCCATCTCCACTAGGGGGTTCCCTCATTGGGAGGGAGCGGTCCCACGCCCTAGCGTGTGGGCGTGCCGCTCGCTCGGGCACACGACACCCCACCCAGGGGCGTCGTGACTCACCCCCCACACCCGCGCGTCCCCCCACCGGCAACTTTCAAGGAGACCGATGTTCGGGCTCAACCGCGTCAAAAAGACCGCCGCCGTCTGTGCGGCGACCGCCGCAGCCGCCGCGACCACGCTGCTCGGCGCCCCCTCCGCCGCAGCCGCGCCCCAGCCCATCGTCGGCGGCACGACGACCACGACAACCGCGTACCCGTTCATGATGCAGATCACCGACGCCTCGCAGAACCAGTTCTGCGGCGGCACCCTCGTCGCCGCCAACAAGGTCGTGACCGCGGCCCACTGCATGGCCGACGAGACCACCGGCAGCATCCGCGTGGTGGGTGGCCGAACCTACCTCAACGGCACGAACGGCACCGTCAGCAAGGTCAGCAAGATCTGGATCAACCCCGACTACACGGACGCCACCAACGGCGACGACGTGGCCGTACTGACCCTGTCCACGTCCATGTCGTACACCCCGGCGCAGTACGTCTCCACCTCGGACACCGGCCTGTACGCGACCGGCACCACGGCACGCATCGTCGGCTGGGGTACCACCGCGGAGAACGGCAGCTCCTCCAACCAGCTGCGCACCGCGACCGTCCCGATCGTGTCCGACTCCAGCTGTGCGAGCTCGTACGGCTCCAACTACGTGGCCTCCGACATGGTCTGCGCCGGTTACACCGCCGGCGGCGTCGACACCTGCCAGGGCGACAGCGGCGGCCCGCTGCTCATCGGTGGCGTGCTGGCCGGCATCACCTCCTGGGGCGAAGGCTGCGCCGAGGCCGGCTACCCGGGTGTCTACACCCGCCTGACGACGTTCTCCAGCCTGGTGACCGCGCAGGTCAACTCGTAGTAACCAATGATCTCCTGAGTACCCCTCAGGTAAAAGCCGAGGGGCGTTGCGAGCCTCCACGAGCGGTCCGCAACGCCCCTCATCCACTTGGGCCTCCCCCTCGGCCTCCACCTCGGCCTCCTCACGGGTTCCACCTCGGTCTCCGCTCGGTGGCCCTCACACTTGCCGGCGGACGGCTGCTTCCCCGCAGCCCCCCAACCGTCCGCCGGCACTTCAGGTCGCACACCGCGGCAGGGCTTCAAGGCCGTGCGACCGTGCCGAACCGGAGGTCGTACCCCTCCCCCTCGTGCATCGCCGCGAGCATCCGCTCCCCCTCCGCCGTGACCTCGTCCCGCTGCGCCTTCGTGAACCGGCCGAAGGGTTCGACGACGAGCTCGCCCGCCTCCAGCTTCCACAGGCCGGACAGGAATCCGTCGACGAGCAGGGTGCAGTAGGCCTGATTGCCCTGCCAGGAACGCCCCTTGAGGTCGGCGGGGACGACCCGGGAGCGGTCGGCGTGGGACAGCAGCAGATTGTCGAACTCGGGCAGGAAGCGGGGCGGGGCAGGGGTGTCCGCGTCGGGCCGGGACGCGTCGGGCAGGTCGAAGAGTTCCACGCCGTTCTCGTCACGGAACGTCGTCAGGCGGGGCCGGAGCCGTTCGAAGACCTCGCGGAGCCGGGTCAGGCCGGCCCAGGTCTGCATGTCCTTGACCGAGGCGGGGCCGAAGGCGGCGAGATAGCGCAGCACGGTCCCGTCGGGTGCCGGGGCCGGTTCGGCGGGGCGGCCCAGCCAGTGCTCGGCGGTGGTGAGGGCGACCTGGCCGCTGAGGCCCCACAGACCGCGCGGGGTGACCTGGACGAGCGGCAGGGTGCAGCGGGCCGCGATGGACAGGGCGAACGGATCGGCGTCCGGCCACTCGGCGAGCAGCGCCTCACGCAGCTCCTTCATGGTGCGCGGCTCGGTCTCCACCAGCTCACGGCTGACCGCGGCGAGCCGCTCCAGGTCGACGCCGGTGAGCCCCTTGCGGAACTGGCCCAGCTCCCGGTCGCGGGCGGCCTGCACCAGCGGGCGCAGGGTGAGGGCGTCCTCGGCGGTGTGCGTGTGGATGGTGGAGCGCATGGTGACGATCCGTACGACCTCGCGTGCCTCCATGGCGGCCGACAGCTGCTCGGGCCGGAAGCCGTCCACCCGGGCGGCGAGGGCGTAGTACGGCGGCTTCACGTTCTGCGCCTGGAGGCCCAGTAGGTGTTCGACGGCGGCCGTCGCGGACAGCGGGGAGCGGCGGAGCAGGAGCTGACGGTCGAGGGTCGCGCGGTTGAGCGCGCGGGTGCCGAGCACGGGGGCCGTCGCGGTCGTCTTCGTCATGTCCGGCACGCTAACGCTGCTTGCGGACACCTCCTGTCCGCAACTCTCGCCCGATCCCGATCCCGACGCCGCCGGGCACTCGCTGACTCTTTGCCCCGTATATCCTGCTCCGTGATCACACAGATGTACGTTCGACCCTGGAGGCAGCCGCGATGTCCGAGCGACGCGCCCGCCAAGCCTCGAAGAACCGGAAGAGCACGCGGGACACGAACAGCTCCGCGGAGACGAAGAACTCCGAGGTTCCGAACGGTGCGAAGGCCGTGCGGAAGTCCCTCTGGCGCCGCGCCCTGACCCCGCCGGCCGCGCCGCCGCCGCAGCCTCCGGCGCCGCACGACTCCGCTCCCGCGCCCGAGCCCGCCGATGTCGTCAGCGTCGTCCAGTCAGCGCTGTACCGCGACGGGGTGCGGGTCTCGACGCCCACGTCGCTGGCCGAGACCTTCCGTGAGCTGCGCAAGCATCCGCACGGCATGGCGTGGATCGGCCTGGCCCGTCCGACGGAGGCCGAACTCCTCTCGCTGGCGGCCGAGTTCGACCTGCATCCGCTGGCCGTCGAGGACGCGATGGAGGCGCATCAGCGTCCGAAACTGGAGCGCTACGGCGAGACGCTCTTCGTCGTGCTGAGCGCCGCCCGCTATCTGGACGCGGTCGAGGAGGTCGACTTCGGCGAGCTGCACGTCTTCGTGGGACCGGACTTCGTGATCACGGTCCGGCACGGCGCCGCGCCGGACCTCTCGGCGGTGCGCCGCCGCATGGAAGGCAGCCCGGAACTGCTGAGGCTCGGACCGGAGGCCGTCCTCTACGCGATCCTCGACTCGGTCGTCGACGGTTACGTCCCGGTGGTCACCGGCGTCCAGAACGACATCGACGAGATCGAGACCGAGGTCTTCCGCGGCGACCCCGCGGTGTCCCGCCGTATCTACGAACTCTCGCGCGAGATGGTCGAGTTCCAGCGCGCCACCCGTCCGCTGGTCGGCATGCTCCACAGCCTGATGGCCGGCTTCGCCAAGTACCGCACGGACGAGGAGCTCCAGCGCTACCTCCGCGACGTCGCCGACCACGTCACCCACACCAGCGAACGCGTGGACGGCTTCCGCCAGGCCCTCACCGACATTCTCACCGTCAACGCGACGCTGGTCACCCAGCAACAGAACGCCGAGATGCGGGCGTTGGCGGAGGCGGGCTTCGAACAGAACGAGGAGATCAAGAAGATCTCGTCCTGGGCGGCGATTCTCTTTGCTCCCACACTCGTAGGAACTATCTACGGCATGAACTTTGAGCACATGCCTGAGCTTGGCTGGACCTTCGGATACCCCTTCGCGATCGGCTTGATGGGGGTGGTTTGCGCCAGTCTGTACGTGATTTTCAAGCGACGGGACTGGCTCTAGTCCCTCGCGCCACGCTCAGTTCCTGTTCACACTTTGCTCACGCATCCACTGCGGATCGAGCGAGGATCGGCCGTGGGGAGTCCCCGGGAGAAGTGATGCGGGTGATCTCCTCGCCCTGCTGGCGGCGGGCCCCTGACCTGGTCTTTTGGTCGTCGGTGAACGCCGGGGAGAATCCGGGGAGAAACGACTGGCGGGCCCACGCTTCACGCTCGGCCGCCCTCGCACCCGGCCGGACGCGGTCGCCGCCGATAAGGCCTACTCGTCCCGCGGCAACCGGGCCCACCTACGTCAACGCAACATCAAGGCAGTGATCCCGGAGACGGTCGAAGCGCGCGATGGGGGTCCGGTCGAAGTGGTCGGGGCACGCATGCGAGGAGAAGGCGAAGGACAGCTGCGCCCAGCCGAGCAGGTAGCAGAGGGTTCCGGTGGCGACGGATGCCTCGACCAGGCTGGGGAGCCATCGGTCCCAGCGGAAGCGTACGAAGGCCAGGCCGAAGCAGATGGAGCGAACCGCCAGATCCAGGAACCCATCAGGTCGAACCGCCGGCGAACAGTTTGGCGTGATTGGACTTCATCGCCGCCTGGCTGCGGGCCTCCAGTCCGGCGCGAGCGATCAGCGTGTCGGCGAAGCCGAGGCAGTAGTTCTTCAGCCTGTCCTCGGGAAGCAGGTGGGAAGGGATCATGGCGGCTCCTCCCGTCCGCGCTCGCCGGTCTGCTCGTCAGCGCGCCGCCCACATCGGCGACGCTCCCGGCCCCGCACGGCCCTAGCCCGGGTCGATGCCGGGGCCGCCCGTGCCGCCCCGTCCTGACGGGCTGTCAGTACGTCCAAGGGCGGCACGGGTGAGGCTCGCGGCCCCGCTTCGAACCCCGCGAAACGTGAGTTTTCCGTCATGGCCGACGGGCAACTTCACCTGGGAGCATGGTGGCCCATCGGGTGGACGGGGGGAAAGCGGGATGACCACTGCGCACAGACGGGTTCGTGCGGCCGTGATCGTTGCGGCGGTGCTGGCGGCCGCCGGCTGTTCCGGCGGGGGCGGTGACGACGCCGCTTCCAGCCCCTCCGCGACGACAACCGCGGCGGCCCCGGCCACCACCCCTTCGACGGCCTCGCCCACCCCTGCGGTCAAACCGTCGGACATCTACCCCACGAACGCGGCCGGCTGCCATCCGAACGCGAAGTGGAGTACGGCGAAGGCGGTGGACTGGGTCGACTGGGGGCAGGTCGGCACGCCGGCCCTGGGCCCGGGAGAGGTCCGGTTCCCCAAGTCCATGCCCGGCTTCGACGGGCCCCTGTGCGACCGGGTGACCGTCCAGGTCCAGTACTGGCGCGTCAACTACCGGCCGTCCAGCGCCACTTCGGCCGCCGACCCGCTTTCGAGGGAGGTGAACTACGACTACGCCCTGCAGTTCCTCAAGCGCACCGAACTGCACATCGACGGCCGCAAGGTCCACGACGTGAAGCCGCCGAAGGGCTTCGCCTCGGCCAAGGCCAGCCCCTGTGACGGCTTCCTGGAGGCGATCTACGTCGGCGCACCGCTCAAGAACCGCGAACTGCCGACCAAGATCAGCACGGGCAACACGATCGTCGGCGACGACGTCACCTTCCCGACCAAGCGCGTGGTCGATTACCACGTGTTCGCGCCGTCCGCGCCCCAGCTCTGCGACGACAACGGCATCCCCACGGCATCCCCCGCACCGTCCGGCTACCCGTCGTCCGGCTTCGGGCTGTCCACGCCGTCCTACCCCGCCTTCGACCTCACCCCGAAGAGCTGAGCGGCCTGGGGCTACGCCAGCACGCGCGCCAGAGCGAAGCCGTCGTGGCCCTTGCTGCCCACCGTCTGCAGCGCCGTGCCGGTCAACCTTGGGTGGCTGCCGATCAGTTCGATCACGGCCCGGCTGCCCACCACGTCCGGCGAGGTGCTGCGGGCGTCGGCGACCTGGCCCTGCCGTACGACGTTGTCGACCACGATCAGGCTGCCCGCGCTGGGGGAGGCGGAGCGCCCACTCCAGGTACCGCGGGTTGTTGCTCTTGTCGGCGTCGATGAAGACCAGGTCGAAGGGGCCGGGTTCTCGTCGGCGAGCTTGGGCAGCGACTCCAGGGCCGGGCCCACCCACACCTGGACGAGCGCGTTGAGGCCCGCCCGCGCGATGTTACAGGTAGCGGCCCACGTACTTGACGCCCTCCGCCTTGAGCGCCACCGCACGCGTCGGCGTGATCTTGGTGACGCAGTCGCATGCCTCGCCCTTACGGGACTGGTCGCCGAAGGAGACCCGCAGCGAGGCCCACGTGGAGAAGTCGCCCGCTCCGGTGACCGGCAATTTCACGTACGCCGGGAACTCGCGCACCGCGTCGGCCAGGCCGGCGGTGAAACTTCCCTCGAATGCCACACCGTAACGCCTGTTGAAGATCATGGCCGCAGTGAACAAGAGGACCCAGGTGCCCCTCGCACCGACCGTGATCGTGTGCCTCTTCAGGCCTTCCTGAGTGCCGGAGCCGAAGTTCCCGTTGGCCGTACCGTCGGCCATGCCTATCTCGTACTGCACGGCGTAGATCACGGCCTTGGCCACATCGCGCGAGTAGATCCCGTCACATGGGACGATGAAGAAGTCCTGCCGGTCGACGTAGCGTCCGTTGAGCCACTGCTGAATGCTCCGGACGGAGTCGGAGCCGTTGCCGACGCCGACATGGGCGTCCATGTTCAGCAGACCCTTGAACACCTTCGGTACGAGATCGCTGCCCCCGTAGACCTGGTCCACGCCCATGCGCTGCTTGAGCAGCGAAATCGAAGAAGCGACCCGGTCACTGAACTTGCCGTCGATGCCGCCGCCGTCATAGCCCTTGCAGTACAGGGCAGACTGAACGATACGTATGAAGTCCGCCGACGGCGCCGTGGAAGCGTTGACAACCGGATGCTTCGTCTGCAGAGCGGACAATGTTCCGGGTCCGAAGCTGTTGGACAGGGAAGCGATCCCCAACTCCCACTGCAGGGCGCGAGTGAGGGCCTCCATCGTATTCCAGCTGGTCTGCCCGTCCTCCTTGACGGTCATGCCGATGCGGCTGCCATAAGTCGCGTTGACGAATTTCTGCGCCTGTAACACCATCTCGTCGGCCATCGGCACCCCTCCGTTTCGGGCAGGGGAAATCACACGAAGAGGCAAGCGGCTCCCCCATGGTCCGCGCCAATACCCCCCTCTTTTCGAGCGGTTGGTCAGACGTGTTCGAGGCGAGCGGGACCACTGTAGGCAGGCGATATCCCTGAGACGCAAGAGAAAACCGGCAGATCGCCCCTCTCCTGTGGCGCGAAAGCGATACATCGACCGGTCGGCTGACATCATGATCCTGTTGTGGTCACGGAGAATCCCCCGTGAAGAGCAAGGGTCGCCCGAGCGTCACCTCGCATCAAATCGGCCGAAAGTAGGCCCACCCCTTGACTATGAAGCCGAGTTGGCCAGCCAAGCGGGTCGTGCGGCGCTGGTACCGCTCCAACAGTTCGGGGACCTGCTCGCGGAAGGTCTGCCGAGGGCAGCCCAGCACAGTACAGACCAGGCGCCGCACCTGGAAGCCGTCCTTGCGAGATGCCTTCCAGCGCTTCCCCTTCTCCCGAAAGGGGATAACGCCTGCCTTCGCGAGGGCGGGCTTCCATACTTCGTCGTTGAAGATGTCGGCCAAGGTCATCCAGTTCGACCACGACGCCCTCTCGGTGTTCCACGTCGGGGCGGATCAGAGCACCGCGGAGTCGCGCGGGGTCGTGCGTCAGCTGCTGGTGTTGCGGCTGCTGTCGGTGGAGGGCGAGTACGGGGCGCTCGTGCCGGCGGACGACAGCGGCGAGGTGCTGGGAGGGCGCCGCACCGTCTCCATGCGGAAGGAGAAGGCGGTCGCCGGTCCGGCCCGGAAGGAATCCGGATCGCGCTCCGGGAAGGGCGCGCGCGTGCCGGTCGACCTACCCGCCGCGGCCGAACCGGTCTTCCTGGCCCTGCGTACCTGGCGGGCCGCGACGGCAACGGAACAGGGCGTACCGGCGTACGTCGTCTTCCACGACGCGACGCTGCGGGAGATCGCGACCCGGCCGCCCGCCACGGCGGAGGAGCTGGGCACGATCGGCAGGATCGGCGAGGCCAAGCTCACCATGTACGCCGAGGGTGTTCTGGACACCCTGGCGGAGTGCGGTGCCGGCGCGCCGACGGCCACGGTCCCCGCCCCGGCCGCCGTGCCCCCGGCCGAGTCCGCGCCGGCTGCCGCCGCAGGCCTGGCCCCCGTCGGCCCGGCTCCCGCCGTACGCGCGGCGGCAGCCCGGCCCGCGGCGTCCGACGCCGACGAGCCGCCCTTCGACCTGGACGAGATGGACCCGCCCTGGGACGACTGGGAGTAGTCCGCGGCGAGGGCCGCCGGGGCCGGCCCGTCCCGGTGGCCACGACGCTCGGCGCGGGCGTGTTTCAGCCCCGCCAGGCCTCTTCCACCGCTTCGCCGAGCTTGCGGCGAGTCAGCCAAGGGGTCAGCAGCGCCATGCGGCCGAGCACGTGTCCCAGCCAGTCGGGGTCACCGAGCCGGTGCGCCTCGCCTGCGGCGACGACCTGTGACAGCAATTCCTCCAGAAGGAAGGTGTCGAGGAGACGGTAGGGGCGCGCATGCCGGTCGAAGGTCAGCTTGCGGTCCTCGTAGGGGTGGCGGAGCGTCATGTCGATGTGACCACCGCCGCGCCCCTTGAAGGGACCGGAAAGGTTGCCGAGCATCCCCAGCAGCGAGTACTGCCCGTGGTTCGGGTACCCGCGCCCGATGTAGACCCTGATCCCGAGCATGATCCTGGACCACGGGATCAACTCGCCGCCCCCGAGGCGGCCCTGCCAGCAGAGTCCCTCCGTACGGAACTCCAGCCAGGATCCGCCGGGACGGAGAGAATCCCCAACCACCCAGTGTCCGTTGACCAGTTCCAATGGCCCCAGAGCCATGTGCGCATACCCCACGGGTTCATTTGATCACATGGTCCACCCGGGCGCGGGGTGGACAAGGGCCGACGGCATGTCCGCCGCCGGCCCTTGACGCGATGCCGCGCCCCGTCCGTTTAGAAGAGGGACAGGAGGCTGGTCACCGGCGAAACGAGATCGTGCCCGAACTGCGTGATCTTCGTGGCGACGGTACCCGCGCCGATGGCGCCGATCCACTTGGACTGGCCGAAGGTGAGGACACCCAGGGCGGTGCTCGCGAGGGAGGACTTGAACTGGCTGCTCGTCCAGCCGTAGCCGATTCCGGTGAACAGCGTGTTGAGTCCGGCGAACGCCATGGAGGTGTACCCGAAGCCCGCGGCGAGAGACTCCACGAAGGGGACCGCCGGCGGGAAGAACATACCGACGGCCAGACCGGCCAGACCGGTGAAGGCGGAGGCGAGCCCGAACATGATGCTGAGGGCGTTCGTGGCGTCCGCCAGCCACCGCGCGTCCTCCTTCCACCAGGGAAGGCCACCCTTGACGCTGTCGTTCTCCGGCTTGTCGCACGGATTCAGCCCGGCGTCCTTGGCCGCCTTCGCGTCATCGGCCGCCTTCTTGGCCGCCGCCGCGACTTCAGCCACCCGCTTGTCCATGGCGATCTGGTGGGCCTGGCTCGCGGCCGCCGCCGCCGCATTCGCGTCCTGGCCGGCCTGAACCGCGGAGGAGTGAGCGGAAGCGGCCGACGCCTGGGCCGCATTGGCGGACGCGACCGCGTTGAAAGCGGCGTCCACGGCGCGGTTGGCGGAGTAGTTCGCCGAGCGCGCGGCGGTGCGCGCGGTGGCGGCCGCCTGCTTCGCCTTGTCGGCCGACGCCTGCGCGGACGCCGCCGACTGCTCGGCGCTGTTCGCGAACGTGTTCGCCTGCTGCGCGGAGGTGACGGCCTGCGCGGCCGACTTCTTCGCCTTGTTCGCCCAGTCCAGCGCTTCGTTGGCGGCGTTACGGGCGTTGGCCGCGGCCTCCTGGGCGCGGGCGGCGTCCTCCTGTGCCTTGTACGCGATCTTCGCGGCGGCGGCGATCGCCCCCTGCATCGCGGCGATGTGGGTGGCCGAGTCGTAGTCGAGCTGCGCGGTCTTGTGCTGGACCGAGGTGATGAAGTTGCGGCGCATCCATGCCGGGCCCTCCATCGCGGCCTGGGCGTGGGCCTTGGTGTACGGGCCTCCCGTGTGGAGGAGGGTCGCGGTGGCGACGGTGTCGTCCTCCTGCTGCGCCGCCTCGAAGGTGCTGCCGAGGAATTCGTACAGGGCCTCGGGGGTCCCGGCGTTGAGTGCGGTGTTCGCCGCGTTCGTCACCGAGCGGCCGGGGTTGTTGGCCAGGACGCGGCTGACCGCGACGCGGTTGTCCATCGCGGCGGCCTGGATCACGCCGGTGCTGAGGAAGTTCGTCGCGGCGTCCGGGGCAGTGCTCGCCAACGCCGTCGTCGCGGCGGAGGCGACGTCCGGAGTACAGGTCCTGGCGAGGTAGAGGCTGGTTTCCCGGTCGTCCAGTCGCTGCGCGATCTGCCGGTCGGTGTCGATCCAGACGTGGACGTCGGAGTCCGTGCCGGCCAGGGCGAACCGCGCGGCCTCCTGCGACCAGGAGCCCTTGGAGCTCATCAGGGCGATGGCGGCCTTGCGTCCGAGGACGGCCGCACCTCCCATGTCACCCGTCTTGAGCGCTGACTCGGCCTGGGTCACGAAGTCCTTCGTGACCTGCTCGGCCTGCTCGGCCTGGGTCCGCCGCTCGGCGAACGCCACCTTCTCCTGGGCCTCGGCCTGCGCGAGCAGCCGGGTCTCCTCGATCGCCTGCTTCGTGTCCTGGTCCAGGCGCTGCCATTCGGCCTCCCGCGCGCTCTTCTCCACCGCGACCGCCTGGGTGACGGCGTCGGTGGCCGTGTTCGCGGCCTTGGTGGCTTCGTTGGCGAACTCGGTGGACTTGTTCGCGTAGTCCACCGCCTGGCCGGCGTACTGGACGGCCCAGTCGGCGGCGGCCGCGGCCTTCTCCGCGTGGGTGGCCGCGCTGTTCGCGGCGTCGCGTGCGGTACGTGCGGCCGTGGCCGCCGCGTTCGCCAGGAGCTGCGCCGTTCCCGCCGCGTTGGTCGCGATCTGGGCGTTGGCGCCGGCGATCCGCGCTTCGCGCCGGGCCTCCGCGGCCTCGGCCTGGGCCGCACCCGCGGCGTTGGCCGCGGCGGCCGAAGCGTTCGCGGCGGCGGAGGCGTTGCGCGCTGCCGAAGCGGCGGCGTCCCCGGCCCCCGCGGCCTGGGACGCCGCACTGGCGGCGTAGTCGGCGGCCGTGGCGGCGCTGCGCGCCTGGGCCGCGGCGGTGCGGGCGGCGACGGCGGCGTCCTTGCAGGCGGCTGCCTGGGAGGCGTCCTTGGAGGCGGCGATGGCGGCGCCGTACGCCCGAGAGGCGGCGGAGCCCGCGCTGGCCGCCGCCTGGCTCGCGGCAGCGGCCGCGTAGGCGGCTCGGCGCGAGGCCTGAACAGCGGCGTTGGACGCGCTCATGGCGACCCGCGCGGAGTCGGCGGCACCCTTCGCGGCCTCGCCGGCCTTGCGGGCCGCCTTGCCGGCCTTGGCCACGTCGTCCTGGGCCGCCTGGGCCTCGGCCGCGGCGTTCTCCGCCGCTTCCTTGGCCTTCGCCGCGGCCTCGATGGCACGGGCGGCGGCCTCCTCGGCCTGCTTCGTCATCGCGTCGGCCTTCTTGCCTTCGCGCTGGACGACCGCCACGAGTTCCTGGATCTTCGAAGCCTCCTGGTCGCGGGCACGGGCGATGTGCTGGCCGGTCTCCAGGAACCACTCGACGTCGGCGGCGGTGCCGGACAGTGCCCGGGAGGCGTACTTCTGCACCTCCGGGCCCGCCTGCACCATCATCTTGGAGGCCTCGACGCGCATGTCCTCCTGGCGGGCGGTGTACTGCCCGTCGGTGAGGAACGCCTCCAACGCGGCCTGGGAGCCGTCGTTCAGGGCGGTGTTGCCGACGCGGTTCACGGCCTTGCCACCGACGGCCATCACGGTGGCGGTGGCCACCCGCAGGTCTTCGGCGATGGCGGTCTTGAAGCCGCCCGCGAGGTAGGCGGCGATGGTCGAGTCGCCCCCGTTGATCGCGGCCGCGGCTTCGCGCCGACTTCCCTTACCGCCTCCCGCGAGGGAGGTGATGATCGCGACGCGGTTGTCCATGGCCGTGTCCGCAGGGAGTAAGACGGCCAGGAAGTTCTGTACCTCAGCGTCGGATCCGGTCAGCGCCGCCGCCGCGGACGCGCGAACAGCCTTGCCGCCCAGCAGCCACGCCTTGACGACCTTGGCCCGGTCGGTGTCCGGCAGCAGGAAGGGGTCACCGTTGTCGTCCGCAGGCGGCGTGGCGGCCCACGCGGCCGCGGGGTTGAGCACGAGGCTGGAGGTGGTGATGACCGCCGTGGTGGCCGCGACGGCACCGAGGATGCGCCGCCTGCTCCAATACATGGTGTCCAAAACTGTCCTTAGCAATCAGTGCCTGTGGGCGGCGCACACATGGCGGCATCGCCAGACAGGGAGTTGTTTTGGCCGTGCCCATGTCCCCCAGCCCGTAAGGAAGTCGGGGGGCACGGGAGATGCGCAGCATGACCCTATGCGGCAATCAGTGAATTGAACACCCGCCGCCACGCAATGGCGAGACACGGTCCGGCCGTGAGGAAAACTGGAATCAAATCTTCCGGCGGCGGGTTTTGAATTCAAGATTCCGGTAGCTGACGATTTCTTGACGACGTGGCGCACGTCACGTTCCAGACGGCCAACTTGTCCTGGTTCACGCAAAATATATCGATGGACGGGCACCGGGGCGGGTGTTTTCATACCGGGGACCGCCAGGGTGTGCTCGCCCCGCTGTTTCATCAACGCCCTTTTCTTTCCCGGAGGTTATGGCAGACTGGGCGCGCAGTTACGATCTTGCTGGGAGTGGGGGACTTCCGGGGGGTGATGCACTCGTCGGCGAGTGCATTTCCCGTTGGTCAGTCATGGCCTTCACCTCCGCGTTGGTACATGTTTCGGGTCTTCCCCGAGACCGACGACAGGACAGCGATGAAGGTACGCAAGGCAATTGTGCGAACTGTTGGCGCGGCCGTGGGCGCGGGCGCCTTGGCGTGGGTCGCGATCGCCGGCGGTGTGACGGGCGGGACCGCCGCGGCCGCGGGCGGCAACGACATGAAGGCGATCGCCGAAGACGGCCCCGGATACGCCATCGAGGACTTCGGGTACCCGAACGCCGACAAGATCCTCGCGGAGCAGCACATCACGCTCAAGCGCGGCGACGGCCACATCCTCCTCGCCGACTGTGCGAGCGCGACCGACCTGCTTGAGGTCTGGTCTCGTGCGAACGACAAAATCTGCTTCCGTGTCACGGGCACCAAGGGCTACCTGACCCTGGAGATTCCCTCGGTCTTCGCCGTCAAGGGCAACAACTACTCCGCCCAGGTCGACATGTCCGTTGGCACCGAATCGAAGACGTTCGACGTGAACAAGGGCGCCTGGACTCCGGTCGGCGAGAGCGCGGACGAGCAGGGGCGTGACTTCATGCTCATGGAAATCAGGACCTCCGCGTAACACGCGTAGGAATCGAAGACGATCGAAGACTTCCGTTCACGGAATCGTCGACTCTGATTCCCTCACGTTTAATCCGATCTGCTCCGAGACAGAGGTTCGCGGCCGTCGTCATCGAATCCGACCAGCGGCTCGGCTCCCTGAGGCATCTGAAGTCCGGGGAGAACGGTCGGTGTATCACCGTCCGCCGTTCGGCGACGAGTTGTCGAGGCGAAGAGCCTTCGACGGAACCCGGCGCACAGCGCGCGACGGCCGAAGAGGCAATCGCGGCAGCACCCTCGACCGATTTCCTACGCACCTGATCAACCGAAGGAAGACGCATGTTTGCACCCCGTCCGCGTTCGGCCCGGATAGCCGGTCTCCTGGTCTCCGCCACCGCTGTTTCGGCCGGGCTGATCCCGTCCGCTCCCGCCATGGCGATGACCGGTCCGGAAGCCGCCGCCGGCCAGCTCGCGTCCGTGGCGAAGCTGAACATCGGCGACGAAGCCACCTCCCGTGCCTGCACCGCGACCCTGGTCGACGAGTGGTGGATCGCCACCGCCGCCAGCTGCTTCGCGCAGACCCCCGGCCAGCAGGTCCCCGCCGGCAAGCCCGCTCTGAAGAGCACCGCCACCCTGAGCAGCGGGCGGGCCGTCGAGGTCGTCGACCTCGTGCCCCGTACGGACCGCGACCTGGTTCTGGCCCGCCTCGCCAGCCCCGCCACCGGCATCGCCGGCATCAAGCGCAGCGCCGCGGCCCCGGCCGCCGGCATCGACCTCACCTCGGCCGGGTTCGGCCGTACGAAGACCGAGTGGGTCCCCGACAAGCTGCACACCGGCACCTTCACCGTCGGCTCCGCCGACGCCACCACCCTGACCATCACCGGCAAGGGCACCGACGCGATCTGCAAGGGCGACACCGGCGGCCCGCTCCTGAACGCGTCCGGTGAACTGGTCGGCGTCAACAGCCGTTCCTGGCAGGGTGGTTGCCTCGGCGCCGCCGCCACTGAAACCCGCACCGGCGCCGTCTCCGCGCGGATCGACGACCTGGGCGACTGGGTGCAGCAGGTGAGGGCCCTGACGCCGGGCTGGAAGGCCGAAACCCTCGTGCAGGCCGGCACCGGCCTCTACCAGGGCATCCGCCTGGCCGACGGATCCTGGACCGGTTTCACCGACGTCCAGTCCAAGGCCGGGAACATCGGCGGCGTACGCACCGCCGCCGCCGCCGGGATCAATGGCGACACCCATGTGGTGGCGCTCGGTACCGACGGGCGCTTGCGGCACACGATCCGCAAGGCGGACGGCACCTGGGGCACCTTCGGTGACCTCAACGCCGAGGCGGGCACCCTCAGCAACATCACCCAGGTCTCCACCGTGTCCATCGGCACCGAACTCCACGTCGTGGTGGTCGCGGGCGGCAAGGTGTTCCACACTGTGCGCACCGCCGCCGGGAACTGGGCCGCCTTCGGTGACGTCGCCGCCGCCACCGGCCCGATCGGCGCCGTCACCTCCGTCGCCACCGCCAGTGCCGGGGGCGAGCTCCAGGTCATCGCCGTCAGCGGCGGCAAGGCCTTCCACACCATCCGCCGGACCACCGGCCACTGGGTCGTATGGGGTGACGTCGCCCAGGCCGCCGGAGCCACCGGCCCCATCTCGTCCGTGAGCACGGCCGGTGCGGGCGGCGACAACCACATCGTGATCGCCACCGACAACGGCACCCGGCAGTACCACTCCATCCGCTACGCCAACGGCACCTGGGCCCCCTTCGGCGACCTGAGGGGCATTCTCGGCACCGTGACGGCCAAGTCCGTCGGCGCGGGCACCGTCGACGGCGAACTCCAGCTCGCCGTTACGACCAGTGACAACCGGATCCTGCACGTCGTGCGCCACACCGACCGCACCTGGTCCCCGACCACAGGGGTCAACACCCAGGGCGTCACCGGAACCTTCGGCTCCATCTCCCTCGTCGGCACCCTCTGACACACCGCATGCCGGTCCCCGCGGCGCCGCGGGGACCGGCATGCGGTGTGCAGTGCATCCTGAAGGAAGAAGGCATGATTGCATCCCGTCCGCGCTCGGCGCGGACAGCCGGTGTCCTGGTCTCCACCACCGTGGTTTCGTTGGCCTTGATCTCGGGTGCTCCCGCCCAGGCGGTCACCGGTCCTGAGGCCGCCGTCGGCCAGTTCGCACACGCCGCAAAGTGAACATAGGCGACGAGGCCACCTCCCGTGCCTGCACCGCGACCCTGGTCGACGAGTGGTGGATCGCCACCGCCGCCAGCTGCTTCGCGCAGACCCCCGGCCAGCAGGTCCCCGCCGGCAAGCCCGCCGCGCACCGGTGAAGGACCGGCGCCTTCCCGGCCCAGATTGCCGCGCAGCAGAAGGAGGTTGACGATCTCCCGCACGGTGTCGACGCCGTGTTCGTGCTGACTGACACCGAGGCACCAGCTGATGATGGAGCGGTCGGCGTCGCGGTACACCCGCGCCGCCTTGAGAATGCCGTCCCGGTCGATCCCGGACTGGCGCTCGATCTCGTCCCAGGACGTGGCCTCGCACACCGCGCGGTACTTGTCGAAGTACGCCGTGTGCCGGTCGATGAACTCCTGGTCCAGGGCCTTGGGGTCGGTGCCGGACTGCTCCAGGATCGCCTTGGCCATGCCCCGCAGCAGCGCCATGTCGCCGCCGATGCGCGGCTGGAGGGTTCGAACGCGGCGCGCCAGCTGATCGGCACGTAGTGGTCCGACTCCGGGTCGTAGACCATCGGTTCGGTCAGCCGGCCCTGGTTCTCCAGGTCGTAGTCGCTCCAGCCGAACAGCTCGGTCACCGAGTGGGCGGCGAAGAACTCACGGCCGACCCGCTTGTTCGTCATCTCCCAGGTGACGTGCTTGATGCCGTTCTCGCAGATGTCCAGGTGCAGGCCCTTGGTGTCGTCGGGCCATGCGCATCCGGGGCAGTCGAAGCCCGTGTTCTCGTGGTTCATGCGCATGATCGCCCGCGGGCCGTCCACAAGGGCACGTTCGCGCACCAGGAACCGCCCCACGCTCTTGGCCGCACCCCAGCCGGCGGCCGGGTGACGGTACGGATGGAATTCCGGCTCGCCCAGGGGATCGGGCCCCACATGGGGCTCCAGCCCGTCCCGCCCGTCCTGGGATGCGTTCAAGAGTCTCACCGGGCCTAGGACTGGGGTCGTTTCCCGTGGTTCGCGGCGTGCTTGCGGCGGCTCTTCTTCTTCCGGCGTCGCTTCGAGGACATGGGGACCTCCCTTGTTCGCAGGACATCAGGAAGCTCATCAGGAAGCGTCCTGAATTCCAGGGACCCACGATTCCATACATCACATATCGTCGCGATTCGACTCGATAGCGCATCAAAGCACATGGATATGCTGATATCGCTCCGATTCGACTCACCTTTCGGCACCCGAGGAGTAGGCATGCCCAGCGAACCAGCACCGATCAGCGAGGCTGCCCGGCACGCCCTGGAGCAGGAACTCACCGACCTCCACGCCGAGCGCGCCACGGTCGCGGCGACCCTGCGGGACTCCGACGCGGAGGTGGGCGACAGCGCCGACGAAGCGGACGAGTTGCAGCGCGCCGACGATCTCCTGCGTCTGGACGACCGTATCTCCGAGATCACCACGCGGCTCCAGCAGGCGGACGTGGCCGGTCCGCCGCCCACCGACCTGGTCGGCGTGGGCAGCACGGTCACGGTCCGGTTCTCGGACGGCACGACGGACACCGTTCAAATCGGCGAAACCGCCGCGGTGTTGGACCGGACGCTCGTCACGGCCGACAGCCCGCTCGGTCGTGCTCTCCTCGGCCACAGGGCGGGAGACACCGTCAGTTTCCAGGCACCCGACGGATCGGAGAGCGCGGTGGTGGTCTCCCTGGGCCAGTCGCCGGGGGACAGCGGCTGATCGGTCCTGCCGCCGACCGAAGCCGCAGCCGATCGGGCCCTGACGCTGATCGAAGCCACGCCTGACCGACCCGCGCCCGGCGACCTGGAGGCGGAGAGGCCGGGGATCGAGGCCGAGGCGCGCGTCCGGCTGCCCGGTCCGCGGCGCAAAGGCGTCATTTCCGGGACCGGGCGCGCGCCCGTGAACCCGTCGCGCCCGTGAACTCGCCCCTCGGCACGGCGATTTGAGTACTGCGGTGATCTCGGTCCTGCGGTGATCCCGGTCCTACGGTGTCCTACGGTGATCTCGGTCCTACGGTGAATTCAGTCCCCGTAACTGGAGGGCGGATAGGGGTCCCGGGTCCGCCGGGTGAAGTTGCCCGTCGGGATCCGGCCGGCGCCCACCTCTAGATCGATCTCCACGCGCTCACGCCTGTACGCGGCTTCGGGGTCGTCCATGGGACCGCCCAGCAGACCGGCTTCCCGCCGCTCACGGACCGTACGTGCGTGGAGTTCGTCATCATCGGACCGCAGCGGCATTCCCCTGTTGTGGGCATGCTCCGGATCGCCTTCGACAGCCCGGTTGGACTTGTGGTGCGTCATGCGCAGCCTCCTCAAACCACTACCCGGCGTTCGCTCGCCCGGGTACGTCTTCGGTGTCAGGAGTCCTCCGTCCCGTCCTTCGTCGTACGTTGATCACTCGTTCTGCGTGGCGTCGGCGGGCTTTCCGCTCCCCCGCTCCGCGTCCGTGCCGTCGCCCGGGTCGCCGTCGCCCGAGGCGGCCTTGCGCACGGTGCAGTGAACGGAGCCGTCCCGGTCGTCGGCGACGATCGTGTCGCCGGGTTCGGCCTCGCCACCTAGCAGGAGCTCCGCGATCCTGTCGGACGGCCCGAAACCGTAGGACGACATCGACATGGGCAGCTCCCGGTGCGGCGATGAGTCCTTTCCACCATTTCGCGGCGCCTATTGCTCCGCAACTGGAGCGGACATCTGCGCTGCGAGGGCCCTGGCCTGCGGTCTTTCCCTGGAGAGGCCGCAACTCGCTCAGGGGAACGGTGCGTTGAGGGACGTCGGAAGATGGAGCCGGCGGCTGGGGCGGACCCCCGCTGAGCAGCGCGCACCCGGCGAGGTCAGGCCGTGTCCGTGCTCGTGTCGGTCCACGGGTCGAGTGCCACCACGGCCTCGTCCGTGTGGACCAGGAAGGTCAGGGTCTGGCGGAAGTACAGGTCGATGCCGATGGCGTCGTGGGCCGTGTAGCCGATGGCCAGATCCTCACCGAGCCGCAGTTCGTAGTCGCCGCCCCGGGTGGTCAGCAGAAAGGCGCCTTCCATGGCGGGCGCCCAGATCAGCCGGCCGTCGAGCATCCGGCCGAGGTGGGCGGCGATGGGGTAGCCGTGGTCGGAGGTCTCGCTGACCGCCGTGTACGCCTCCGCGCCCAGCAGCAGTGCGTACGGGCCCTGCACGCCCGCCAGCCGGAGGGTGCTCAGGGCATGACTCACGGCGTCCGGGAAGTCGCGCGGCTCGACGGGAAGACGGAGCACGGGGTTGGAGGTGCGTGCGCGAAGACCGTCGATACGGGCCGCCGTGTACCCGTTGAAGACGGTCTGGTCCTCGGCGAAGGCCATGGTCCGGGCGGCGTCCTTGACCGGTTGCCAGTCGGAGTCCTTGGCGCCACGGTCCACGTCGTCGACGGCGGCGCGGCTCACCCTGAACGGCACCGTCAGCTCGACCAGGGGCTGTACCTGGCGCAGCCGTGCCGAGACACCGGGTGACGGCCCGTCGATGCCGGACAGGTGGCCGGTCCCCACGGCGGCGAGACCGGGGCCGTCGGGGCCCGAGACGTCCACGGCGCGGCGGCCGGCGAGGTTGCGGCGGAAGGTGCGGCGCGCCTCGTCCTCGATCTCGTTCCATGCGGCGGGCGCGATGGGGGCGAGTTCGCGGTGCAGGTTGCCGGTGCTGGTGGCGGAGGCGGCGGCATCGGGCGTGGTCGTCATGTGCGGACTCCTTTGAGGCTGCCGATCCCCAGTGAGCCGTCCACGGCCGCCCGCTCGCCGGAGGCGGCGGGGAGGTCCGCCGGCTGCCGTTCCGCCGCCTGCCGGTCCGGGGCGGCGGGGAGGTCGTCGAGGAAGTCGACGGTCGGCACGTGGAAGAGGCATCCGGTGATCGCGGTCGAGAAGTCGAGGATGCGGTCGTGCGAGGCGCGGCCGTCTCCGAGGAACATGTTCCGCAGCATCTGCTCGGTCACCTCGGGGGTGCGGGCGTAGCCGATGAAGAAGGTGCCGAACTCGCCCTCTCCCAGGGTGCCGAACGGCATGTTCTCCCGCACGATCTTGCGTTCGTCGCCGTCCTCGTCGGTGATGGTGTTGAGCGCGACATGGGAGTCGGCCGGCTTGACGTCGTCGGGCAGTTCCACGTTGGCGAGCTTCGTGCGCCCGATGACCTTCTCCTGCTCGTTCGCGGGCAGCGCGTTCCATGTCCGCAGGTCGTGCAGGTACTTCTGGACGATCACGTAACTGCCGCCCGCGAAGGCGGGGTCCTCGTCGCCGATGAACACGGCGTCGGCGGCCGGACGGCCCTCGGGGTTCTCGCTGCCGTCGACGAATCCGAGCAGGTCCCGCTCGTCGAAGTACTTGAACCCATGGACCTCGTCGACCACCGTGACCGCGCCGTCGAGTCGTTCAACGATCAGCCGGGCGAGTTCGAAGCAGAGGTCCATCCGGCGGGCCCGGAGGTGGAACAGGAGGTCTCCCGGCGTGGACGGGGCCCGGTGGCGCCTGCCCGCCAACTCCACGAAGGGATGCAGTTCTTGGGGGCGAGGCCCGCTGAACAGCCGGTCCCAGGCCGCCGATCCGATACCGACGACGCACCCGAGGTCGTCGCCGGGTGCCCGGAAGGAGACGGAACGGCGCAGTCCCGAGACATCCTCCAGGAGGCTACGGACCGTGTCCTCGTGCCCCGGCGCGACGGTGACCACGAGGAACACGGTGGCCCTGGCCGGTCGGGAGATCACAGCCTGTGGCTCGGCCAAGAGTCGGCCTCCTCATGAGACGCGGAGGTGTCCGTCGTACACGGTGTCCTCGTACACGGACCGGTCGGTTCTTCCTCCCATCCTGCTTCGTCCTGGGACAAACCGCACCAGAACCGAGCGCACCGCCGGTACCGTCAGCCGCCCACGAGTCCCACGACGAGGTTGATGGCCGTGGCGAGAATGCTGGTGCCGAACACGTACGACAGGAGGCAGTGCCGCAGGACGATCGAGCGGATCTTCGAGCTCGAAACGCCGGTGTCGGACACCTGGTAGGTCATTCCGAGGTTGTAGCTGAAGTAGAAGAAGTCGCGGTACGCCGGGGGGTTGTCCGTGTTGAAGTCGATGCCGCCGTTGGCCTCGTAGTACACGTAGGCGTAGCGGGTGGCGTACATCAGATGCAGGGCCGACCAGGCAAGGAACACCCCGCACAGGGCGGTCACGGCCGCGGCGTGGCCGTTGTCGGACTTGCCGCGCAGGAGCAGCAGCACGATGGCGAACAGCCCGCACAGGGCGACCGCGACCACCACGAGTTCGTCGGTCAGGGGGCGGAAGTCCTCGCGTCGCGCGTTGTCGCGGGTGGCCGTGGCGGTCATCGGCCACAGCACCGCCCAGCCTGCCAGGACGAAGAACAGTTCCGTTGCGGCGATCCCCGCCAGCAGGCCCAGAAAGACGTCGGTCGACAGTCCCACGACCGCGCCGACCGCGGCACCGAGGACCACCGCTCCGGTCAGGCGCGGCACGGCGTTCAGGGGCAGGCGCGGAAGGTTCGTCCTCATACGCCGCCACGGTATGCCCGGGACCGCCGGCCGGCCCGGCGGAACGCGTCGCCATGACCGAGGGTGGGGGCACCGCTCGGCCGCATCGCCCGCCCGGCCCTCGGACGAGGAACAGCGGGCAGCGGGTCAGACGGGGAACAGCAGGCAGCTGCTGGTGGTGTGGGCGAGCAGCCGGTCGGCCGCGTCGAAGAGCTCCGCCTGGGCGAGGGCGGTACGGCGGCCGCTGTTGAGGACGGTGCCGACCGCGCGGACCTTGCCGGTGTCCAGGGTGATCGGCCGCAGGAACTTCACGTTCAGGTCGAGTGAGGTGTATCCGGTGCCCCGGGGCAGCACGGACTGCACCGCGCAGCCCGCCGCGGAGTCGAGCAGGGTGGCGTAGACGCCTCCGTGGACGCTTCCGATCGGGTTGTAGTGCTCCTCCCCCGGAACCAGGGCGAAGACCACCCGGCCGTGCTCGACCTCTTCGAGGGTCATGCCGAGGGTCGCCGAGATCGGCGCTGCGGGGAGCCGTCCGGCCTGCACCTCGCGGAGGAATTCGAGACCGCTGTACTGGCCGACGACAGCCGCGGAGACGGCCGGGTCCTCCCAGTCGTACGTACGAGACCTGCCCATGGCTCTGCCACTCTCCCTGTTCGTCGACGATCCGGCTCCGTGTCTCTCCACGATCCGGCTCCGTCCCTCTGACTCTGCTTTTCGAAGCTAGCCAGCGGGACGCCTGGCTGTCAATCTCACAGTCAGCCTACGATGGGGCGCATGACGTGGCTCGACACAAGTACCGAGAACTGCACGATCCAGCGGACACTCGACCTGGTCGGCGAGAAGTGGTCGATGCTGGTGCTGCGGGACGCGATGAACGGCGTACGGCGCTTCGACGACTTCCGGCGGCATGTCGGGCTCTCCGAGAGCGTGCTGGCGGACCGGCTGCGGAAGCTGGTCGCGGCCCGGATCCTGGAAACCGTGCCGTACAGCGAGCCCGGCAGCCGTACCCGGTACGAGTACCGGCTCACCCGCAAGGGCTGGGAACTGTGGCCCGCCATGATCGCCCTCAAGCAGTGGGGCGACCGCTACACGGCGGATCCCGAGGGTCCGCCCCTGGAGGTCGTGCACGCGGACTGCGGCGAGCAGGTGCACACGGCGGTCGTGTGCGGCGCCGGGCACGGCGCGCTGATTCCGCCGGAGGCACGCACCCGCCCCGGCCCGTCCGCGAGGCACGCGGACCCCGCCGTCGGCCGACCGACATCCGGCCGGAAAGCGAGCCAGGAAACGGGCCGGGACACAGGCCGCCTCGTGGTGCCGGAGCCCGGCTCGTGACAGCGTGACCTCATACGGGCCGTCCCGGCACGTCGGCCATGGTCGTCCACCCCCCGGATGCCAGGTTCGCGTGACGGATGGAACGGTGCCTCTCGTCCGGTGACGCGGCGCGCGAGGGACCGACCAGTGGAGGAACGATGAGCACGGATACGGGTCCGTCGGCCCGCGAACGGTGGGCGGCGAGAGCCTCACTGGCATCGGCGGCGCTCGCCGTGGCGCTGCCGCTCGTCTTCGGAGGTGTACGCGGCTTCCTGCTCCTCCTCGCCGCTCTGGCCGGCATGGCCGTCGCGGCGGCGGCGCTGTGGTGGATGCTGACCCGGCGCGGCCCGGTGCGCTGGATCGCGGGGCTGCTGGCGGTCGTCGTGCCCATCGCCGTCATCGTGGCCCTCGCGGTCACACTGCTGTGGACCCTGGTGCTGTCCCCCGTGCTGTGGATCGTCGCCGTGTGGACCGGCCGTTACGCGCTGCGGAGCGCCCGCGGCCGGGTCCGGCCCATGAAGGAGCTCCGCACCCCACCGCCGCGGCGGCCCTTCGTCCTCATGAACCCCCGGTCCGGCGGCGGCAAGGTGGCGCGGTTCGGTCTCGTGGAGAAGGCCGAGCGACTCGGCGCCCGCGTCGTCCTCCTCGACCCGGAGCACCACCAGGACGTCACCGAGCTGGCCCGGGAGGCGGTCGCGGACGGAGCGGATCTGCTGGGCGTCGCGGGCGGCGACGGGACACAGGCTCTCGTCGCGGCCGTCGCCGCCGAGCACGGTCTGCCGTTCCTCGTCGTCTCGGCCGGCACCCGCAACCACTTCGCCATGGACCTCGGCCTCGACCGCGACGATCCGGCGACCTGCCTCGACGCGCTGACGAACGGCGTCGAACTCCGGGTGGACCTCGGTTTCGCCGGGAAGCACCCCTTCGTCAACAACGCCTCGTTCGGCGCGTACGCGGCGGTCGTCCAGGATCCCGCCTACCGGGACGACAAGATCGGCACCATCCTGCAGCTCCTTCCGGACCTGCTCACCCGCCAGCGCGGACCGCGGCTGACCGCCCGGGCCGCCGGCACGACGCTCGACGCGCCGCAGGCGCTGCTGGTGAGCAACAACCCCTACCGAACGGACGATCCGGCCGGTCTGGGCCGCCGCGAACGGCTCGACACGGGACTGCTCGGCATCCTCGGTGTCAAGGTGGACAGCGCGGTCGAGGCCGCCGCCCTGCTGCTCTCCCCGGACCCGGAGGGCCTGTCGGTCCTCACCGCGCACGAAGTGGTCGTCGGCGCCGACAGCGACGAGCTGGAGGTCGGCATCGACGGCGAGGCCATGATCCTGCCCATCCCGGTGCACTGCCGCGTCGAACCGGGCGTGCTCCGCGTCCGCGTCCCGAAGAAACGGCCGGGTGTCCCCACGGTCCAACCCGCCCTGGACTGGCGGCGACTGCTCGCCATGGCGATGCTCGTGAGCCGCACGGCCGGCGTACACCGCCCCGGCCACAAACCGAGGCCGGTGCAGCGGCCGTAGCAACCGCCACAGCAACGGGTCGGAGCAACCGCCGTAATCACGGTCGGAGCAACGGGTCGGAGCAACCGCCGTAGCAACGATCCGACAACCCGTGAGCACCACCGGACGGCGCGACGCGGACTCCTGACGACATCAGCCGATCAGCGCGTTTACGCAGCTCACAGCGCTATACATCGAGTGTATACACTCCATATATAGTCGCCGCATGCCTTCTCTGACCAGGAAGATGAAAAGACCGGCGACCAGGTTCCGTGCGGCGGCCGCGATCTCCGCCGCCGTCGCGCTGACCCTGCCACTGACGGGGTGCACATCCATGAACACCACCGCGCCGAGCGCCGCGAGGGCGCAAGCGGGAGCCACGGGAGCCGCCGGAGCCGCCGGACAGGCGCAGTTCGGGGCGGTGGACTGCCGAAGGGCCAAGTGCATCGCCCTGACCTTCGACGCCGGGCCGAGCGAACACTCGGCCCGGCTGCTCGACATCCTCAAGGAGAAGAAGGTCCAGGCGACCTTCTTCCTGCTCGGCAAGCGGCACATCGAGAAATACCCGGAACTGGTGCGGCGCATGGCCGACGAGGGCCACGAGGTCGCCAGCCACACCTGGGACCACAAGATCCTCACCCGGATCTCGCCGGCGGAGATACGAGAGGAACTGCGCCGTCCGAACGACGAGATAGAGCGCCTCACCGGGCACAGGCCGACACTGATGCGGCCGCCGCAGGGCCGGACGAACGACACGGTGCAGAAGATCGCGCGCGAGCAGGGTCTCGCCGAGGTCCTGTGGAGCGTGACCGCCAAGGACTACCGGACGAACGATTCCGGCCTGATACGCGAGCGCGTCCTGCAGCAGTCCTCCCGGGACGGGATCATCCTGCTGCACGATCTCTACCCGGGCACCGTACCGGCGGTACCCGGGATCATCGACGCGCTGAAGGAGCGCGGGTACGTGTTCGTGACGGTGCCGCAACTGCTGGCACCGGGGAAGGCCGAGCCCGGTACGGTGTACCGCCCCTGACGGTTCATCATCTCCGACGCGATCACTCGCCCCCGAGGTCGGCTCCCCCGCCGCCGTTCCCACTCCCGGCTCCCAATCCGGCTCCTGACGGGAGATCAGCTCCAGCGCACGGGCAGCATCCGGTAGCCGTGGCCGATGAACGACTCGGCCAGGCGCGCCGGACCCTGTGACGCGTCCGCGCTCAGGGTGGGAAAGCGCTCGAAGAGTGCCGGGAGCGCGATGGAGGCCTCCAGCCGGGCCAGTGGCGCGCCGATGCAGTAGTGGACGCCGTGGCCGAAGGCGAGATGCTCCTTGTCCACGCGGGTGATGTCGAAGCGGGCCGCGCTCTCGCCGTGCCGCAACGGGTCGCGGCCGGCCGCCGCGTAGGTCGCCAGGATCGCGTCACCGCGCGGGATCAGGGTGCCGTCGGGGAGCTTGATGTCCTCGACGGCGTAACGGAGCGGGAGGTTGGCGATCGAGGGGGCCCAGCGCAGGGTCTCCTCGATGACCTCGCTCCACGCGACCTCACCGGCGAGCACGCGGGCGAGCTGGTCGGGGTGGGCGAGCAGGGCGTGTACCGCGTTGCCGATGAGGTTCACGGTCGTCTCGTGGCCCGCGCCGATGACGAGGAGGAGAGTGTCGATCAACTCGGCCTCGGCGAGCTGTGATCCCTCCTCGTCGCGGGCCGCGATGAGCGCGGTCGTCATGTCGTCGCCCGGCTGCTCCCGCTTCGACTCGACGAGCCGCGCGAGCAGTTCGTGTATCTCCCGGTAAGTGGTCATGGCCTGCTCGGGGGTGAGGGTGGTGTCCATGTTCGCCTCGATGAGGCGCGCGATGTCGGGCCGCTTCTCCTCCGGCAGGCCGAACAGGTCGCAGATCACCCGCATCGGAAGCGGGTGCGCGTAGGCGGACCGGAGGTCGGCCCGGTCGCCCGGTGCTTCGGCCATGTGGTCGAGCAACTCGGCGGCGATCTCCTCGATCCGGGGGCCCAGCGCGTCCGTACGCCGTTTCGTGAACGCGGGAGAGACGAGCTTGCGCAGCCTGCGGTGGTTGGCGCCGTACGCGGTGAACATGTTGGTGACGCCGACCCACAGGCTGACCCAGCTCTCGCGGTAGGCGCCGTCGATCCAGGCGGGCCAGTGCTGGTTGGGGTCCTTGGAGACCCGGTCGTCGGCGAGGAGCTGCTTGAGCGTGTCGTACCGGGTCGGGAACCAGGCCCTCATCCCGCCCGGGAGTTCGACGAGGGCGGCGGCGGGGGCGTCTCCCGTGTCGTGCGGGGTGCGACGGAGACCGCCTAACCACTCGGCCTCCCCATGGATGTCGGCACCTGTGGGGTCGATGACGAAGGGCTGGTCCGGCACGTGGGCTCCTGTCGCGGGAGGGGCACCAGTCGAGGTGCGGTGTCTCGGGCAAACGGTGGATCACGTTCGGCGACATCGTAACGGGTGGACCTCCGGACCGGGCAGCACGGAGAGAGCGCTCAACACGCTTATCGCGAGGGGGAGTCGAGCGGGTACGGATCAGGAGCCCCGACCGAGAGGGGGAGTCGAGCGGGTACAGCTCAGGGGTCCCGACCGAGAGGGGGAGTCGAGCGGGTACAGCTCAGGGGTCCCGATCGAGAGGGGCCGGTCGGGGCAGCGGGGCTCCCGGCCGCGCCGTGGGCGGGACGGCGGAGCCTCGGAACAATCCCGTCCAGCATTGGCGCCGGGCCTGCTGGACGCACCCTGCCGGGTGGGTGTCGAGGCCCGTGCGATCAGTACCCCGTACGCCTTTCAGAACCTGGTGACCAACTCCCCGCGCGGGAGGGGCGGCATTGCCCGCTCCCCGGGGACGAGGCCGGGGCGAGTACGGCCGATTTCATCCGGTTGCGGGAGAGTCCCCCTTCGGGTGAACGGCCCTCGGCCGCCTACGATCACGCCGTGGTCCTCTTCGTCCTGGAACGCGTGTCCCGGCACTCCGTCGCCGAGAACTGGCGGCGCCTGACCGACTGGCCCCGGCACGCGGACGTCGTCCCGCTGACCCGGGTCACCGTGCGCACACCGCCGCCGACGCGGGAGGGCACGGTCTTCGTGGCGCGGTCGGGGCTCGGGCCGCTCGCCTTCGACGACCCGATGGAGGTCGTCGCGTGGCGGCCGCCGCGCGACGGGGGCCCGGGAACGTGCCGGCTGGTCAAGCGCGGCACGTTCGTCACGGGCTGGGCCGAGTTCGAGGTGCACCCGGCGGACGGCGACGGCGGAGGTTCACGGGTGGTCTGGCGGGAGGATCTGAGCGTGCGCGGGCTGCCCGGTTTCACCGACCGGCCGCTGGGGTGGTCGGCGCGGTGGATGTTCGGACGGGCGATGGACGGGTTGCTGGGGCGGGGGTAGAGCGGCGGGGTCGGGGTGAGAGCGGCGGGACGCGGCCGACAGGTCGACGCCCCCACCCCGTCCCTCGTCCGTCAGCCCGCCGGAAGAAGGGGCGGATCGGCCAACTGAGCCAGTTCCAGCGCCTGTTCCGGGAACCAGTCCCCCGCCTTCGGGTCGACCGTCCCGCGCTCCGGGTCCTCGGGCCCCGCCGTTCCGCGCAGACAGAGGCCGTCCGACTCGCCGGGCGTCTTGATCCACAACCGGGCGTCCTGGAGCGGGTCGCCGGTGCTCAGCGTGGGGCGGGCGCCGAGACCCCGGTCCGGCGGGTTGCACCAGTCCTGCGCGTCCGTGTACTTGCCCGTGGGCGGGGTCCAGGTCCCCTGGCCGTTGCGGCTGGAGTCCGTGACGAAGTGCTTCATCCGGGAGGGCGGCGTCGTCACGTGCGCGTCGAGCCAGGCCTGCGCGTCGGCCCGCGGCCACCACTGGTTCGGACAGTCGGCGACGTCACCACCGCCGTCGGCATAGGCCAGACAGGACGAGATCAGCTTGCCGTACCAGGAGTTGGCGTCATCGGTGTGGTAGTTCGAGGCATTGGTGTAGAAGCCGGAGGCCCGCGCCACCCCGCCCTTGATCAGGCGCGGCACGATGGAGTTCACGGTGTGCCAGCCCGGGTGCCCGGTGTCGAGATAGACCCGCGTCCCGGGCAGTGGCTCCAGGGCGTCGACCGCGTAGTTGACCTCGGTGTACCGCGCGGCTGTCTTCGTGCCCTGCGCGTCGTCCTGGCCGCAGTCGGAGGGCAGCAGGGCGAGGGCGTCGGGTTCGAGGGTGACGATCGCGTCGCCGCGCCCGATCCCACGCCCCACGGCGTCGATCCACGCCTCGTACTCGGCGGTGTCGGCGGCGCCGCCCGCCGAGTAGTTGGAGCAGTCCCGGCCGGGGATGTCGTACAGCGCCAGCACGGGAATCGCGTGGTCACGGCCCGCGTCGCGCACCACCGCGCGGACCAGTCGCTCCACCTCGGCCGGTGTCTGATCGCCGAACCACACGGCCTGCGGGGTGTTCACCATCGCCAGAATGCCGGCCGCGTCGCGGAACCAGCCGGCCCGGGCGAGGCCGAGGGCCTGCTGGTACGCCGCCGGGTTCGGGTCCGGGACGTACAGCGACGGTCCGCGGTCCGTGGACTGCGCGGCGTGCGCCGGGGGTACGGCGAAGAGGGCGGCCAGCCCTACGGACAGGGCGGCGAGCCATGTGGGGGTACGTCGTCTCATGCGCGTTCACTCCTGGTTCGCAACGGTCACGAGGGACTTGCGGGAGCGCTCCCACAGGAGATTCGCCGAGAGGCATGCCTGCGTCAATACAAGACACAGAAGAGAGGCGCAGAAACAGCGGACCGGCCCGGAGGACGAGCCCGGAGGAGGAGGCACGGAAGCTGGTTCCGCCGCCCCTCCCGCAACGGCTTCTCAGGCCACCGACCCGATCCGCCGCGCCGGAACCGAGGACGCGTCGTGATGGATCGGCGTGTGCGCCCCCGTGAGGGAAACCCCGCTTCCCCCGCGCCGGTCGGCCACGATCTCCGAGACGATCGACAGTGCCGTCTCCTCGGGCGTGCGGGCTCCCAGGTCCAGGCCGATGGGTGACCTGAGGCGGGCCAGCTCCATCTCGGTCACGCCGACTTCGCGCAGCCGCTCGTTGCGGTCCAGGTGGGTGCGGCGTGAGCCCATGGCGCCGACGTACGCCACCGGGAGCCGCAGCGCCAGCTTGAGCAGCGGGACGTCGAACTTGGCGTCGTGGGTGAGGACGCACAGGACGGTGCGGGAGTCGACCTCCGCGCGCTCCAGATAGCGGTGGGGCCAGTCCACGACGATCTCGTCCGCGTCCGGGAAGCGGGCCTCCGTCGCGAAGACCGGGCGGGCGTCGCACACCGTGACCCGGTAGCCGAGGAACTTGCCCATGCGGACGAGGGCGGAGGCGAAGTCGATGGCACCGAAGACGATCATGCGTGGGGGCGGGACCGACGACTCCACCAGGACCGCGAGCGGCGCTCCGCAACGAGAGCCCTGCTCTCCGATCTCCAGGGTGCCGGTGCGGCCGGCGTCCAGTTGGGCCGCCGCCTCGCCCAGCACCGTACGGTCGAGTTCGGGGTGGGCGCCGAAGCCGCCCTCGTACGAGCCGTCGGAACGCACGACGAGGGCGCGTCCCATCAGTTCGGCGGGCCCGCTCACGACGCGGGCGAGCGCCGCCGCCTCCCCGCCCGCCGCGGCGGCCAGCGCTGCCGCTAGCACCGTCCGGCGGGCGGTGTCCCGCGAGCGGACCGGGGTGACCAGGATGTCGATGACGCCGCCGCAGGTCAGGCCGACCGCGAAGGCGTCGTCGTCGCTGTAGCCGAAGCGTTCGAGGACGGTCTCGCCGTCCTCCAGCGCCTGGACGCACAGTTCGTAGACCGCTCCTTCCACGCAACCGCCGGAGACCGAGCCGATCGCCGTGCCGTCGGAGTCGACGGCGAGTGCGGCGCCCGGCTGACGGGGCGCGCTGCCGCCGACCGCCACCACGGTGGCGACGGCGAAGTCGCGGCCCTGCTCGACCCACCGGTGGAGCTCTTCGGCGATGTCCAGCATCTGTCGGCCTCCTGGTCTGCGGTTGCGTGGAAGGAACGCGGGCGTCAGTGGACGCCCAGCCAGCTCTCGATCGGGTGGAGCGCGAAGTAGACGAAGAAGACCGCCGTCAGACCCCACATGAAGGCCCCGATCTCCCGGGCCTTGCCCTGGGCGATCCTGATGGCGACGTAACTGATCACGCCGGCCGCCACGCCCGCGGTGATCGAGTAGGTGAACGGCATGATCACGACGGTCAGGAAGACCGGGATGGCGGTGGCGCGGTCGGCCCAGTCGACATGGCGGGCGTTCATCATCATCATGGCGCCGATGACCACCAGGGCCGCCGCCGCGATCTCGCCCGGGACGATCGCCGTGAGCGGGGTGAAGAACAGGCAGGCCGCGAAGAAGAGGCCGGTGACCACGGCGGAGAGGCCGGTACGGGCCCCCTCGCCGACGCCGGTCGCGGACTCGACGAAGACCGTCTGACCGGAGGCGCCGGCCACCCCGCCGACCGCTCCGCCCGCGCCGTCGATGAACAGCGCCTTCGACAGGCCCGGCATCCGGCCCTTGTCGTCGGCGAGTCCGGCCTCGGTGCCGACGCCGATGATGGTGGCCATCGCGTCGAAGAACCCGGCGAGCACGAGCGTGAAGACGATCATGCCCACCGTCATCGCGCCGACCTGGCCCCAGCCGCCGAACTCGACCTTGCCGAAGAGCGAGAAGTCCGGCATCGAGACGGCGCTGCCGTGCAGTTCGGGAGCGCCGCCGGCCCATTGCTTCGGGTCGATGACCCCGGCGGCGTCGAGGACGACGGAGGCGACCGTGCCGGACACGATGCCGATGAGGATCGCGCCGGGGATGCCGCGCGCCTGGAGCATGAAGATCAGCAGCAGGGTGGCGGCGAAGAGCAGTACCGGCCAGCCCCCGAGTTCACCGGTGGGGCCGAGGGTGAGAGGAGTCGCCTTGCCCTGGTGCACGAAGCCGGCCTTGACCAGGCCGATCAGCGCGATGAACAGGCCGATGCCCATGGTGATGGCGTGCTTGAGGGCCAGCGGGATCGCGTTCATGATCATCTCGCGCAGCCCGGTGACGACCAGGAGCATGATGACCGCGCCGTACATCACGCACATGCCCATGGCCTGCGGCCAGGTCATCTGCGGGACGACCTGCGAGGAGAGCACACCGGACACCGAGAGTCCGGCGGCGAGGGCGAGCGGCACCTTGCCGACGAACCCCATGAGAAGTGTGGTGAAGGCCGCCGCGAACGCGGTCGCGGTGATCAGGGCCTTCTGGCCGAGCATGTCCCCCGCCACGTCCTTGCCGGACAGGATGAGGGGGTTGAGCAGCAGGATGTACGCCATCGCCATGAAGGTGGTGACGCCGCCGCGCACCTCACGCGCGATCGAGCTTTCCCGCTGGGATATGTGGAAGTACCGGTCGAGCCAAGACCGTCCCGCCGGGACGCGGCTGCCCGCGCCCGCGTCCTGCGCGGTGGTCTTCGGCTCCAGTGACTGCTGGGTCATGTGGGCCTGCTCCCAAGGTTCAAAGGGGCACCCGGACAGCCGTCCTGACGGCTGGTCAACCGCCGGAGCGGTTGCGGGATTTGGGATGGCGCTTCGGCCGCACGAACCCGGGGGACGGCCCGAGACGAACGTGAAGAACGCTATGAACTCTCCTGCGGTACGTGCCTGTTGCTTGCTGCTCCCTGCTGGGTCCCGGTTCCGCGAGCGGTGCGGTGACCGGGTACTCCGGACGGCGCGGCGAAGTATGACGTTACCGGCGCCGCCCGGAGAGAACTGCCCGGCGCCTACGCGGTACCCGTGAGGTGTTCGGGGCGTACCGGCGTCCGGTCGAGCTCCAGACCCGTCGCGTTCCGGATCGCCGCGAGGACGGCCGGGGTGGACGACAGGGTCGGGGCCTCGCCGATGCCACGGAGCCCGTACGGGGCGTGGTCGTCGGCGAGTTCGAGCACATCGACGGGGATGGTCGGTGTGTCGAGGATGGTGGGGATCAGGTAGTCCGTGAAGGAGGGGTTGCGCACCTTGGCGGTCTTCGGGTCGACGATGATCTCCTCCATGACCGCGATGCCCAGGCCCTGGGTGGTGCCACCCTGGATCTGGCCGATGACGGACAGCGGGTTGAGAGCCTTGCCGACGTCCTGGGCGCAGGCCAGTTCGATGACCTTGACCAGGCCGAGTTCGGTGTCCACCTCGACGACGGCGCGGTGCGCGGCGAACGAGTACTGGACATGGCCGCTGCCCTGGCCGGTGCGCAGGTCGAAGGCCTCGGTCGGACGGTGCCGCCACTCGGCCTCGATCTCGACGGCCTCCCCTTCGAGCACATCGGCGAGATCGGCGAGGACTTCGCCGCCGTCGGTGACGACCTTGCCGCCTTCCAGAAGGAGTTCGGCGGTGGCCCACGCGGGGTGGTACGTGCCGAACTTGCGGCGGCCGAGTTCCAGGACCTTCTCGCGGACCAGCTCGCAGGAGTTCTTGACGGCGCCACCGGTGACGTATGTCTGGCGCGACGCGGACGTCGAACCGGCGCTGCCCACCTGGGTGTCGGCCGGTTGGATGGTCACCTGCGCGACGCCCAGTTCGGTGCGGGCGATCTGCGCGTGGACGGTGACGCCGCCCTGGCCGACCTCCGCCATCGCGGTGTGCACGGTGGCGACCGGCACGCCGCCGACGACCTCCATACGGACCCGGGCGGTCGAGTAGTCGTCGAAGCCCTCGGAGAAGCCGACGTTCTTGATGCCGACGGCGTACCCGATTCCGCGGACGACGCCCTCGCCGTGCGTGGTGTTGGACAGGCCGCCGGGCAGCTGCCGTACGTCGGCGTCCTCGCCCGCGGAGAGCCACTGCTGCTCGGGCGGCAGCGGCATCGCCTTGACGCGGCGCAGGAGTTCGGCGACCGGGGCCGGCGAGTCGACGCGCTGTCCGGTCGGCAGGAGCGAACCCTGCTCCATCGCGTTGATCTGACGGAACTCGACCCGGTCCATGCCCACTTGGTCGGCGAGCTTGTCCATCTGGGCCTCGTACGCGAAGCACGCCTGGACCGCGCCGAAGCCGCGCATGGCGCCGCAGGGCGGGTTGTTGGTGTAGAGGGCGATGGCCTCGATGTCGACGTCCTCGACGACGTACGGGCCTACGCTGAGCGAGGAGGCGTTGCCGACGACCGCCGGGGAGGCCGAGGCATAGGCGCCGCCGTCCAGCACGATCCGCGCCTTCATGTGCGTGAGCCTGCCGTCCTTGGTCGCCCCGTGCTCGTAGAAGAGCTTGGCGGGGTGGCGGTGGACGTGTCCGAAGAAGGACTCGAAGCGGTTGTAGACGATCTTGACGGGCTTGCCGGTGCGCAGGGCCAGCAGACAGGCGTGGATCTGCATCGACAGGTCCTCGCGGCCGCCGAACGCGCCGCCGACGCCGGAGAGCGTCATCCGGACCTTGTCCTCGGGCAGGCCGAGCACCGGGGCGATCTGGCGCAGGTCGGAGTGCAGCCACTGGGTGGCGATGTACAGCTCGACTCCGCCGTCCTCCGAGGGCACGGCGAGGCCGGACTCGGGTCCGAGGAAGGCCTGGTCCTGCATGCCGAAGGTGTACTCGCCCCGGACGATGAAGTCGGCCTTCTTCGCGGCCTCTTCGACGTCGCCGCGGACGATCGGCTGGCGGTGCACGATGTTCGGGTGCGGGACGTGGCCGATGTGGTGGTCGTCGCGGTTCTCGTGGACGAGGATCGCGTCGGGCGCGGTCGCGGACGCCTCGTCCGTGATGACCGGCAGCTCCCGGTACTCCACCTTGATCTTGGCGGCGGCGCGGCGCGCGGTCTCCGGGTGGTCGGCGGCGACGATGGCGACGGGTTCGCCGTGGTGGCGTACCTTGCCGTGCGCGAGGACCGGGGTGTCCTGGATCTCCAGGCCGTAGTTGCGCACGTCGGTGGGCAGGTCGTCGTACGTCATGACGGCGTACACACCGGGCTGTGCGAGGGCCTCGGAGGTGTCGATGGACACGATCTCGGCGTGGGCGACCGTGGAGCGCAGGATCTGGCCCCACAGCATGTCCTCGTGCCACATGTCGGAGGAGTAGGCGAACTCGCCGGTGACCTTGAGGGTGCCGTCCGGGCGGAGGGTGGACTCGCCGATGCCGCCCTTGGTCCGGGAGCCCTGCGTGATGTTCGTGGGTGTACCGGTCGTTCCCATGGTCAGACCGCCTCGGACTGCCGGGCGGCCGCGAGGCGGACCGCGTCCATGATCTTCTCGTAGCCGGTGCAGCGGCACAGGTTGCCCGAGAGCGCCTCGCGGATGTCCGCGTCGGTCGGGTTCGGGGTGTGCTCCAGCATCTCGTCCGCCGCGATCAGCAGACCCGGGGTGCAGAAGCCGCACTGGACGGCTCCGGCATCGATGAACGCCTGCTGGATGGGCGCGAGTCGTGTGCCCTCGCCGGTCTGCGAGTCGTGTCCCTTGGCCGCCCAGCCCTTGGCCTCGTCGAGGGAAATCCCGTTCCCCTCGGGGGTGTCGCACGCGCCGGTTGCGCAACCTCCGTGCTCCGCACGCTGTTTGGCGAAGTCGGCGAGCCCCTCGACGGTGACGACCTCGCGGCCCTCGACCTGGCCCGCGGCGACCAGACACGAACACACGGGCAAGCCGTCCAGCCGGACGGTGCAGGAGCCGCACTCGCCCTGCTCGCAGGCGTTCTTGGAACCGGGCAGACCGAGGCGCTCGCGCAGGACGTACAGAAGGCTCTCGCCCTCCCAGACGTCGTCGGCTTCCTGCCGGCGGCCGTTGACCGTGAAATTGACACGCATTACGCGACTCCCTCCGTGCGGGCGGCGGTGCCGCGGTACGACTCCCACGTCCAGGTCAGTGTGCGGCGGGCCATGACGCCGACCGCGTGGCGGCGGTAGCTCGCCGTGCCGCGGACGTCGTCGATCGGGTTGCAGGCGCCGGAGCACAGAGCGGCGAACTGCTTGGCCACCGACGGGGTGATGATCTTCCCGTTGTCCCAGAAGCCGCCCTCGTCGAGCGCCGCGTTCAGGAACTCCTCGGCGGTCTTCGCGCGGACCGGGGTCGGCGCGGCCGAGCCGATGCCGGTGCGGACCGTACGGGTCTCGGGGTGCAGGGCCAGGCCGAAGGCGCACACCGCGATCACCATCGCGTTGCGGGTGCCGACCTTCGAGTACTGCTGCGGTCCGTCCGCCTTCTTGATGTGGACGGCGCGGATCAGCTCGTCGGGCGCGAGCGCGTTGCGCTTCACGCCGGTGTAGAACGCGTCGATCGGGATCAGCCGCGAGCCACGCACCGACTCGGCCTCGACCTCGGCGCCCGCCGCGAGGAGGGCGGGGTGGGCGTCGCCGGCCGGGGACGCGGTGCCGAGGTTGCCGCCGACGCCGCCGCGGTTGCGGATCTGCGGGGAGGCCACGGTGTGGGAGGCGAGGGCCAGCCCCGGGAGCTCAGCGCGCAGGTTCTCCATGATCTGGGTGTACGGGACGGAGGCGCCCAGGCGCACGCTCCCCTCGCCGACCTCCCACTCGCTCAGCTCTCCGATGCGGTTCAGGTCGAGGAGGTACTCGGGCCGGCGGTGATCGAAGTTGATCTCGACCATCACATCGGTGCCACCCGCAATCGGCACAGCGGTGGGGTGCTCAGCCTTGGCGGCGAGCGCCTCCTCCCAACTGGCGGGGCGAAGGAAGTCCATGAGTGGCTCTCTTCATTCGTATCGTGGGTCGTTCTGATCAAGCCAGATCGTGTGCGGGCGGCCCGGCTCGTTCATGCGGTGTTTACGCGGAGTGGGGCCAGTACACAGCCGCGTCCCGCACCGCGGTCAGTCACCGAAACCATGAAGGAGTTGGCTGGCCAGCGCGTGCATCTTGTAGATTCGTATGAACCGAGGCCATCAGCAACCTCTTCGGTTTTTTCTGGAAACTTTGAGAACAGTCCCCGAAACAGTGAGCACAGCTCTCGAAAGCCCAGGACACAGGCCCACAAGGGCCGGGACCACCGATTCTCGGAACCCACGGACCGGCTCCGTGGAACCCGGGGACCGCCGGCGGGCCTCACCACGTATCCATCGTAGATTTCGAGACAAAGAACGGCGGCGACGAGAATGCGGCTGCGCGCACTGCTGGACACCGACGCGCTGGGCCTGCGGCTGCTCGGCGGCGAGGACGAGCTCGACCGCACCGTACGCGGTGTGATGACCACCGACCTCAAGGACCCGAGCCGCTACCTCTCGGGCGGCGAACTGGTCCTCACCGGCCTCGCCTGGCGGCACGACGCCGAGGACTCCGAGCCTTTCGTCCGCATTCTCGCGAGCACCGGGGTCGCGGCCCTGGCCGCCGGTGAGGCGGAGCTCGGCGACATCCCGGACGACCTGGTCGTGGCCTGCGCCCGGCACCGGCTGCCGCTGTTCGCCGTGAACGAGTCGGTCGCCTTCGCCACGATCACCGAACACGTCGTACGCCAGGTGTCGGGCGAGCGCGCCGGGGATCTGGCCGCCGTGGTCGACCGGCACCGGCGGATGATGACCTCGGGCCCGGCGGGCGGCGGCCCCGACGTGGTCCTCGATCTGCTCGGCAGCGACCTCGACCTGCGCGCCTGGGTCCTCTCGCCCGCCGGCCGGCCCATCGCGGGCTCGAAGGTCGCGGGCGGCGCGCTGCCCGCGGACACGTGCGCCAAGCTGGCCGCCGAACATCTGGCGGCGGTCCGCACCGGGCGCCGGGGACCGCACCGGGTGACGGTGGGCCCGGCGATGTACTCGCTCTTCCCGATCCGCTCGTCGGTGCGTGCCGCGGGCGCCTCCCGGGACGTGCGCGAGACGGTGCTCTCCGACTGGCTGCTCGCGGTCGAGGCGGACGCCGGGGACTGGCCCGAGGAGCGGCTCGACCTGCTCCAGGGCGTCACCCAGCTGATCGCGGTGGAACGGGACCGGCGGGACGCGGCGCGCACGGTCCGGCGGCGGCTCGCACAGGAGGTCCTCGAACTCGTCCAGACAGGGGCGGCGCCGGCCGAGATCGCGGCACGGCTGCGGGTCGCGGCGCCGGTGCTGCTGCCGGGCCTGGGCGTGGCCCCGCACTGGCAGGTGGTCGTGGCGCGCGTCGAGTGGGACGGCGGCGCCATCGAGGGCGGCCCGGTCGCCCAGGCGCTGCTGGAGGAGATCCTCGTCGACCCGCTGTCGCCGGGGCCCGAGCACTCCGACCGGATCGCCGTCGCCCACACGGGGGACGAAGCGGTCGCGCTCGTACCCCTTCCGGCCGTCTCCTCCGACGAGGAGGGCTCGGAGCCCGGTCTGCACGCCGACACGCTGCTGGCGGCCGTGCGGGACCCGCTGTCGGCCGGCCTGAACGACGACGGGCGGCTCACGCTCGGCGTCAGCGCCGCCGTCCACTCGGCGGAGGGGCTGCGCGGCGCCCTGGAGGAGGCCCGGCACGCCCGCAGAGTCGCCGCGGCGCGCCCCGGGCGGGTCTGCGCGGCCGGACACCAGGAGCTGGCCTCGCACGTCCTGCTGCTGCCGTTCGTCCCGGACGACGTACGCCGCGCCTTCACCGCCCGTCTGCTGGACCCCCTGCGCGAGTACGACGGCCGGCACCGCGCGGAGCTGATTCCGACCCTGGAGGCGTTCCTCGACTGCGACGGCTCCTGGACGCGCTGTGCCGCCCGTCTGCACCTCCACGTCAACACGCTGCGCTACCGCGTCGGCCGTATCGAGCAGTTGACGAGTCGTGATCTTTCGCGCCTGGAGGACAAGTTGGACTTCTTCCTGGCACTGCGGATGAGCTGACCTCAGGAGCCCCGGGTGAGCCGCGCACATCCAACGACTTTGTGAAATCCTTCACCCACCCTCTTGGCCGGGCCCGGTGATCCGTGCTGAGATGCCACCACTCAACAGCTCAATGGTGTGCTCGGGGAGGGCAACGTGGCGCATACCGCCATGTCTGGTACCGGAACGACTGCAGGGGACGATCCACTCCAGACCGCGGTATGGCGGCTGCGCTCGCGCGCCTGCTGGGCCGACGCGGCGGCGCTGATCCAGCCGCGCACGGCGGGGGCCGCCCTGCAGAGAGCGTCGCTCCTGGTCGAGCGCTGTCTCTACACCGAGCAGGGCTGGGCCGAGGCGGAGGACGCGCTGCGCACCGCCGAGGCGCTGGCACAGAGCGACGACGAGCGGGGTGCGGCGGCCTGCGAGCGGGGTCAACTCGCCTACGCCGCGACACTGCTGACCGTGCGCGACCGGGCCGACGAGGCGCGTGCGGCGCTCGGCCGGGCCGCGGCGCTGCTCGCGCCGGGCGCGCCGGGCAGGGCCCTGCTGGACTTCCGGCGCGGGCTGCTCGCCGAGAACCTCGCGCACGCCCCGCAGGCCGCCCGTGCGGCGTACCGGCGGGCGCACGCGGGCGCGACCGCCCAGAACGACGCCCTGCTGCTGTCCTTCACCTGGCGGCATCTCGCCGGACTCGCCCTGCGCGAGGGGGAGTTGGCGGAGGCCCGGCACGGCTTCGCCGAATCCCTGCGGATCCGGGAGGAGTTGGGGTACCTCGTCGGTACGGCACCGGCGCTGGCGTCCCTGGCCGACGCCGAGGTCGAGCCGGAGGCGTCGCGGCTGCGGGCGGAGGCGGGACGGCTGTTCCGGCTGCTCGGGGGCGTACCCATCTGGCTGGCGGGCCAGTTGACCCCGCCCGCGGCGACGGCCTGATCACGCACGGGCGGGCGGACACTCCGCCCGCCACGGGCTCCCGTTGCCGCCCACGAGCCTCCGTTGCCGCCCACGAGCTCCGCTGCCGCCCACGAGCCCCGGCGCCGACCACGGGGCTCCCGCTGTCCGGCAGGGTTGCGTACGGCCCGTACGGCCCGTGCGGCACGCCTCGCGCTGGGGGCGGGCCGGACGCTTCAGAACGCGCCCGACTCTTCAGAACGCGCCTGACGCCTCAGGATGCTCCGGACACTTCACGACGCGCCCGACCCCTCAGAACGCGCCGGACGCTTCAGGACGCGCCGGCGAAGTGCTCCCGCACCAGGGCCTGGACGACCGTCAGATCCTCGGCGATCAACGCCTCCAGCAGCGCGGTGTGTTCGGCCGCGTCCGCCACCAGGTCGGCGCGGCCCCGGGAGACGGGACCGCCGACCAGGGGCCACTGGGCGCGGCGGTGCAGGTCGTCGGCGATGCGCACCAACTGCGCGTTGCCCGACAGGGCGAGGACCGCGCGGTGGAACGACCTGTCGGACTCCGCGTAGGTGGCGCGGCAGCCCGTGGACGCGGCCCGCACGGTGGCTTCGGCGAGCGGGCGCAGCTCGGTCCAGCGGGCGGCGGGCACGGTGCGCGCGAGCCGGAGCATCACCGGGACCTCGATCAGGCCCCGGATCTCGGCGAGTTCGGCCAGTTCCCGGGTGCCGCGCTCGATGACGCGGAAGCCCCGGTTGGGGACGACCTCGACGGCGCCTTCGAGGGCGAGCTGCTGCATCGCCTCGCGGACGGGCGTCGCGGACACCCCGAAGCGCTCGCCGAGCGCGGGCGCCGAGTACACCTCGCCGGGGGCGAGTTCACCCGCGACGAGCGCCGTACGCAGGGCGTCGAGGATCTGCCCACGCACGGAGGCACGCTGCACGACGGGCCGGGTGGCTTCGGCACGCACGGCGGGGCGGGCGTCGTCGCCGCGCACGGGGCGGACGTTCTCGGCACGTACGGCGGGGTGGGTTTCCTCGGCGTGCACGGGGCGGGCGTTCTGCCCGCGTAGGGCAGGACGGGTCTCCTCGGCGTGCGCGGGCCGGACGTCCTCGTCACCCACTCGGGGGCGAGCTTCTTCCGCGTGCACGGCGCGGGCGCCCTCCGCACGTACGGCGGGACGAGTCCCGTCGACGTGTACGGGCCGGACGGTCTCGGGGCGGGCGGCGGGGCGGGCGCCGTCCGTGCCTACGGCGGCGCGGGTGTCCTCGGTGCGCGGGTGCGGGATCGGCACCTCACTGTGCGTGTGTTCGCCGCGGGCCGAGGCCGAGGCCACCGCGGGACCGCCACCCGGCCCGCCACCTGGCCCGGCGTTCACCGACCCACCACCCTGCCCGGCACCGGGACCGTCGCCCGGGACTCCCGCGGGGACCACCCTCGCCCGGCCCGCTTCCGCGGGACCCGCCTGCGGCGGAACCCGGAAGGAGCCCGCAGGTATGTCCGGGTCCCACGACCCGGCGGAGCCGTGCGCGCTGCGCGGACCGGGCTGCTCCACGGGTCCTCCTCCGGGTCGGTGGTACTTGGGGTCATGGTGTCGGTTGTTACTCGTCCGTCAAGCACGATAGGCGCACATGGCCTCAGTTCAAACACCCGCGAGGCGAGGTAAGGTAAGGCTTACCTTCTAACGATCGTGAAGCGACGGTTCCGCATGTCCGCTCCCACCCTGTCCGCCGACGCCGGCGCGGCCACCCCGGCCGACCGAGCGGCCCGCCCCGGCAGGCCGCTCGCCGCCGTGTCGCCCGTGGCGGACGCGTACGCGCGGCCGACCGAGGTCTTCCCCGGACTGGGGGTCACCGAGCTGACAGCGGGGGAAGCGGCCCCGCGGGGCCCGGGCTGGGCCCCCGCCGCCCGGCTCGCGGAGGGCGGGCCCGACCTCGACGCGTTTCTCGCCCGGGACGAGGCCCAGGTGGTCCGGGACCACGGCCGACGGGCACGGCCCGATGTCGTGGCGAGCTTCGGACTGCACCGGTACGCCTGGCCGGCCTGCCTGTTGATCACCGTGCCGTGGTTCCTGCTGCGCCGGGTGCCGCGCCTGCCGGTGGAAAACGTCACATTCCAGCGCGAGCTCGGCCGGATGGCCGTCCGCGTCACCACGTTCGCCTGCCTGCCGGACGACCCGGCCGCCGCTCTGCCCGGCGCCAGGGTCGTACCGGACGAGGAGGCGCTGCGCGCGGAGGTGCGGGCCGCCGTGGCCGAACACCTGGAGCCGGTCCTCGGCGGGTTCGGGCCGCGGATGCGACGACGCGGCCGGGCGCTGTGGGGCATGGCGACCGACGAGATCGTCGAGGGCCTCTGGTACGTCGCCCAGCTGTACGGCGAGGAGCGGCGCGCGATGCGCGAGCTGGAGCTGCTGCTGCCGGGCCCGACCCGGCCGTACGCCGGCTCGGCAGCCTTCCGCGAGCTGGCCGGTCCGGACGGGGAGTCGCTGCCCACCCGGGACCGGGTGAGCTGCTGCCTCTTCTACACACTGCGCCCCGCGGACACGTGTGCCACCTGCCCGCGCACCTGCGACGCGGACCGGGTCACCAAGTTGATGACCGCCAAGGCGAGTTGAAGCGCCCCGGGCGAGCGCCGGTCACTTACGCGCCCCGGGACCGGCTTCGACCGAGGCACTCCGGGCCGTTCACGGATCACAGCTGCTTCACAAATTCCTCACTTGTCACGGGAACTTTCCGTGGGACCATCCGTATGGGTAGTCTTATTCGTACTCAACTCCCGTCCCTCGCGCGGTAGTTCGAGCAGAAAGTCGCCCTGCGCACCTCCTGGCACTTCCTTGGCGGCCTCTTGCCCCGAAACCCCCTGAGGGCCGACGTGATTGGGCCACTATGGCGGGCGTTACGCCCTATCCCAATGCAAGGGACCCCAGATGAGACTTACCGACATATCGCTGAACTGGCTGCTTCCAGGCGCCGTTCTGCTCCTGGGCCTGCTGGCGGCGGTGGCGGTGCTCGCGCGCGGCAAGCGGTCCGGGGACAGCACGAGCAGCGACGACTCGTGGGAGCGCACCGAGGAGCGCCGCAGGCGTAAGGAGGCCGTCTACGGCACGGCCTCCTATGTGCTGCTGTTCTGCTGTGCCGCGGTCGCCGCGGCACTCTCGTTCCACGGCCTGGTCGGCTTCGGCGAGCAGAACCTCGGCCTCTCCGACGGCTGGGAGTACCTCGTCCCGTTCGGCCTGGACGGCGCGGCGATGTTCTGTTCCGTCCTCGCGGTGCGCGAGGCCAGCCACGGTGACGCGGCGCTCGGCTCCCGCATACTCGTGTGGACCTTCGCCGGTGCCGCGGCCTGGTTCAATTGGGTGCACGCGCCCCGGGGCATGGCCCACGCCGGTGCACCGCAGTTCTTCGCGGGCATGTCCCTGTCGGCCGCGGTGCTGTTCGACCGGGCTCTGAAGCAGACCCGTCGTGCCGCGCTGCGTGAGCAGGGTCTGGTGCCGCGTCCGCTGCCGCAGATCCGTATCGTCCGCTGGCTGCGCGCGCCCCGCGAGACGTACAGCGCCTGGTCGCTGATGCTCCTGGAGAACGTCCGCTCCCTGGACGAGGCCGTGGACGAGGTGCGCGAGGACCGGCGCCAGAAGGAGCAGAACCGACTGCGCCGCCGGAACGAGGAGCGGGTCGAGCGAGCGCACCTCAAGGCGCTCAGTCGTGGTCACCGCGGCTTCGCCGGACGCGGTGGCGCCCGGGAACTGGAGACCGCGACCGTGGAACGGGCGCCCGCCCAGGCCTCCACGGAGCCTGCCATATCCACCGCGGAGCAGCTGCCCGTGCGATCGCGGCCCTCCCTCACCCCCGTCCGCAAGAGCACTGAGCCGATCACCGTCGACCTCACCACGGAGGACGACACGATGGCCCTGCCACGGCTCGACTCCCTGGAGCGCAAGCTCAAGGATCTTGAACAGCAGTTCGGCTGAGGCACACTCGACCGACCCCGGGCGGCAGCCCGGACGGCCCGGCCGGGATCTCCGGCCGGGCCCGGACACGACAATGGCGGCGCGGTGTTCCTACACCGTGCCGCCGTTCAGTTCGAACCACACCGCCTTGCCCACCCCGTGCGCCCGTACGCCCCACGCGTCCGCCAGGGACTGGACGAGGACGAGACCTCTGCCGTGCGTACCGTCGTCGGCGTTCGGTACGCACAGTCTGGGCCTGCGTGCCACGAAGTCCCGGACCTCCACGCGCAGTCCGCGCGGTCCGATCGTCGCCGTCAGAAGGGCGTCGTCGTCGGTGTGAATCAGTGCGTTCGTGACGAGCTCGCTGGTCAAGAGCTCGGCTATCTCGGACCTTCCCGGTTTCCCCCAGTGCCGTAACAGCTCCCTCAGCGCCTTGCGCGCCTCGGGCACCGCTCGCAGATCCGCCTTGCCCAGCCGGCGCCGGAGCTGCGCGCCGTCCGGTTGGTCGTTCGCCCCGTCGGACGCTTCCTCCACTGGATCGGTGGAGAAGGCCCCCCTGGTCATGGGACCACCTCCTGGTGCATGCCGCTTCATGACCCCCGCCTGCGTGCCGATGTCGGTTCCCCTCTGCTCGAACACGTTCACGGGAATCCATGCCCTCATCGGGAACGTGACAGTCATGTCGAATCGTCAACCAGCTGCCGTGGGGTCACGGGTGCGCGACGCCCGCACGGGGAAGTGAAGGGTTCGACAGAGCCGTCCGAGCACCGAGGAGCCGCCGTGCACGACGACCGTTCGCTGGTGGAGGCGCGCCTGGAGCGCGCGCTGCGGCAGTGCCTGCGCCCCGCGCAGTACGCGGACCGGGTGCCGCTCACGCTGTCCGTATGGCATGTGCCGGGCGAGCCGGTGCCCGTCGGCCAGGCGCTCCAGGCCTCCTACGAGCCCTTCACGACCGGCACGGTCTGGGGAAAGCCCTGGTCGACGAGTTGGTTCCGCATCGAGGGCCGAGTGCCCGAGGAATGGGCGGGCCGCCCGGTGGAGGTGGTGATCGACCCCGGGTTCACGGGGGACGGTCCCGGATTCCAGGCGGAGGGGCTGCTGTACGACGCGGCCGGCGTCCCCCTCAAGGGCATCCACCCGCGCAACCGCCACCTGACGGTCGGGGCACCGGCGAGGGGAGGCGAGGAGGTGCGTCTGCTGCTGGAGGCGGCGGCCAACCCCGCCGTCCTGCACGGATTCGAGCCCACGCGTCTGGGGGACGTCCTGACTGCCGGTGATGGGCCGATCTACCGATTCGCGGCTGTCGATCTCGCCGTACTCGACGAGGACGTGTGGCATCTGGTCCTCGATGTCGAGGTCCTCTCCGAGCTGATGTACGAGCTGGATCCGGAGCGGCCGCGACGGCACGAGATCCTGCGCGCGCTGGAGAACATGCTCGACGCCCTCGATCTGCACGACGTCTCCGGCACGGCGGCAGCGGCCCGGTCCGAGCTGACGGAGGCGCTGTCGCGGCCCGCGTCGGCGAGCGCGCACCGCGTCTCGGCGGCCGGGCACGCGCACATCGACTCGGCGTGGCTGTGGCCGCTGCGCGAGACGGTCCGCAAGGCTTCCCGGACCTTCGCCAACGTCACGGCGCTGGCCCTCGACTACCCGGAGCTGGTCTTCGCCTGCTCGCAGGCCCAGCAGTACGCCTGGGTCAAGGAGCACCAGCCGCACATCTGGGAGCGCATCAAGAAGGCCGTGGAGGCGGGCAACTGGGCTCCGGTGGGTTCGATGTGGGTGGAGTCCGACGCCAACATGCCGGGCGGTGAGGCGCTGGCCCGGCAGATCGTGCACGGCAAGCGGTTCTTCCGGGAGGAACTGGGCGTCGAGACCGAGGAGATCTGGCTGCCGGACTCCTTCGGCTACACGGCGGCCTTCCCGCAGCTGGCGAAGCTCGCCGGCGTCCGCTGGTTCCTCACCCAGAAGCTGAGCTGGAACCAGACCAACAAGATGCCGCACCACACCTTCTGGTGGGAGGGCATCGACGGCACCCGGGTCTTCACCCACTTCCCGCCCGTGGACACCTACAACTCCCAGTTCCACGGCCGCGAACTCGCCCACGCGGAACGCAACTTCGCGGAGAAGGGCCGGGCCACCCGCTCACTGGTCCCGTTCGGCTGGGGCGACGGCGGGGGCGGCCCGACCCGCGAAATGCTGGAGAAGGCCCGGCGGTTGCGGTCCCTGGAGGGCTCACCGCAGGTCCGGATCGAGAAGCCGGAGGCCTTCTTCGCCGCCGCCGAGGAGGAGTACGGGGTCCACGCACCGGTGTGGTCGGGCGAGCTGTATCTGGAGCTGCACCGGGCCACCTACACCACCCAGGCCAAGACCAAGCAGGGCAACCGGCGTTCGGAACACGCCCTGCGCGAAGCCGAGTTGTGGTGCTCCACGGCCGCCGTGCGCGATCCGTCGTACACCTACCCGTACGACGCCCTGGACCGCCTCTGGAAGACGGTGCTGCTGCACCAGTTCCACGACATCCTGCCGGGCTCCTCGATCGCCTGGGTGCACCGGGAGGCACGCGAGACATACGCGCGAGTGCTCGCGGAACTGGAGGAGATCACCGCGGACGCTGTACGGGCCCTGGGGCCGGGCTCGCCCGCGGTGCTGAACGCCTCGCCCTACCAGCGGACCGAAGTGGTCGGGGACGCGCTGGTGACGGTGCCGGGGCTGGGGCTGGGCGCCGCCGTACCGGCCGGGCCCGGCCCCACCGTGCGGGCCGAACAGGCCGACGGCGCCATCGTGTTGGAGAACGACCGGCTCCGGGTGCGGATCGACGGTGACGGGCTGCTGACCTCCGTACGGGATCGCGCGCACGGCCGGGAGGTGCTGTGCGGTCCCGGCAATCTGCTCCAGCTCCATCCCGACCATCCCAACGCCTGGGACGCCTGGGACATCGACCGGCACTACCGGCGCACGCACAAGGACCTGACGGCCGCCGAGTCGGTGGAGCTGGTGGAGAGCGGGCCGTTGCGGGCGACCGTGCGCGTCACCCGGGCCTTCGGATCCTCCCGGATCACCCAGGAGATCCGGCTGACGGCCGCGAGCCGCCGGCTGGACATCGTGACCGACGTCGACTGGCAGGAGTCGGAGAAGGTTCTCAAGGCCGCCTTCCCGCTCGACGTCCAGGCCGAACGGTCCGCCGCCGAGATCCAGTTCGGGCACGTCCACCGTCCCACTCACGCCAACACCGGCTGGGACGCGGCCCGTTTCGAGATCTGCGCCCACCGCTGGCTGCGCGTCGCGGAGGAGTCGTACGGTGTCGCGCTGCTCAACGACTCGACGTACGGCCACGATGTGACCCGTGCGCCGCACGCCGACGGCCTCGGCACCACCGTACGGCTGACCCTGCTGCGCGCCCCGCACAGCCCGGACCCGGAGACCGATCTCGGCACGCACCGGTTCACGTACGCGCTGCTGCCGGGGGCGGGCGTGGGGGACGCCGTGGCGGAGGGGCTCGCGCTCAATCTGCCGCTGCGGCAGGCCGCGGTGCAGGCGCTCGAACCGCTGGTGAGCGTCGACGACCCGGCCGTGACCGTCGAGTCGGTCAAGCTCGCGGAGGACCGCAGCGGCGATGTGGTGGTGCGGTTGTACGAGTCCCGGGGCGGGCGGGCCCGCGCGAAGGTGACCGCCGGTTTCCCGGTCTCCCGGGCCGAGGTGACCGACCTGCTGGAACGGCCGCTGCGCGAAGCCCCGTCGGAGATCGAGCTGCGGCCGTTCCAGATCCTCACGCTGCGGCTGCGGCCGGCCCGTTAGGGCGGCCCGGTCCCAGGGGGACGGGCCCGCACAACGCGTACCCGGCCCCCTGGCCCCGCAGGACGGGCGGCGTCAGTTGCCGTCGATGCGGATGATCCTGTGGCTGCGGTCCAGGCCGACGACGAGCTTGGTGGTCTGCCCGCCGCCCCAGGTGAGGGTGACATCGACCTTCGTGTGGCCGGCCGCGCCGGCGTCCTTCACCGTCCACTTCCCCGGGACGTTCTGGGCACGCAGGACGCCGTCCGCGTGATTGCGGTTCTCCCAGGCCGTCAACGCACGCAGTGCGTCGGCCTTGATGTAGTACTTCCGGAGTTCGGTGGCGAGCCGGCCGCCGTGGTCCGGGTCGCTCTGGGCGTCGATGTAGGCGCCGTAGAAGTCGGCGACGCGGGTCACGTTGTCGGACGCCGTGCCGCTCACCGTCCGCTGCGCCGCGGCGCCCGTGGCCGTCCCTCCCGTGGTCGCCTGTGCCGAGGCGGTGAGCCCGAGCGGCAGGGCCACGGCGGCGACGAGGCCGGCGATCAGGGCGGTGCGGCGGACGTGCTTGCGGGCGGTCGTGTTGCTGTTCATCAGTGTGCTTCCCCGGATTCGGTCGGTGCGGAAGTGTGTCGCGCTGTGCGGGGTGACCCCCTCGGCATCCGTGGTGCGGAGGCCGCTCCGGCGACACCAAGAGCATCGGCGGCCCCTCGGTCCGGGCACAACGGACGGCGCGCCATCCGCAACGGTGGAACCGTCCCAGGCCCACTGACCTCTCCTTACGGGGAGTGCCTGGGATGCCGTCCTGGGACGCGAAGCGGGGAGAACCGGTGTCATCCCAGGACGACGTGGAGGAGTTCGCGGCGCTGCTGCGGCGCCTGAAGGCGCGCACGGACCGCAGTTACGCCGCACTCGCGCGTCGGCTGAACATGAACGCCTCGACGCTGCACCGGTACTGCGCGGGGGAGGCGGTGCCGCTCGGCTTCGCACCCGTGGAGCGGTTCGCCGCGTTGTGCGAGGCCGGCCCGGCCGAACGGATCGAGCTGCACCGGCGGTGGATCCTGGCGGTGGCGGCACGGCAGCGGTCCCGGACACCGACGGGGACCGAGTCCGTGGCGGGAGTCGCCGGAGCCCTGTCGGCGGGCGCGGGCCCCACGACGGAAGGAACGGCCGAACCGGTGACCGAGCCGACCGTGGGCCCCGTTCCGGCGACAGCTGACGGCAACGGACCGGAGCCGGCGGCCGACTCCAACTCGGCGACGGCCGACCACTCCGTCCCGGAAACGGCCACCGGTTCGGTCTCGGCGACGGCCGCCGGCTCCCACTGGGCCACGGCCGCGGACTCCGTCCCGAAGGCGGCTGCCGCCTCCGTGCACGCGGCAGCGCCCGCCGCCTCGCCCGGTCCCCGAACGGCCTCCGCGGAGAGCCTCCCCGGCTCGCCGTCCGAGCATGGCGCGGCGTCATGCCCCACACCGCGAAAGCCCTGGTATCGACGCCGTGTCGCCGTCGCCGCGGCTGTCGTGACCGCGCTGATCGCCACCCTGGCCAGCCTGTCCGCCCTGCCGTCCGGGCACTCCTCGGCCACCGGCGACGACCAGGCGTCCGGCACGAAGACCGCGAGGACGACGGGCGCGCGGAGCGGCTCCGCGACACCGTCCGCCGTCCCCTCCACCCCGCGCGGCCGGCCGTCCGGCACGCCGTCCCCGAAGGCGTCCGGCACGCGAGACGCCTCGCCGGACCCGTCCGCGAGCCCCTCCCCCGCGGCCGGCTCCGCCGTCCCGCCCCTCACCTGGACCGCGAACTCCCATCGCTGGGCGACCGGTTGCGATCACGACTACGTCATCGACAAGGCACCCCAGCAGGTGCCGCCGCCCCCGGCCCCGCAGGACGCCTCCCCGTGGGCGCGGACACAGAACGCGGTCCACGGCGGCCAGACACTCGTGGACGTCTCCGTGCAGGGGCGGACGGACGCGGCCGTCGTCCTGGAGGCGCTGCGGGTCCGCGTCGTGGGACGGGACGCCCCGGTGAAGGGCAACGTCTATTCCACGGGCCAGGGCTGCGGCGGCGACATGGCCCCCCGCTCGTTCAGCGTGGATCTGGACAGGAACCGGCCGATCGCCCGCTCGGTCCCGGGCTGGGACGGCGCAACGAACGCTCCGGCGATGCACATGCCCTACCGGGTGTCCGTGACGGATCCCGAGGTGCTGATGGTCGACGCCCGGACCGTCGGCTGCGACTGCCGCTGGTATCTGGAGCTCGACTGGTCCTCGCAGGGCCGCGCCGGCACCGAGCGCATCGACGACCACGGCGTCCCGTTCCGCACCAGCGGCACCGAGGGCCTGCCGCACTATTGGTACGCGAGTGGCGGCTGGACCCTCACGGACTGAGCGGGGCCATCGGCGCACGGGGCCGACGCCCTTACGGGCGGGGCACGTTGCGCAGGTTGGAGCGGGCCAGCTGCACCATGCGACCGACGCCGCCGTCCAGCACGATCTTGGACGCCGAGAGCGCGAAGCCCGTCACCATGTCCGCGCTGATCTTCGGCGGGATGGACAGCGCGTTCGGGTCGGTGACGATGTCGACGAGGGCCGGGCCCTTGTGGCGGAAGGCGTCCTTGAGGGAGCCGGCGAGTTGCTTGGGCTTCTCGACCCGGATGCCGTACGCCCCGCACGCGCGGGCCACCGCCGCGAAGTCCGGGTTCTTGTTGGTGGTGCCGTAGGAGGGCAGCCCGGCGACCAGCATCTCCAACTCGACCATCCCGAGGGACGAGTTGTTGAAGAGAACGACCTTCACCGGCAGGTCGTACTGCACGAGGGTGAGGAAGTCGCCCATCAGCATGGAGAATCCGCCGTCGCCGGACATCGACACGACCTGCCGCTTCCGGTCGGTGAACTGGGCGCCGATCGCCATCGGCAGCGCGTTCGCCATCGACCCGTGCGAGAACGAACCGATCACGCGGCGGCTGCCGTTGGGCGAGATGTAACGGGCGGCCCAGACGTTGCACATCCCGGTATCAACGGTGAACACCGCGTCCTCGTCGGCGAGTTCGTCGAGCACGGAGGCGACGTACTCGGGATGGATCGGGACGTGCCTGTCGACCTTGCGGGTGTACGCCTTGACGACCCCTTCGAGGGCGTCCGCGTGTTTCTTCAGCATTTTGTCGAGAAAGCGCCTATTGCCCTTGGGCCGCACCCGCGGGATCAGACAGCGCAGTGTCTCCCTCACATCGCCCCACACCGCCAGGTCCAGCTTCGACCGGCGCCCCAAGTGCTCGGGCCGCACGTCGACCTGAACGATCTTGACGTCGTCGGGGAGGAAGGCGTTGTACGGGAAGTCGGTGCCCAGCAGGATGAGGAGGTCGCACTCATGGGTCGCCTCGTAGGCCGCGCCGTAGCCGAGGAGCCCGCTCATGCCGACGTCGAACGGGTTGTCGTACTGGATCCATTCCTTGCCGCGCAGCGCGTGCCCTACCGGAGACTTGATCTTCTCGGCGAACTGCATGACCTCGGCGTGCGCGCCCGCCGTGCCGCTGCCGCAGAACAGCGTGACCTTCTCCGCCTCGTCGATCACCGCGACGAGCTTGTCGATCTCTGTGTCGCCGGGCCGGACGCTGGGCCGGGAGGTGACGAGGGCCGTCTCGACGGTCTTGTCCGGGGCGGGCTCGGAGGCGATGTCGCCGGGCAGCGAGACCACGCTGACACCGGACTGGCCCACCGCGTGCTGAATGGCGGTCTGGAGCAGCCGCGGCATCTGTTTGGGACTGGAGATGAGTTCGCTGTAGTGACTGCACTCGCGGAAGAGCTGGTCGGGATGGGTCTCCTGGAAGTAGCCGAGGCCGATCTCGCTGGAGGGAATCTGCGAGGCGAGGGCCAGTACCGGGGCCATCGAGCGGTGCGCGTCGTACAGGCCGTTGATGAGGTGGAGGTTGCCCGGGCCGCAGGAGCCGGCGCAGGCCGCGAGCTTGCCGGTGATCTGGGCCTCGGCGCTCGCGGCGAAGGCGGCGGTCTCCTCGTGGCGGACCTGGATCCAGTCGATGGCCGCGTTGCGCCGGATCGCGTCCACGACCGGGTTGAGGCTGTCGCCCACGACTCCGTACAGCCGCTTGACGCCGGCGCGGACCAGGATGTCGACGAACTGCTCGGCGACGTTCTGCTTGGCCATGCTGCACGCACCTCTTCGTGATCCTCGATGCCCTCGGGTGGTCCCGGGTCCCCCTGGTCCTTCGGCTCGTCCCTCGGTTCCATCAATTCACACCCTGCGCACTTACGCCTCCCACACGGCGGCGGCCGTCCGGTCGTCGGCGTACCCCTTGACCCGCACCAGGCTGTCCGCGAGGAACGCGGCGAGGCCGGGCGGCTCCCCCGCCGACCACCGTGTCGTCAGGTACTCGGCCAGCTCGGGTTCGCCGCGCAGCGGCTCGGCCAGGCCGCCCGTACAGAGGAGGAGCGTGTCACCCGGGCGGGCGACGGAGGCCCGGAACCGGAAGGGGGCGTGCGGCGGCCGGGGGGCGGGTTCGTACGGGCTCGGGGGCGTCGTGATACCCAGGTCCATGGTGAGCCGGTCGCCCTCGGGGGTCTCGTGGGGCGGCGATCCGAAGCCGACGACGGGCTCCCCGGTGGTGTCGGCGACCCGCGGTTCGATGTCCTGCCACTCGCCGTCCCGCAGCCGGAACAGACCGCCCGCGCCGACGCCGAAGAAGACCCGGGTACGGCACTCGGGATCGGCGGGCAGCAGCAGACAGCGCAGGCCCGCGGTGTACTCCTCGGGTTCGACGCCCTGCTCCGCCGCGCTCGCCCGCAGTTTGCCGAGGCTGCGGTCGGTGAGCCGGTGCAGCCCGGACTTCAGGTCGCCGCGCCGGGCGGCCCGGATGTCGTCGGCCAGCCGCGCGTGACTGCGCCCGACAGCCTGTCCGATCCACTGGCACGCCTCCGCCGCGGCCCGGTGCGCGCCCGGTGTGGCGCGGGCGCCGGTCGCCATCGCCACCAGCACGAGCGCCTGCTCGCCCGTTCCGAACCGGGCGGTGAGCAGCGCGTCCCGGCGCGGCTCGCCCCGGAACCGCGCGGAGTCCCCGCGTACGGACACGGCCCGCAGGGTGCTCGTTCCGTACCGTGCGCCGTCCAGCACGGTGTCGGCGACCAGGTCACCGAGTTCGTCCGGCTCGGCGGGCGGCAGCGCGGTCGGTTCGGGGTCGTAGGTGGGCGGGCCGGAGCCGACGTGGCCGACGGAGGGCGGCGCCGGGACGACGGAGAGGACGGTCTCCCGGGGCTCGCCCGCGGGCATGTCCTCGGGGGCCGACTCGGGCGGTGGTGTCCGGAAGCCCCCGGTGGTGCTGGGCAGCGCGGCCGCTGCGGGGTCGCGGGGCGCCGCGCCCGGGAGTGGGGCGGGAGCCGACACGGGTTTCGGCGGCACGTCCGACGGCGCCCTCGACGCGGGCACCTGCGCCGCGGGAGGCTCCGGGTACGTGTCGCTCCGGGTGTCCCTGGACGCGTCCGGGCCGGGCTCCTGCGCGGTGAACCCCGGCGGTTTCGGGCCGGGCGGGAAGGGTGCGGGAACGGCCTGGGCCGGGCCGGGGGGCGGGAGCTCCCAGGACGGGGGTTCCCAAGGCGTGGGCTCCCAGGAGGTGGGCTCCCAGGAGGGCGGCTCCGAAGAGGCTCCGCCGCGGCCGGGCGGACCCGTGTCGGCACCGGGCCCCGGCACCGGGCCGCGCTCCCACCGGCCGGGCCGCGACACCGTCTCGTCGTGCGGGGTCGCGTCGGGCCGGACAGCGGAGGCCGAGGGGCCACCGCGCCCTCCCGATACGGCCGGTGGCTGCCTCGGCAGCGGGGGAGGCTGCTTCCCCGTCTCGGGAGACGACGACCCCGGCACGGCGGGCGGCTGCTCCGGGCGCGGCGGACCGTCGAGCCCGCGTGCGTCGGACCGCCGGACGGAGCCACGCCCCAGGGCGGTCTCCGAATCCGGCACGGACGCCGTATCCGGCACGGACGTCGGATCCGAGGCGGACCTCGCATCGGACGGGGGCCCCGGTTCCGATGGTTCCGATGCGCGCCGCGTCTCCGACCCGGATTCCCGCCCCGGATCGAGCCCGCCCCCGACCGTCCCCGACGCCGACGCGAACCGGTCGTCGAGGGAATCGGCCACGGCCGCGGGCCCCGTGTCCTCGGTGGAGTCGTCGTACAACTGCCTCCACCAGTCGTCCTCGTGACCGGTGGGCTTCTCCCCCTGCTGGCTCATGCTCCCGATTGTCCACCGAGACAGCCGGTTGAAAACGGGGCATCCGGAAAAACCGGCCAAGGTGCAGCCCGTCGAACGGCGTGCCGAGTGAATCGTCGAACAGGAATGCGCACCGAAACGTGCGAACACCTGACCGCCGGGCGGTCCCACCCCCCACGGGAGAACCGCCCGGCGGCGCCTGGGTGACCGGGGCCCGACGCACGTCGTGGACAGGCCCGGATCACGGCCCGGATGACCGAATCGCCTTTGGCGTCGGCCGGTTCGGCGCTGAGTTGGACCTTGGGTTCGGCACCGGGTTCGACCTTGGGTTCGGCACCGAATCCGACTTGGCCGCCAACGCCGGCCCCGTGATCGACGGTCACGGTCCACGGCCCGTCACGCCGCGCCGCGCCGGCCAAGCCGTCCACTCCGGTGGTCCACCCGGCCGTACGCGAGATACCTCTCCTCAAAGTCCCATGTCCCAGGGCTGGTTCGCCCACTTCCGCGAACCGGAACGGCCGTGGTCCGCGAGCAGGTACAGCCGATGTCACGCAGGCCGAGCCCAAGCGGGGTATTACGGACGGTGGTTGATGCCGCGGTGACGTGAGCTTGTCAGAGGGGCGGGGGGTACGGCGATGATGTGCCGTGGCGGGTTTGTGCCGTGGCCGATTTCCGCCACGGCTCCGCCGACCGGCCGGAACGCATCCACGGGAGGGACATCGCCGCATGCTGGGAGCGATAGGTCTGGACGAGACTCACGAGTCGGCGTACCGCGCGCTGGTGTCCGTGGGCGCCGCCGAGGTGCCCGATCTCGCGCGTCGGCTCACGCTCGGCGAGTACGAGACGGAGCGCGCGCTGCGCCGGCTGGAGCGGCACGGTCTCGCCGCCCAGTCCTCGGCACGGCCCGGACGCTGGGTCGCCGCGCCGCCGGGAGTCGCCCTCGGCGCGCTGCTCACCCAGCAGCGCCACGAGCTGGAGAAGGCGGAACTGGCGGCCGCTCTGCTGGCCGAGGAGTACCGGGGCGCGGCCGGCGAGCCGGCCGTGCACGACCTGGTCGAGGTGGTGATCGGCGCGGCGGCGGTCTCGCAGCGGTTCCTCCAGCTCCAGCTGGGCGCCAGCGAGGAGGTGTGCGCGCTGGTCACCGGGACCCCGATGGTGGTCTCCGGCGCGGACAACGACGCCGAGGAGCAGGCCGCGGGCCGGGGTGTCGGTTACCGCGTGGTCGTCGAGCGGTCCGTCCTCGACCAGCCCAACGGGATCACCGAGCTGTCCGCCGCGCTCGGCCGCGACGAGCAGGTGCGGGTCGTGGACCAGGTGCCGACCAAGCTGGTGATCGCCGACCGGGCGCTCGCGATGGTGCCGCTCACCTCGCACACCGCGGAGCCGGCCGCGCTGGTCGTGCACGCCAGCGGACTCCTGGAGCTGCTGTCGGGGCTGTTCCAGTCGGTGTGGCGGGACGCGCTGCCGCTGCGGCTGGGCAGCCGGGGCGTGCTGGAGCAGGAACCGGACGGCCCGGACGGCACCGACTTGGAGATCCTCTCCCTCCTCCTCGCGGGGCTCACCGACGCGAGCGTCGCCAAACAGCTCGACCTGGGCCTCAGGACCGTACAGCGCCGGGTCAAGCGTCTGATGGAGCTGACAGGCGTGACGACCCGGCTGCAACTGGGCTGGCACGCGTACGAGCGCGGCTGGGTGGCGCGGGACTGACCTGCGGTTTCCCGCCCGCTCGGGCAGGCTGGGCAGATGGGAGTGTGGGAACTCCTGCTGGTCGGCGTGGTGATTCTGCTCGGCCTGGTCGGAGTACTGGTGCCCGGTCTGCCGGGGTCGTGGCTCGTCTGGGCCGCAATCCTGTGGTGGGCGCTGGATTACCCGCAGACCCTGTCCTGGGCCGTGCTCGTCGGGGCGACCGCGGTCCTGCTGCTCGCCCAGGCGATCCGCTGGATGCTGCCGCCGCGACGGCTGCGTGAGAGCGGCGCGACCCCCCGGATGGCGGTGTACGCAGGTGGCGGGGCGATCCTCGGTTTCTTCCTGGTGCCGGTGGTCGGCGCCGTCGTCGGTTTCATCGGCGGGATCTACCTCAGCGAGCGGCTGCGCCTCGGCGGGCACGGGCCGGCGAAGGCCTCGGTACGGACCGCGATGCGGGCGGGCGGCTGGAGCGTGCTCACGGAACTCTTCGCCTGCCTGTTGATCCTGGGCGCGTGGCTGGGCGCGGTGATCTGGGGCTGAGCCGGCGGCGGGGACACGTGTCCGGGCCTCCGCCGATCAGGGCAGGCGCGCGTACGTCTTCCATACGAGGGAACGCAGATCGATCGCGTCGGCCAGCGCGCGCATGCCGACGTCGTTGAAGTGCAGGTGGTCGCCGGGGTCGTAGGCGGGGAGGATACGGCTCGGGCGCGCCGGGTCCCGGACCATGGCGTCGAAGTCCGCGACCCCGTCGAAGATCCGGTGCGTACGGATGGCGGCGTTGACCGCCTGCCGCACGGCTTCCCGTGCCGGGGTGTACGCGACATGACCGCCGTACGGGGTGATCGTGGCGCCGATGACCCGGATGCCGCGCGCGTGGGCGCGGCGCACGACGAGCCGGTAGGCGTTCTCCAGGGCGCGGGGGTCCTTCTGCTCCGGTGTTCCCTTGATGTCGTTGATGCCCTCCAGCACGATCATCGTGCGGACGCCCGCGCGGGAGAAGACGTCGGCGTCCAGGCGTGTCAGAGCGCTCGGGCCCCGGTCGTCGAGCAGGACGCGGTTCCCGGCGATGCCCGCGTTGAGGACGCCGGGCCTGCGGTGCGCGGGAAGGCCGCGCAGCCGGGCGGCGAGCCGGTCGGGCCAGCGGTGGTTGGCGTCCGACGAGGAGCCGGTGCCGTCGGTGATCGAGTCGCCGAGCGTGACCACACTGCCCGCGGCCGAAGCGCCGAGCACGTCGACGCCGGTCACGTAGTACCAGCTGTCGACGATGGTGGTGTAGGCGGCGCCGCTCTCCTCGGCGGTCCGATCGCCCCCGGGAGCGATGAAGTTGGCGTGGAGCGCGGACCGGTGGTAGGTCGCCGGGCCCGAGTCGGCCGGGGTGTGCACCGAGACCAGGAGGTTGGCGTCGGCCGGGACCGGCAGGGCGACGGGGTCGCTGACCAGGTCCCGGCCGGCGGGTACGGTGACCGACCTGGCTCCGGCGAAGGTGACCGCGCGCACGGAGCCCGCAACGGCCCGGGGGCTCCTCGGCTCGCCGGGCCGCTGCAGTGCCAGTGCCACGGAACCGAGTTGGAGCGGTCTCGTGCCGAGCCGGTTGGAGATACGGACGCGAGCGGCCCTGCCGCCGACGCTGGTGTGCACGACGTTGCGGATCGAGGCGCCGGGCAGCGCGGGCACGGTACCGGAGGCCGCGGCCTCCCAGGTGCCTGTCCAGGCGCCCCTCCAGGTCCCGGCCGGCTTCGGGGCGACGCGGCCGGGCGTGGACCGCGCTTCGGCGATCTCACTTGGCGAGGTGAGGACCAGGGCGGTCATCAGGGGGACGAGGAGACGCCGGAACATGATCGCGCGGGTCATGGGGCCATGGCTTCCCCGAGCGTGCTCCCCCCACAACGCACCGTCACACCGTCGGCCGCACCCGAACGGACCGGACTGAACCGGACGGGGTACGAGACCCCTCCTCCCCCGGTCCTGGATCCGGAACCCGATGCGCCGGGGGCGGGGGCGTGTTTGGCTGCTGTCATGACCGAATTCAGTGAAGCCGAGCGCGCGTATCTGAGGTCGCAGCGGCTGGGGCGGCTGGCCACCGTCGACCCTCTCGGGCAGCCCCAGGCCAACCCCGTCGGCTTCTTCCCCCAGGAGGACGGGACGATCCTGATCGGTGGTTACGCGATGGGCACCACGAAGAAGTGGCGCAACCTTCGGAAGAACCCGAAGGTCGCCCTGGTCGTCGACGACATCGTCAGCCTCAAGCCGTGGAAGGTCCGCGGCATCGACATCCGCGGAGAGGCGGAACTCCTCACCGGCGCACACGACTTGGGGCCGCACTTCAGTGAGGAACTGATCCGGATCCATCCGAGGCGGATCCACAGTTGGGGCCTCGACGACTGAGCGGCCGTACGGACAGGCCGGGTTGACGAGGTGACGGATTGGCGGGTTGACGAGGTGACGGGTCGGCGGTTCGGCGAGGTGACGGGTCGACCACCCGATTCGGTGCGTGGACAGGGCTGTTGAAGATCGCGCGATGTGACTGCCTTGGTAGGGTCGCGATCCATGACCGCCTCGGAACCCACCATCCTGGCCACCTCGGGTGGTCACCGTGTCGGAGACCGCACCAGGGTGACGTTCGACGCGCTCGTCCACCACGCCGTGGAGCTGGCGGGCGTCCAGGGGCGCCGACCCCGCGTCATGTACGTCGGGACGGCAATCGGTGACGCCGAGCACTTCACCACGCGCATGAGCGAGGCGGCCCGGGTGGCGGGCTTCGATCTCACGCCCCTTCACCTCTTCCCGATGCCGAACCTCGACGACATCGAGGGCGCGGTGCTCGCGCAGGACGTCGTGTGGGTGATGGGCGGCTCGGCGGCGAACCTGCTCGCCGTGTGGCGGGTCCACGGGCTCGACACGGTCTTCCGCCGGGCGTGGGAGGCCGGGGTCGTGCTCAGCGGGGTGAGCGCCGGTTCGCTCTGCTGGTTCCGGGGCGGCACGACGGACTCCTTCGGCCCCGAACTGCGCCCGCTCACCGACGGACTCGGCTATCTGCCGTTCGGCAACGGCGTCCACTACGACAGCGACGCGGGCCGCCGCCCCCTCGTACACCGCCTGGTGGCCGACGGCATCCTGCCCGTCACCCACTGCACCGACGACGGCGTGGGCCTGGTCTACCGCGGCACCGAACTCGTCGAGGCCGTCGCGGAGATACCGGGCAAGGGCGCGTACGTCGTCCGGCGCGAGGGGGACACGGCGGTGGAGGATCGGATCGAGCCGCGCCTGCTCCCGTCGCCACAGCCGCAACCACAGCCGCAACCGCCCCGGAACTGAACGGGTCCGGCCGCGAATCGGCTGTCGTGCCGCCGAACGTCTGTGGCACGATGCCGCGATGATCACCGTCCCGCCTCTGCCGCCGACCGTTCGCGCAGGTCGGATGGCCCGTAGCCCGCAACCCGTGCTGGGCCTCGCGCACGGCCTGGAGCTGCGCCCCTGGCGCCTCGCCGACGCCGACGTCCTGGTGACCGCCGCCCAGGATCCGGCCATCCGCAAGTGGAACCTGCTGCGCGTGGAGTCCCCGGAGGCCGCGCGCCTCAGGATCGAACGCATGCACGAGCGCTGGCAGGCCGAGACGGGCGCGATCTGGGCCGTCGTGCGAACGGCGGACGGGCGGGCCGTCGGACTCATCGGGTGGAACGACATCGACCTCGAGGACGGCAGTGCGGAGATCGTCTACTGGGTCCTGCCCGAGGCCCGTGGCGGTGGCGTCGTCGCCGAGGCCGTACGGCGCCTCAGCCGATGGGCGCTGGAGGACCTCGGTCTCTACCGGCTGCGGCTGTGCCACTCGGTGGCGAACCCGGCGTCCTGCCGGGTGGCGGCCAGGACCGGGTTCACCCTGGAGGGCACCATGCGTGGCGCCCTGCTGCACGAGGACGGCCGGCACGACCAGCATCTGCACGCGATGGTTCAGGGGGACCTGCCCGACACCCCGTGAACCCGCCGCCCGGCTCGCGCCGTTCCGCTACAACTCCCCTGCCACCCTCAGATGTCGGACGGCGTACGAGCGCCACGGGCGCCAGGTGTCCGGGGCGTTGGCGCCCGGCGGTGCCACGTCCGGGTCGCCGAGGGCCCGGGTGCGGATGACGGCGGCGGTGCCCTCGTCGACGCCGGGCAGAGCGAGCAGCACCGCTCGCGCCTCTTCGCGGTCGGCGCCCGGGTCGAGACGCAGGGTGCCGTCGGCGAGGGCGGCGGTCAGCGCGCCGAGCGGGCCGTCCGGCTCCGCCTCCGCGAGCACGGCGGCCTCGGGGAAGAGATGCGTGAGCGTGTCGTACGGGGCGTCCAGCGCCTTCCCGTACCGCAGCACCAGTCGCTCTGCCTCCGCCTCCCCGACCAGCGCGCGCACCGCCAGTTCGTCGGGATCGGCGGCGCCCGGCGACCGCAGGCCAGGCCGCGCCGCGACCAGCGGACCCAGCCGCGCGTCCGCTCCCAGCCGCTCGTCGACGGCGTACGGATCGGCGTCGAGGTCGAACAGCCGCCTCAGCCGCTGTACGGCGGTGGTGAGGTCCCGGAGATCGGTGAGGTGCAGCCGGGCGTCGAGCCAGCCGCCGGGGTGGGCGGCGTCGGTGGGGCCCGGTGCTCGCGCGGTGCTGCTCGTCCCGCTGGAGCGGGGGCGGCCCGCGCCTGTGGCCGGCCGCTCTTCGACGGCCACGATTCCCGTGCCGTACGGCAGCCGGAGCGTGCGCCGGTACGTACGGCCGCCACGGCTGCCGCCGACGGCCTCGACACCCGGGACGGCCTCGGCCGCCAGCAGATCGAAGACGGCGGTGGACTGGTAGGGCCCCCGGTAGGCGAGCCGGAGCGGGACACCCGCGGTGGGGCCGGCCGCGCCCGGGGCGGCGGGGCCGGTGCGCGGCGCCGCGGCACGCAGCTCGCTCGGTGTCGACGCGTAGACCGTGCGGATCGTGTCGTTGAACTGGCGCACGCTGGCGAACCCTGCGGCGAACGCGATCTGGGTGATGGGGAGTTCTGTGGTCTGGAGCAGGATCCGCGCGGTGTGCGCCCGCTGGGCCCTGGCCAGCGCGACGGGACCCGCGCCGACCTCCGCCGTCAGCTGCCGCTGGACCTGGCGGGCGCTGTACCCAAGGCGCGTGGCGAGGCCTCCGACGCCCTCGCGGTCCACCACGCCGTCACCGATCAGACGCATGGCGCGGCCGACGACATCGGCCCGTACGTTCCAGGCCGCGGAGCCCGGGACGGCGTCCGGGCGGCATCTGCGGCAGGCCCGGAAGCCCGAGCCCTGCGCGGCGGCGGCCGTCGGGTAGAACCGCACGTTCCGCCGCTTCGGCGTCACCGCGGGGCAGCTGGGTCTGCAGTAGATCCCCGTCGTCCGCACGGCGAAGAAGAACTCCCCGTCGAACCGGGCGTCCCGGCTCCGCACGGCCTCGTACCTGGTGTCCTCGTACCTGGTGTCCTCGTCGTCCACCCTTCCAGTGTGGCCCGGGCCCCACGACAGAGCTGGCGGAAATCGGACACGGCGCTACGGCCCGGTCGGGCGGTCGGGCGGTCGGACGCTCCGGGCGGTCCGGGCTGCCGGGGCGGTCCGGGGACCCGACGGCCCGACGGCCGGGACAGTCCGGCCAACCCGCCGGACCGGGCGACCAGGGCAGTCCCGCAACCCGCCGGACCGGGAGGCCGGGGCAGTCCCGCAACCCGCCGGACCGGGAGGCCGGGGCAGTCCGGCGCCCGGCGGACCGGGCAGGCGGGGCGGGCGGGCGACCCGGACGGTCCGGCAACCCGGCGGACCGGGGTGGAGGGCCGTCGGGAGTGCGCGGCGCTCCACCCCGTCGGCGGCTACCAGCGCCCGCGCTTGGCCTCCATCGCGGCGCGGCCCTCCGCCCCCTTCCGCTTCCAGTCGCGGCGGATCTCGGCGCGGACGCGCGCGTCCGTCTTGGCGACGATCCGCTGGTTCTCGCGGAGCAGCTTGCGGTAGCTCTCCAGCCGTCGGTCCGGAAGTTCGCCGGAGTCGACGGCCGCCAGCACCGCGCACCCGGGCTCGGCGACATGGGCGCAGTCCTGGAAGCGGCAGTCCGCGGCGAACTCCTCGATCTCGGAGAACACCTGCCCGACCCCGCTCGCGGCGTCCCAGAGTCCGACTCCGCGCAGCCCCGGGGTGTCGATGAGGACACCACCGCCCGGCATCGCGAGGAGGTTGCGGGTCGTCGTGGTGTGCCGCCCCTTGCCGTCCATGTCGCGGATGGCCTGTACGTCCATGACGTCCTCGCCCAGCAACACGTTGGCCAGGGTCGACTTGCCCGCGCCGGACTGCCCGAGCAGAACGGCCGTACCACCGGCGAGCACCGCTTCGAGGATGTCGAGCCCCGCCCCCGTCGCGGAGCTGACGGCGAGCACGGGAACGCCGGGCGCGGAGGTCTCCACGTCCTGGACGAGGTGCCCGAGGGTCGCCGCCTCCGGAACCAGGTCGGCCTTGGTGAGGACGACCACGGGTTGTGCGCCGGACTCCCAGGAGAGTGCCGACTCGTGCAGCAGTGCCTCACCCGTCGAACAGGACATCGCAAGCGCGAGGAACCGCTCGATCCGCCCGAGGTCCAGTTCGACCGCGAGCGACACACAGATGACGGCGTAATCGATGTTGGTGGCCAACACTTGGCCCTCGGAACGCTTCGATGAGGTCGAGCGCACAAAGGCGGTACGGCGGGGCAGCAGCGTCCGTACGTACCGCGGGTCGCTGCCTTCAGGGTCGACCGCGACCCAGTCCCCCGTGCACACGACCTTCATCGGGTCACGAGGAACGACGAACTCGGTGTCGGCACGGACGGTACCGACGGGGGTGACGACATCGCACATGCCTCGGTCGACCCGTACGACACGGCCGGGCAGGAGACCCTGCTCGGCATGGCGGGCGAACTCGGCCTCCCAGTCCGCATCCCAGCCGTACGGCACGAGGGGATGCGCGGAGGACGAGGACGAACCCGGGAGAGAAGAGAAAGACAAGGGGTGACCCTTCACAAGGGTGGCCCCGGCACCGCGCGTCGCGCGGGAGGAGAAAGAGGTCAGCCGGAGGCCACGGAAGTGGACTTGATGAACTTCCGGATGCGGGCAGCGCCCATCTCAACGACAGCCATCGGTCACACCTCCCGAACAAGCCGAATCACCCGCGGCAACCCGAGGTAGCCGCTCGAACGGCTCCGACTCTAGAGGTGCGCGAGCCACGACGCCATCGATTTACTGATCAGCATCCGCGGGAACCCGCTCGGTCGCGCTCGCATCTCCCTGTCGGGGAAGCAGGAGTGGGGGCACCCGGCCTTCGCAGGGACGGCTTCGCCAGGGGGAAGTTCTCATGGCACGGCGGACCGCGGCAGTCTCAGCGATCAGTCTGACCGTGGTTCTGGCTGCTGCAGCCTGTGGTACTGCCGACCGCGGGGCCACACGGCCGACCACCGAACCGTCACAGACGACCGCGTCCGCCTCGGCAGGCGGAGACCGGGCTGCCGGATGCGGAACCCAGCAGCTGCGGTGGAAACTGACGCGTCTGGCCGGAAATCCGAGAAGCGCGCCCGCGGCCCTGTTGAGCGCGATCAACACCGGCACCACGCCCTGCGCCTTCGACGGCTACCCGGATGTCGAGGTCCACGCGGGGAAGGGGCCATCGGTCTCGTCGAAACCGAAGGCGACCACGCGGGTTCGGCACGTGCTGAACCCCGGCCACGGGATCGAATTCCCGCTCTTCTACGAGACGTCCGCCTCCCCGCACGGGAGCTGCTTCCTGCCGGCCGACGACGACGCCGGCATCGATGTGCGGCCACCACACCCCGCTCGCGACGACTACGGCGCCTCGATCGAGATGACCGACGCACACGGCCGACATCTGCGCCCGGCGGTCTGCGGGGTCGTCGTCCAGATGGGCTCACCTCGGCTGCCGTAACGCGCGGGTGGCGGCCCCGTGATGGTCCCCGTCCACGGCGCCGACGTTCGCCGTCAACCTGCGACGCCCAAAACGTCGGCGACCGGCGCGGGGCGAGCCGCGGCGCCGGACGCTGCCCGAGGCCGCCGGTCGTCCGTGACTCGGCCGGACACCGCGGGCCGACCACTACTCGAAATCCGAAGCAGCGGATCGAACTTCGTGGAAGCGAAGACCCGGCCTCGCTCTCGTGACGGCCGTCAATCTCACGCACGGACGCCCACCATGCCGTCCGGCGTGCCTACCTGGAGTAGATGTACTTGCGTTACTTACGAATACGACGTGGGGCTGCCACCGCCCTGTGTGCCGCGCTGCTGCTGGGAAACGCCGCGGTGGCCCAGGCCTCCACACCGACTCCGGCACCTACCGGACCCGCGACGGTCACGCCGGCGCCCACCGGCGAGACCGACACCGTGCCGGGGTCCTCGACGTCCGTCTCGCCGCCGCCGGCCAGCAACGGCAACGGCAACGGCAACGGCAACTGGACGGTTCAGAACGCCATCCGTTTCTGGACGCCCCAGCGCATGGCCTCGGCAACCGACCCCTCAGGCCGCATCGCCCAGCCACGGGACTGGACGGCGCCGCGCAAGAAGCGGTCCGTCGCCGCCGGAATCGACGGCGAACACTTCAACGGCGTCAAGTCCGTCGGCGTGCTGTTCAACACGGACAAGGGCATGAAGGCCCACTACTGCACGGCGAGTGTGGTGCGCAGCAAGGGGCACAACCTCATCCTCACCGCCGGGCACTGTGTCGGCGACAAGGCCGTGTTCGTGCCCAAGTACGACCACACCAAGTCGGGAGCCGACCAGCCGTACGGAATGTGGCTGGTTCAGGAGTGGTTCCGCGACTCGCGGTACGCCTCGGACAAAAGCCCCAACTCCGACCTGGACTTCGCCTTCGGGAGCCTGAAGGCCGACAACGGCCGAGAGGTCCAGGACGTCGTAGGCGCCAACACCCTCGCTCGCACGCCCGGGTTCGTCAACAAGGTGACCGTCATCGGCTACCCGATGGTCGGCCACAACCCGCAGGACCGCGCCTTCCGTTGCCCCGACGTCTCGACGGCTCCGCTACCGGCCTACTACCAGATGCAGATCGACTGCGGCGGCATGTGGGGCGGGGTTTCCGGTGGACCGTGGTTCTCCTCGCTCGACCCTTCGGGCGACACCGGCCAGATCATCGGCAATGTGGGTGGCTTCCTGAAAGGCGGCCCCGATGTGCCCGCCGACAACCCGCTGTACAACCGGATCACCTACAGCCCTCTGCACGGCGACCGGTTCTTCCAGCTCTACGACGACGCCCAGAACGGCCGCCACACCGACCATGGCGCTTACCACCAGCCGCCCCTGCCCTACTCCATGGGCAATGGCGAGACCTGGAAGCACGCCAGGCTCATGGCCGCGGGCGACTTCAACGGCGCCGGTCACAGCGATCTGATCGTGGTATGGACCGACGGCGAGGTGACGCTCTACACCAACGGCGCCAACGGCCGCTTCACCTCCGAACGGCAGTTGCTGGCTCCCAGCTCCACCTGGACCCACGCGGAGACCATCACCGCGGGGGACTTCACCGGGTCGACCCAGTTCGACCTCATGGTGCGCTGGTCCGACGGTGAGGTCACGCTCTACGGCGACGTCGGCGCCAAAGGGCTCAACTGGGCCGGCACCCGGATGATCGGCCCCAATCCGACGTGGCAGCACGCCACCCAGATCGCCGCGGGCCGCTTCAACGCCTCCACCTACGTCACCGACCTGATGGTGCGCTGGTCCGACGGCGAACTCACGCTCTACACCAACGTGAGCGCGGGAAGCTTCGGACAGGAGCACAAGCTCAAGGACCCCAACTCCACCTGGCAGAAAGCCACACTGCTCACCAGCGGCGAGTTCTCCGGCAACCAGAAGTGGGACCTGATGGTGCAGTGGTCGGACGGTGAACTCGACAACTACGTCGGCACCACGGTCTCCGCCCTGGGCACCGAGGCACGCGTCCAGAACCCCAACGGTCTCTGGACCCACAACACGGTGATGACCACCGGCAGTTTCACCGGCGATCACCGCACCGACGACCTCGTCGTCCGCTGGTCCGACGGCGAGACGACGATGTACGTCGACACCGGCATGGACCACCTCGGCACGGAAGAGAACCTGGTCCCCCACGCCTGAACGCACCCCGAGCGCCCAACTGTCGCCGACGTAGGGGATCCCGTCGTCCGCATCGGGTTCCTCCGGGCTGCTCGTGTTCGCTTCTGCCGGTCGGCCGCGGCACACCGTCGCCGACCGGCAGCGGCATCGCCGCCCACGGGTCCCCGGGTCGGTCCTCGACGAACCGGCCCGTCACGCTGCGCCGCTGCCCGCAGCCACCGACGCAGCCGACCGTCCGCGAGGTCGGGCACCTGCGCGGCGAGCACCGTGTAAGCTTCGTCGCACGCCCACTTCGGACGCGGCGCTCGCGCAGGTCGTCAGTGGGCGGTCGTACAGCGTCCGCCGTTCACGGTGAAGGCGTCCGGGGCCGCGTTCCTGTCGTGCCAACTGCCGAGGAAGCCGACGGCGAAGGAACCGCCCGCGGCGACCGACTTGTTGTAGTCGGCGGCGGTCGCGGTCACGTGGGAGCCGTTCTGGGCGACTGTGCCGTCCCACATCTGAGTGACCCGTTGGCCGTCGTCGAAGGTCCAGGCGATCTGCCAGGAGTCGAGGGCTTCGGCGGACGTGACGGTGACGGTGGCCTGGAAGCCGTCCGTCCACTGGTCGACGATGTCGTACTTCACCTCGCAGGACGCGGGGCTCTTCGTGGAGTGCGTGGGTTTCGTGGAGTCCTTCGAGCCCGGAGTGCTGCCGGGGGTGTGGGCCGAGCGCGAGGGCGTGCCCTGCGGTTCGGGGTCGGGTTTCGAGACCGCGTCGGCGCTGGGCTCCGCGGGTTCGGGCGAGACGAGCGCGCCCTCGGGACGGGTGGTCGCCCGCGGGGACGACACACCCGGGTCGGCCACCGGTTGACGGTCGGAAGAGTCGCCGCGCGCGGCGACGCCGCCGTCGCTCCCGGCCCCGAAGGGCATCAGGGAGACCGTGAGCGCGAGGCCGGAGACGATGACGGCGGCGACCAGCAGTCCGGTGCGGCCGACCCTGGGCGCGGCCTCCTTGGCCTCGGCGATACCGGTGTCGACCGCCGCGTCGGTGCGCCCGCCCACCAGCCCCGCTTCGGCGGCGCGGCGTCTGCGTTCCAGATAGGCGAGGCCGCCCCAGCCGATCACCCCGCCCGCGAGCGCCGAGGGCAGTCCGCCGCCGTGCAGCCGCAGACAGGCGGCGGCCTCCGCGCACTCCACGCAGCGGGAGAGATGCTGCGAGAGGTCCTCGGGAGTCTCGGCGCCCGGCGAGCGGGTGACCGCGTCGAGAAGGCGGGAGTAGCTGCGGCAGTTCGCGTCCATCGGCGTGTCGAGGTGGTTGCGATGGCACCGGTCCCTGAACAGCGTCCGCACCTGGCCGAGTTCCTCGGCCGCCGCCACCGGGTCGAGACCTAGCCGCCGGGCCACCGCGGGCAGCGGAAGCGCCTCCACCTCGACCAGCCACAGCAGTGCCGCGTCGGGTTCCTGAAGATCCCTCAAGCCCCGCAGCGCGATCGGGCGGTGCAGCGGAGGTCCCGTGTAGCGGGCGGCCTTCTCGGAGTTGAGCCAGAGTCTGAGGTCGGGGTCCAGCCGGTGACCCTGGCCGTGCGCCTCCCAGGCGGCGGCGGTGGTCCGAACCGAGTTCAGCAGCAGGGGAATCCGGGGCAGCCGGGGGGTTCTGCGGCCGGTATTCTTCGTGCGGGCCATGACCGAGCGCGCCTCATGGATGCCATGGGTGAACGCCTCGGTGGCCAACTGCGTGGCCGCGGCGGAGCCAGATGTGCACAGATCGGCGTACGACAGGACCGCGTCCCAGCATTCCGAGAACAGTGCGGCCTCGGCGGCATCCTGGGGGGTCGGCAGGTCTGGCATGGGGGGCTCCTGCATCCACTGCTTCCATGTGCAACGTCACACAACGCCCAACTCGCCTTGTTTCAGCTGGAGTTGGGGTTTCAACAACGGGCCAGAGCCTTTCACGGTTTCGTCACAACTGACAAGCGACGTAGTCACATCATGCGGTGGCGCGATCACGGGGTGGACCGTCCGGCTCCGGTGGACGACCGGCTCCACTGGACCGACCGGCTCCGGTTTCCCGTCCGGCTCCGGTGGACCGACCGGCTCCGGTCGCCCCGAGTGTCGTACGGAACGCGAACCGGAAGGGGCCGTTCGCTTCAACTTTCACAGGACCTGCCACTCCCCGGGCAGGGCTGCTCGCGGTACAGGGCGCGATACCGACGCGGTACGGGCGCTGTAATGGCGCGGTGAAACGCGTACGGCCCGGACGTACGGATGACGTCCGGGCCGTGCGGGTACGCGTTGGGGCGCTGGTCACACCTGGGAGGCAGGCTCCTGCGCGGGAAGGCTGTCCATGAAGGAGCTGACGGAGAAGACCGCCCGGCCGGGACCGGGCTCGCCGTATCCGGGCGGCGACTTGAGACCGAAGTCGTCCATCGTGGCGCGGTAGGCCTCCAGCAGACGGATGTGGTACTCCAGCGGCGCGCCGTGCGGGTTGGCCTTGCCCAGCGGCGTGGTCGGCTCGGGGCACCAGGTGGTGAAGCGGGGCGTGATGCCGTGCGACATGAAGAAGCGCAGCCCCTCGGTCGTCGACGCGATGGCCTCGTCGACGGTGGTGAAGCCGAAGGGCTCGGCCATCTCCACGCCCGCGACGAAGTTGGGGATCACATTGCGCGCGCCGAAGATCCCGGCCGAGTCGAGGATGCGCTTGTGCCACTCGTCCCTGCCGACGTAGCGCTCCTTGCCGGGGCAGTACAGCTCGAACAGTCGGCGGTCCCACACCTCGTAGTTGGGGTGGTAGATCTGCACGCCGTAGTCCTTGAACCGCTGCACGTCGTCGCGCGGCAGCGCCTGGGCCACCACCTTGCCGATCCACCGCCCCGGGAACCGCTCCTCGATGGCCTTGGCGTAGTGCCCGTAGAAGTCGGCCTCGTCGCGCCCGGCGACCGTCTTGGTGATCGCGCCACCCGTGAGGGTGTAGGCCGTCGACGCCTTCGCGGTGTCGTAGCGGTCGATGATCTCCAGCGCCTCGAGGACCTCCTCGACGTCCTTCACGCCGGTGTACGGGCGGCCGGCGGCCTTGTGCTGGCGCCAGTTGTGGTTGATGTCGCAGTACTGGCACTCCTCCTTGGCGCCGAAGTACTGGCAGACGCGGAAGACGGTGAGGTAGATGAGGTACCCCCACTGGATCGTCGGGGCCACCTCCATCACAGACTTCCCGTTCGAGAGGGTGTGCCGGTAGTACTCGGGCATCGGCGGCACCCCGACGTCGGAGATCCGCTTCCCGTCGAGGTAGAGCCCGAGGACGCCCTCGTCGTCGGCGGCGACGCGGTACGGCGAGGCGGGATTGACGCGCACGGACACGACGGTGCGCCGCAGGTCGTACGGGCCACCCGTGAGGATGATCTCCTCGGGCGGGCGCCGGAGCGCGGCCTCGCCGAGCTCGGGCAGGGTGCCGTGGTCGAAGGAGAAGATGAAGTACGACTTCGGCTTGACCTCGCCGCTCTCGTTGTCGCTGAGGGCGGACGCGTCGAAGGCCACGCCCCCGCGGAGCAGGTCCTCCTTGATGACGGCTTCCCGCGGCACGTGCGGGAACCGCTCCATCAGATCCTCGACCAGCGCGGTGCGGCTGCCCATCCCGTTCTCCTCGCTCCCGATCTGCTTCGTCTGTCGTGTTCGACTCCTCACGGTATGCCCCCGCTCGGACATCGGCCGTGCCGGGTCCCCTCGCGCCGCGCGACGCCCGCCGGAGCACCGGATCTCGTTTGCTCCGTCCGGGCGCCGCTGCGAGAGTCGTGGCCATGCCTTCCTTCATCGCGTACGACGGGACCGAGCTGGCCTTCGAAACCTTCGGGGACGGCTCACCGGTGGTGTGTCTGCCCGGCGGGCCGATGCAGGACTGCGGGTACCTCGGGGATCTGGGCGGGCTGTCCGCGCACCGGCGGCTGATCATGGCGGACCCGCGCGGGACCGGCGGGTCCGCGATCCCGGAGGACCCCTCCTCGTACCGCTGCGACCGGCTCGTCGACGACGTCGAGGCCCTGCGCGAGCACCTCGGCCTCGACCGGATGGACCTGCTCGCGCACTCCGCCGGGACGAATCTGGCGCTGCTCTACGCACAGCGCCGTCCGGAGCGCGTCGCGCGGCTCGCGCTGATCACCCCGAGTGTCCACGCCGTCGGGATCGAGATCGCTCCCGAGGTCAGGCGGGCGACGGCGCTGCTGCGCCGGGACGAGCCGTGGTTCCCGGAGGCGTTCGCGGCGCTGGAGGCGATCGTCGCCGGAAACGGGGACGCCGACGCGTTCCGCGCCATCGCCCCTTTCTGGTACGGCCGTTGGGACGAGGCCGCGTGGGCCCACCGGGACGCGGAGGACGCGCACAAGAACCACGAGGCCGCGGCCCGCTACGCCGACGGCGCCTTCGAACCGGCCGCCACCCGGGCGGCGCTCGCCCGCCTGGCGTCTTCGGTGCTGGTGCTCGCCGGGGAGGTCGACCTGAACTCCCCGCCTCCCGCGATGGCCGGGATCGCCGCGCTGTTCCCGCACGCCGAGCTGGTCGTCCAGCCCGGGGCCGGGCACTTCCCGTGGCTCGACGACCCGGAACGGTTCGTGGCGACGACGGCAGCGTTCTTCGCCCGGCCGGACCGCCGGGGGCTTCCCGCCGACGACGTACGACCCGCAGTGTGAAGCGTGCCGGGTGAGCCCCGGGGTGAACCCCGGGTGAGGTCGCTGCCGGGCAAGGCGTGGGTGGTCGACCGCGCGCCTGAGCCCGCGAGGTGGCCCGCACAGGCCACCGGTACAGGCCATCCGCGCAGGCCGCCCGTGCAGGCCGCCCGTGCAGGCCAACAGGCCACCCGTCCGGACCTCCCGCGCAGGCCACCTACTTGGGCGGCTCGCTCAAGGGCCCCGGTCAGGGGACCGCTCAAAGGCCCCACTCGGGCGCTCGCTCAAGCACCCGGCTCAAGGACCCCACGCAGAGGCTCACTCAAGACCCCGCTCAACCACCCCGCTCAAGGTCCCACCCATGCGCCCTCAAGGTCCCGCTCAGGGGCCCCGCTCAGGCGGTCCGTTCCAGGCCCTCCAGGTCGATCCGGAACGCAAGCTCCCCTCCCGACAGCAGGCGTTCGGCCTCGTCCAGCACGGTGAAGCCGAGCCGGGCGACCTCATTGCCCTGCGAGCCGGCCAGGTGGGGGGTGACGAAGGCGTTCGGGAGGTCGTGCAGCGGGGAGTCGGCCGGGAGCGGCTCGGGGTCCGTGACGTCGAGGATCGCGCTGATCCGCTCCGCGCGCAGCGCCTCGACGAGGGCGTCGTGATCGACCAGTGAGCCGCGTGCGGTGTTGACGAGGACCGAGCCCGCCGGCATCAGGGCGAGTTCGCGGCGGCCGATCAGATGCCGGGTCTCCGGGGTCTGCGGGGCATGGATCGTGACGATGTCGCTGTCGGCGAGCAGGGCGTCGAGCGGCAGTAGGGAGACGCCGAGGGCGGCTGCCCCGGCCTCGTCGACGTAGGGGTCGGCGAGGCTCACCGACAGATCGAAGGGCCGGAGCAGTTCGATGAGGCGCCTGCCGATGCGGGAGGCTCCCACGATGCCGACGCGGCGGCCGAAGTTGCCGATGCCGGGGAGGATCTCTCCATAGGGGAAGGTCCGTTCGGTGCGCAGGCGTTCGCGGTGGGCGAAGACGTCCTTGCCCGCGAGCAGGATCATGGCGAGCGTGTACTCGGCGACGGGCAACGCGTTCGCGGCGGCGGCCGACGACACGACGATCCCGCGCTCCCACACCGCCGGGGTCGCGAAACCCTTGACGGAGCCGGCGGCGTGCAGCACGGCCCGCAGCTTCGGGGCCGCGTCGAGCGTGCCCGCGTCGAGTACCGGGCACCCCCAGCCGGTGATCAGGATCTCGGTGTCGGCGAGACGGGCGCGCACCCGCGGATCGGTGAAGTCGCCTGCCGCCAAGGAGGGATCGATGTCCACGAGCTCGCGCAGCCGGGCGAGTGCGTCCGGAGGGAAGATCCGCGCCACGTTCTCGGCGGTCATGGCGAACATCGCCACAGGACGCTCGGACGACATCACCACAGGACGCTCGGGCAAGGAGGTGGCCTTCCGGTTCGGTGACGTCGACGACAGCAACCGCTCTCTACGGTAGGTCGCGCCACGTGAGAGGGTCAACGGGACAGGTCTGCCACCTCGGCGGACCGGCGAGGTACGTTCCCCGGGTGGTCGTCGCACGGGCCACGTACAGCGACTTCCCGGGGAGAAACGACAAGGATGACTCGGACCCTGACCAACTGGGCCGGCAACATCACGTACGCGGCCAAGGACCTGCACCGGCCCTCCTCGCTCGACGCGCTGCGCGCGCTCGTCGCGGACAGCTCCCGGGTGCGGGTGCTGGGCAGCGGGCACTCGTTCAACGAGATCGCCGAACCGGGTGCGGACGGCGTCCTGCTGTCGCTGACCGCGCTGCCGCCCGCGATGGACGTCGACACGACGGCCCGTACGGTACGGGTCTCGGGTGGTGTCCGGTACGCCGAACTCGCCCGCCGGGTGCACGAGCACGGGTTCGCGCTGCACAACATGGCCTCCCTCCCGCACATCTCCGTGGCGGGCTCGGTCGCCACCGGCACCCATGGGTCCGGGGTCACGAACGGGTCGCTCGCCGCCGCCGTGCGCGAGGTCGAGCTGATCACGGCGGACGGCTCGTCCCTGACGATCGGCCGGGGCGACGCGCGCTTCGGCGGCGTCGTGACCTCGCTGGGAGCGCTCGGTGTGGTCACCGCGCTCACCCTCGACCTGGAGCCGGACTTCGAGGTGAGCCAGCATGTGTTCACCGAACTCCCGTTGGAGGGGCTCGACTTCGAGAAGGTCGCGGCCTCGGCGTACAGCGTGAGCCTGTTCACCGACTGGGGGCACCCCGGCTTCCGGCAGGTGTGGCTCAAGCGGCGCACGGACCAGCCGCTGCCCGACTTCCCGTGGGCGGCGCCCGCGACCGTGGCCATGCACCCGGTGCCGGGCATGCCCGCCCGCAACTGCACCGAGCAGCTGGGCGTCCCGGGGCCCTGGCACGAGCGACTGCCGCACTTCCGGGCCGAGTTCACCCCGAGCAGCGGGGCCGAGTTGCAGTCCGAGTATCTGCTCGCGCGCTCGGACGCCCTGGCCGCGCTGCACGCCCTGGACGCCATCCGTGGGACGATCGCGCCGCTGCTGCAGATCTGCGAGGTGCGGACCGTGGCCGCCGACGACCAGTGGCTGAGTCCGGCGTACGGCCGGGACACCGTGGCTCTGCACTTCACCTGGGTCGAGGACACCGAGGCCGTGCTGCCGGTGGTGCGGCGGGTCGAGCGGGCGCTGGAGCCGTTCGAGCCGCGGCCGCACTGGGGCAAGGTGTTCACCGTGCCGCCGGCGGTGCTGCGCGAAAGGTCTCCGCGGCTGGCCGGGTTCAGGGCGCTGGTCGACGAGCTCGACCCGGCGGGCACGTTCACGAACGCCTTCGTGGGGGACTTCCTCCACCCCCTTTCCTAACCCCTTGTCGAAATTCCCCGGCAGGCCATAGCCTTGCGCAGCGCCGGGGCCGACGGGCCTCGTCATGGCACGGGGGCCCGAGGGAGGCGCCCGGTGCCGTGCCGCCCCGGGACACCCCGGATCCCGGCCCGAAGGTCTGGTCGGCCGACGTGCCCGGTACCCCGGTGCGCGGAAGCGAGGGGAGTACCATGAAGCGCGGTACATCACGAGACATCCGCACCGCGAACCGTTACGAGGTGCTGCGCCAGATCATCGCCGAATCCCCAACCTCACGGCAGGAGTTGGCGGCGGCGACCGGGCTCAGCCTGGCCACGGTCGCCACGCTGGTCGGCGAGCTGCTCGACCTCAGGATGCTGACCGAGGTCGGGTTCGAGGACTCCGCGGGCGGCCGGCCGCGGGGGCTGGTGGCGGTCAACGCGGCGGGGGGCGCCCTCATCGGCGTCGACATCGCGGAGACGTACGTCCGTGTCGAGCTGTTCGACCTGGCCCTGAACGTGCTCGCCCGCGCCGACGAGGACATGCGCCCCGGTGAGAGCCGCCCGGAGCAGGTCGTCGGGCACGTCGCGGCCGCCGTCGGCTCGGTGGTCGCGCAGGCCGGGGTGGAAGGCGCCCGGGTCCTGGGCGTGGGCGTCAGCGTCCCCGGACAGGTCGACCGCGACACCGGGATCGCGGAGTACGCGCCCAACTGGGACTGGCACGACGTGCCGTTGCTCGATCTGCTCGCGGAGCAGATCGCCTACCCCCTGCACCTCGACAACCCGCTACGGGCCTGTGCCGTCGCCGAGTTGTGGTTCGGCGCGGCCCGCGGACGCGGTGACGCCGTGGTGGTCAATCTGGGTACGGGCGTGGGCGCCGGTCTCGTGCTCGGCGGTGGACTGCACCGCGGCGTCAGCAACAGCGCCGGCGAGTGGGGCCACACCACCCTCGTGCTGGACGGCCGGCTGTGCCACTGCGGCAACCACGGCTGTGTGGAGACGTACGTCGGGGCACCCGGAATCATGCTGAATCTGCGGGAGTTGAGCCCCGGGAGCGCCCTGCTGCACCCGGAGGACCAGACCGCCACGATCGACGCCCTCGCGGCGGGCGTCGCCGCGCGGGACCCGGTGGCGCTCAAGGTCGTCCGCGACACCGCCCGTTACCTCGGCGCGGGGATCTCCGACCTGGTGAACCTGCTCAACCCGGAAGTGGTCGTGCTGAGCAGCTGGGTCGCGGCCACACTCGGGGAACCGCTGCTGCGCGAGGTGCGCGAGGCCGTCGCCCGGCACGCGTTGCGGCGTCCGCTCGCCGCCACCGAGATCGTCCTCTCGCCCATTCCGACCGACCCGGTCTGCCTCGGCGCAGCCACGTTCGCCCTCGAAGGGGCACTGCAGTCGGTCGGCCAGCGGCCGGCCAAGCGGTCCACCCCCACGAGGAGCCGCACCGCGCCTCCGGCGTGACGACAGCACCGACGCCATCGACGCGGCCTGCTCCAAGCAGGTCCGCGTCGAGGTGAGTTGAGCCGACGCGGGTCCGCCGCGCCGAGGGACCGCGACCCCGCATGTCCGGTATCCCGAACCCCCTACAACGCTTCGCACCGACTTCGTCCAACCCCTTGCCGAAGCCTTAGCAGAAGGTTAACGTCCCGCACCGCACCGCGAATTCGAGCCGCAGCCGCACTCAGACCGCATCCAAGACAAGGACGTCACCATGTCGGCATTGAGCAGCAACTGGGACCGTCGATCCGTACTGCGGGCCGCCGCCGGCCTCGCCGCCCTCGGGCCGCTGGCCGCTTGCGGCAGCAACAACGGGCGTTCCGGGGGCGGAAGTTCGGGCAAGGAGTTGGTCCAGTACTTCCACGCCTACGGGGAGGCGGGCACCGAGCAGGCCATCAAGAAGTACGCGAAGGCCTACGACAAGGCCCAGGTGACCACGCAGTGGATCACCGGCAGCGACTTCGAGAGCAAGCTGTTCGCCTCGCTGCTCACCAAGAACGCGCCCGATCTGTTCGAGTTCCACCCGCAGATCCAGCTCGTCAAGAGCGGCCAGGTGGCGGACCTGAGCAGCATCATCGATCCGGTCAAGGACGACTTCAACCCGGCCGACATCGCCTCGCACACGGTCGACGGGAAGATATACGGCGTCCGGATGATCGACGACCCGCAGTTCTTCTTCTACCGGCCCTCCCTGCTGGAGAAGGCCGGTGTCAAGGTGCCGACCACCCTCGACGAACTCATCGAGGCCGCGGCGAAGTTGACGACCGGCAAGGTCAAGGGCCTGTTCATCGGCAACGACCTGCACGCCGTCATCAACCCGCTGATCTGGTCGGCGGGCGCCGACACCCTCGACGCCAAGAACCAGATCGCCTACCACACCGAGGGGGTCAAGGAGGGTCTGAAGAAGATGCGGGGGCTCTTCACCAGCGGCCATCTGCTCCTCGACGCCCCGGCCGACTACTGGGACCCCTCGGCGATCAACCAGGGCCTGTGCGCCATCCAGTTCTGCGGGATGTGGGCGATGCCGCAGATGCAGCAGGCACTCGGCGACGACATCGGGGTCTTCGCCTTCCCGAAGGTCACCGACTCCGGCAAGCCCTCCGTGTACAACGGCGGCTGGTCGATGTTCGTCAACGCCAAGGGCAAGAACGTCGACCTGGCCAAGGAGTACGTGAAGTGGCTCTGGATCGATCAGAAGAAGTACCAGGAGGACTGGTCGCTGTCGTACGGGTTCCACATCCCGCCGCGCTCCTCGCTCGCCGCGTCCGCCACCAAGCTCAAGGCGGGCCTGCCCGCCGAGGGCGTCAAACTCTTCGGTGACTACGGGCACTTCGACAACATCGGCTGGACCCAGTCCATGATCACCGCCCTTGAGGACGTCTTCGCCAACTGTGTCCGCAAGAACGGGGACCCGGAGGCCGCGCTCGACAAGGCCGACCAGACCGTCAATCGCGAGCTCAAGAAGCTCTTCGGATAGACCGACGGACGGGCTGCGACATGTCGACCACCACCTCACGCGGTGTCTCGCACCCCGCCCCGGCCAAGGCCCAGGCGGCCCGGCCGCGGCGGGGGCTGCGGGGCGGCAGCACCTTCAACTTCTGGCTCTTCACCGGTCCCTTCCTCATCGGCCTGCTGGTCTTCGTGTACGTGCCGATCGGCTGGAGCCTGTGGCTGAGCTTCTTCGAGGCACGCTTCACGGTCACCCCCGACAAGTTCGTCGGCTTCGACAACTACCGGCAGATGCTGGAGAACAGCAACTTCACCGGGTCACTGGTGACGTTCACCGTGTTCGCCGCGTTCATCGTGCCGCTCACCTGGGCGCTCTCGCTCGGCCTCGCTCTGCTGGTGAACCGTCTGCGGTTCATGCGGGCGTTCTTCCGGTCGGTGTTCTTCCTGCCGACCGCGTGCAGCTACGTCGCCGCCTCGCTGATCTGGAAGATGTCCATCTTCAGCGGGGTCCGCTTCGGACTGATGAACACCGTCCTCGGCTGGTTCGGGGTCGAGAACATCGCCTGGCTGGCCAACCCCGACCCGCCCTGGTACTGGCTGGTCATCGTGAGCGCCCGGCTCTGGCTCCAGGCCGGCTTCTACATGATCCTCTTCCTGGCCGCCCTGCAGAACATCCCGCCGGAGCTGTACGAGGCTGCCGCGATCGACGGTGCCAGGCCGGGCTGGCAGACCTTCCGCCACATCACCCTGCCGCAGTTGCGCGCCACCTCGACGGCCGTGATCCTGCTGCTCCTCGTGGCGGCCTACCAGGCCTTCGACGAGTTCTTCAACCTGCTCTCGAAGACCACCTGGGGCCGCCCCCCGCTCGTCGAGCTGTACTACACGGCGCTGGGCCAGGCCCAGGACTACGGCGCGGGCAGCGCGGGCGCGGTCATCCTCACCCTGCTGATCTGCATGGTGACGCTGCTCCAGGGCAAGTTCATGGGATTCGGACGCGGGGAGGAAGCCGAGTGACCGCCGTCATGCCAGGCCGGAAGCCCCAGGCCACCGCGCCGCAAAAGCGCCGCCGGAACCCGGGCGGAGTCTTCGGCAGCACCGGCCTGTACGTCGCCACCGGCGTCGCCGGTCTGCTGTTCCTCGTCCCCTTCTATCTGCTCGTGCGCAACGCCCTGTCGACCGACGCCGAAATCACCGGCGAGAACTGGCAGTTCTTCCCCACCGACCTCAAGTGGGGCAACATCACCGAGCTGTTCGACGATCCCACCGTCCCCTTCGCACGCTCCCTGTGGAACTCCGCCGTCGTCGGGGTCCTGCACACCCTCGGCACCCTGCTGGTCTGCTCCCTCGCCGGCTACGGCCTCGCGCGCATCCCGTACAGGCACGCCAACAAGGTCTTCTACGGGGTGCTGGTCACCCTGATGGTCCCCTCCGCCGTGACCTTCGTGCCGAGCTTCGTGCTCGTCTCGTCGCTCGGCTGGGTGGACAGTCTTCGCGGTCTGATCATTCCGGGGCTTTTCAGCGGTTTCACGTGCTTCCTCTTCCGGCAGTACTTCTTGGGGTTCCCGAAGGAGCTGGAGGAGGCGGCGCGCATGGACGGGCTCGGCTACTGGGGCGCGTACTGGCGCATCGTCGTGCCCAACTCACTGAACTTCTTCGCCGCGATCGCGACCATCACGTTCATCAGCGGCTGGAACGCCTTCCTGTGGCCGCTGGTCATCGGCCAGAACCCCGACGCCTGGACGGTCCAGGTCGCCCTGTCCTCGTACATGACGAACCAGACCGTCAACTTCCATCTGATCTTCATGGCCACGGCCATTTCCATCCTGCCCCTGGTGTTCGTGTTCCTCTTCCTCCAGCGCTGGCTGGTCCAGGGAATCGCGCAGACCGGCATCAAGGGCTGAACTAGGAGACGCATGTCTTTCCGCACCTCTCCCGGACTACCGGCCTCTCCCGCCACCACCGACTACGTCGAGGACGTCTCCCCCGGCAGCGGCACCCTTCCACCACGCGCCTGGTACGCGGCCTCGGACGCCAGGTCCTTGTCACTGAACGGCAGTTGGAGTTTCCGGCTCTCGCCCACCGCCGACACCGAGGACGACTCCTTCGCGGCCGAGGGGTACGAGCCCGGGGGCTGGGCCGAGGTGCAGGTCCCCGGCCACTGGGTGCTGCAAGGTCATGGTTCACCGATCTACACCAACCACCTCTACCCGTTCCCGGTCGACCCGCCGCGCGTGCCGACCGAGAACCCGACCGGTGACCACCTGCGCCGCTTCGACCTGCCTCCGGACTGGCCGGCCGACGGCGGCACGGTCCTGCGCTTCGACGGGGTCGAGTCCTGCGCCCGGGTCTGGCTGAACGGCACGGACCTCGGCGAGTTCAAGGGCTCGCGGCTGCCGCACGAGTTCGCCGTGGGCCATCTGCTGAAGCCGGGCGGCAACGTGCTCGCGGTCCGGGTGCACCAGTGGTCGGCGGGCTCCTACCTGGAGGACCAGGACCAGTGGTGGCTGCCGGGCATCTTCCGTGACGTGACCCTGCTGCACCGCCCGGCGGGCAGCGCGCTCGACTTCTTCGTGCACGCCTCGTACGACCATCACCAAGGCCTGGGGACCCTGCGCGTCGACTCCGACGTCGACGGGCGGGTCCTCGTGCCCGCCCTGGACATCGATGTCGTCACCGGCGCGCCGGTCACGGTGCCCGTGCTGCCGTGGACCGCGGAGACACCCCGGCTGTACGACGGCGAACTGGTCACCGAGGGCGAGCGCGTCCCGCTGCGCATCGGGTTCCGCACCGTCGCGATCGAGGACGGTCTGATCAAGGTCAACGGCAGGGCGGTCCTCTTCAAGGGCGTCAACCGGCACGAATGGCATCCGGAGAAGGGCCGAGCCCTCGATCCTGAGACCATGCTGGCGGACGTGCTGCTGATGAAGCGGCACAACATCAACGCCGTACGCACCTCGCACTACCCGCCGCACCCCGCCTTCCTCGACCTGTGCGACGAGTACGGCCTGTGGGTCATCGACGAGTGCGACCTGGAGACCCACGGTTTCACCGAGCAGGCCTGGCGCGACAACCCCGTCGACGACCTCCGCTGGACACCCGCGCTGCTCGACCGGGCCGCGCGCATGGTCGAACGCGACAAGAACCATCCGTCCGTCGTCGTCTGGTCCCTCGGCAACGAGGCCGGTACCGGGCGCGGACTCACCGCCATGGCCGATTGGATCCGGGGGCGCGACGGCTCACGGCTCATCCACTACGAGGGCGACCTCGACTGCCGTGACACGGACGTCTATTCGCGCATGTACGCCGACCATGCCGAGGTCGAACGGATCGGCCGACGCCTGGACGGCGGCGGCCTGAGGCGACGTCAACTTCCCTTCATCCTCTGCGAATACGGACACGCCATGGGCAACGGCCCCGGCGGGCTGGCGGACTACCAGCGCCTCTTCGCCTCGTACGACCGCGTCCAGGGCGGCTTCATCTGGGAGTGGATCGACCACGGCATCAAGGACGAGCGGTACGGGTTCGCGTACGGCGGGGACTTCGGCGAGGAACTGCACGACGGGAACTTCGTCTGCGACGGACTTCTCTTCCCGGACCGGACGCCGTCCCCCGGGCTCGTCGAGTACAAGAAGGTGATCGAGCCCGTACGCATCGACGGCGGGGGCTCGTTCCTCCCGTCCGAACGGGACCGGGAACCGATCTCGGGCTCGGACGGTACCGTGCGCGTCACCAACGGGTACGACTTCGCGGACCTTTCCGCCCTGGCCTTCGAGTGGTCGTACCAAGTCGACGGCGAGACGGTCGAGTCGGGTCCGCTCCCGGTGCCCGCGCTGGCACCGGGCGAGTCGGCCGACATCAAACTGCCGACGCCGCCCGCGGATCCCCGGGGCGCCGAGACGCAGTGGACGGTCCGGGCGGTGCTCGCCGAGGAGACGGCGTGGGGGCCGCGCGGCCATGTCGTCGCATGGACCCAACTACCTGTCACTGAAGCGGCGTTGCCGCGCCTCACGCCGTCCGGCGGTCCGGTGCGGAGCGAGCGGGTGATCACCCTCGGGCCGGGCACCTTCGACGCCCGCACCGGTGCGCTGCTGACCGTCGGCGGGGTCGAGGTCACCGGCCCGCGCCTCGACGTGTGGCGCGCTCCGACCGACAACGACAACGGCGCGCACTGGCAGCCGGACGCCCGCTTCGACCCGCTCTGGCGCACGCTGGGCCTGCACCGGATGCGGCACCGTCTGGACGGGGTGGAGCCGGGCGACGACGCCCTGACCGTACGCACCCGGGTGGCACCCGCGGCCCGGGAAGTCGGCCTGCGCACGGTGTACCGGTGGACCTCCGACGGTACGCGGCTGCGGCTGACCGTGTCCGTGGCGCCGGAGGGCCAGTGGAGGCTGCCGTTGCCCCGGCTCGGCGTCCGGCTCGGGCTCCGGGGTTCCGGGGACCGGGTGACCTGGTTCGGCGGCGGTCCCGGCGAGGGATACCCGGACACCAAGTCGGCCTGCATGATCGGCCGTTGGGAGTCGGCGGTGGACGCGATGCAGACGCCGTACGTGCGTCCGCAGGAGAACGGCGCCCGGCCCGACGTCCGCTGGGCCGAGATCGGCGGCCTGCGGATCGAGGGCGACCCGGCCTTCTGGTTCACCGCGCGCCGCTGGACGACCGAGCAACTGGACGCCGCGGACCATCTGCCGGATCTGCGCCCCGGTGACACGGTCTGGGTGAACCTCGACCACGGCCAGCAGGGCATCGGTTCGCAGTCGTGCGGTCCCGGCGCGCTTCCCCAGTACCAACTGAGGGCCGCGCCGGCGGAGTTCTCGTTCGTCTTCTCGGAGATCCGGGACTGACCACCCACCTACCTAGCGCGGCCGGTCGGCTCCTCAGCCGTCCGGCCGCGCTCGTTTCCTGCGTCGCGCCCGACGGGCTCAGTGGTCGGCGCAGCAGGGTGTCGGGTCCGGCACCTCGAAGGGAACCAGGGTGCCGCCCGCGGCCGGCATCACCGTGAGGACCAGGTGGCCGTCGCGCCACTCCGGACGTACGTGGTCGCGGGTGACCAACTTTCCCTCCGGATCCGCACCGTCGGGAGCGCCGATTACGGCGACCTGTTCCACCGCGGAGACTTCCAGCAGTCGTGCCACGGTCAGGACGCCGGTGACGGCGTCGGCCCCCGGGTACAGGACGGCGCGGCCGGCCGTGCGCGCCGTGTGCTCGGCGGCGGCGTGCGCGGCTCCGGCCGCGAGGTCGGCGGGTCCGTGCAGCTCACCGCCGAAGGCGACACCCAGGAGTGCCCCGGGGCCGGCCCCCACCCCGCTGCCTTCACCCTCACCGTCGCCCTCGTCTTCACCGGCACTGGCACCGGCACCGGCACCGAGGACGGCGCCGATGCCGCCCCCGCCGGACCCGTTCTCCGTGAGCCGGTGCCAGATCGCGCGGGCCGCACGCTCCGACGGCACGGCGAAGGACAGCGCCATGTGCGGCCGCCGTCCGTCCCGTACGTGATGCGTGCAGCCCAACACGTGTTCCGTCAGGCCGAGTTCGACAGCGAGCGCACGCAGCAGGTGGTCGGCCTCCCGCAGGGCTCCCGTTTGACCGGTGTCGACTCCGACGACGTACCACTCGTTCACGACGGGAGGACCCACACCGGGTTGGAGTAGAACCACAGGTCCTTCCACGGGTCGGCGTCGCCGAGGACGTCCACGGCCGGACCCGCCGGGTCGACCGCCGCGCCCATCAGGCCGACGGCGGAACGGTTGCCGTCGGTGCCGCGCAGACGGACGTACACGGGGCGGTCGACGGCGCCGAGGTCGTAGGTGAGGCGGACCGTACCGGCCGACTTGTTCACCTCGTAGGACTTGGCGACCCGCGCGGTCGGAGCGGTGAGCGTGTCCCGGTCCGCGGCCGCGCCCGTCACATCGCCCTGGATGACGTCGACGCGCGCCAACTTCGGAACGAAGCCGGCCCAGTTGGGCCCGCCGGCCAGTCCCAGGTCGACGGTGAGCGTGACCCGGGTGCCCTTGCGTACGTGCAGCGCGCCGCCGAGGGTCGCCCAGCGTCCGCCACCCGAGACCCGGGCGTCGAGACCGCTGAGGAGCTGTCCGTGGTCGACCCACACCCGGCCGGCGCGGATGCCGTCCATCACGGCGCCGTACGAGAACCCGTCGGAGCCGACGTGCGTACGGCTGTACTGGCCGGGCCAGTAGTCACCCTGCGTGAGGTCGATCTTGCCGCCGTAGACCGGGTCGGTGTGCCGGCCGTTGGCGTCGAAGTCGCTGTCCGGTCCGCCGCGTACGGCGGTGTCCGTGTAGACCTGGTGGGAGTCGGAGTTGGCGGTGATCCACCAGGGCTTGCCCTCGGCGAGGAGGCTGTCCCACAGGCCGCCGACGGTGGCGGTCATCCAGTCGAAGCCGCCCCAGGTCCGGTAGCTCTCCAGCGCGTAACCGGCGAAGGAGTTGGCGCTCGGGCTGTTGTCGTACAGACCGCGCGCGACACCCATGCCGTACGTCTTCTCGATGCCGCCGCCCTGGTGACCCGGCGCGCCCTCGAAGCCGACGGCGATCTGATGGGACGCGGGGGTCGCGTCGCGCCAGGCGCGGATCTCGTGCGGGGAGTCGAGGCCCTTGCGGGCGGGGTGGTTGGCCAGCATCAGGATGTCCTTGACGCGGCGCCGCTGGACCTGCTCGGAAAGGAAGTTGAGGCCCGCGATGGCGAGCGCCTCATTGGCGGGCGTCGAGTCGGAGGCGTTCTTGACGCTGCCGTCGTAGTCGGTCTCGAACTGCTTGAGGACCGCGACCTCGTTGCGGCCCGGGTGGACGAACACGGTGCCGTGTTCGGCGGCCGGGATGTTCCACTCCAGTCCCTGGAAGACGAGCGTGTCCTCGTAGGCGTCCCGGGCCTCCCGGATGTCCGGGTTGACCTTGTCCACACCGATCTTGGCGTGCGTCACGCTGCCGTGGTCGGTGATGACCATCCAGTCCAGGCCGTGCGCGGCACCCTGCCGGACCTGGTCGCGGACGCGGTACTTGCCGTCGCTGCTGTACTGGGTGTGGATGTGGTGGTCACCGGCCAGCCACAGGAAGCCGTCTCTCCGCCGGCCGCCCGTGGAGGCGTACGCGGGAGTGGCGGCCCCGGCGAGGACGCTGCCGGCGGCAAGGCCCGCGCCGAGCAGTCCCGCGCGGCGCAGCAGGGAGCGGCGCGACTGCTGCTCGGGGGTGAGTGCCTCGTCGGGCACGGAGGTGTCGAAGGCGGCGGGCAGCGGGGCGCCCGTGTCCTCATGGCCGTGCTCGTGGTGATGGTGATGCCCGTGCCCGTGTCCGTGCGTGTGCCCCATGACCGCCTCCTGAGTCCCGCCCCGCCCCTGCGGGCGCGTCATGAGGACATTCGACGCGGAGCATGAACGGCGGGCGGCGCCCTCGTGTTCGCGGGGCGACCTGGATCGGTCAACTGCCCTTACCTAAAGGCCTGTTGGCATTCCGGATGTCCGTTGCGTCAGGACTTCCATGGAGTTGAGGGTCCGCCGGGACTAGGGTTCTGCCTGGGTTCCCTAGGAAATATTCTGTGGCGAAAAGGTGGTCCTCATGGCTCGTGCCGGGCTCACGACCGAGCGGGTCGTGCTGGCCGCGGCCGATCTCGCGGACGAGATCGGCTTCGAGAACGTCACCGTGGCGGCCCTGGCCCGGCAGTTCGGGGTCAAGGACGCGAGCATGTACGCGCATGTGAAGAACGTGCGGGAGCTGCGCGAGCGCATCGCGCTGCTCGCGTCCGGGGAGATGATCGACCGGATCGCCGGAGCCGTCGCCGGACGCGCCGGCAAGGACGCGCTCGTCGCCTTCGCCGACGCCTATCGGTCGTACGCGCTGGATCGGCCCGGTCGCTACCGGGCCACCCACACACAGCTCGACCCGTCCCTCGTCGCCGGGACGACGACCTACAGCCGCACCGCCGAGGTCACGTACGGCATGCTCCGCGCCTACGGGCTGTCCGAGCCCGATCTGACCGACGCCGTACGCCTGTTGCGCAGCACCTTCCACGGCTACTGCAACCTTGAGGCGATCGGCGGATTCGGCGCCCCGCGCTCCGTGGAGACGTCGTGGAGGCACGCGCTGGACGCACTGCACGTGGCCCTGGAGAACTGGCCCCGCGCCGAGGACGCGGACCAGGCCTGACCCGCGCCTCTCACCGCGGGCCGGCGGGTCCGAGCGGGCTGGTCACCGGGTTGCTCAGATGCTGATAGATCACCGAGCTGCGGTAGTTGACGATCTCGGGTCTCCCGCCGAAGCGGTCCAGCAGGAAGGAGTGCAGTCGGTCGACGTCCGGGACGGCGACATGGACGAGGAAGTCCTCACTGCCCGCGACCACGAAGACCGACAGGACTTCGGGGAGACCGGTGGCGTACTGCTTGAAGCCCTCGACGACCTCGCGGCTCAGCGGCCGCACCTGGACGGACAGCAGGGCCTGGACAGGGCGGTCGAGGGCGCACAGGTCGACGGCCGCGTGATAGCCGGTGATCACGCCGCGATTGCGCAGCGCCCGCACGCGCTCCAGGCAGGTCGACGGGGCGATACCGAGCGTGCGGGCCAGTTCCCGGTTGGTCTGGCGCGCATCCCGCTGAAGGTGCTCCACGATCGCCGAATCAAGTTCATCCATGACCGCCACTCTTCCCATTCCGCCGAATTGAATTCGACAGATGGTCCGACAAGCGCATCTTCTGCGGCCCAGGTCATTGTCAGTCCTCGCCTGTACGGTCCCACCCACGGCTGAGAAACCGACTACGAGCTGGCGTCAGGGCATGGTCGAGGAAGCGGAAGAGCTTCCGCAGGCACCTTGGATCCCGAGTGCGCCTGCCTGGGCGACCTGTTCCCCGATGAACTGGCACTGACCGCCCGCCACGGACTCGGCCGGTACGAGCTCACGGACGAGTGGCGGACCTGGTAGGACCGCTCGTCGGTCGACGGCCTTCACATGGCCCAGGGCGTCTCCGAGGTCGAGTCGGCCCTGAAGGGGGATGCGCGCGCCGTCAGTGCCGTGCGGCCTCGCCCGCGTGGACGGCACGCAGGGCACGCTCAACAGTCTCCTGGTTCTCGCCGACCGGAGCCACATAGCCGATCACGTCCCGCGCGGGGTCCTCTCCCAGCATTCGGGTGATCACCCACGTCGCGAGATACTGCGATGCCAGGCAGCCGCCCGCCGTGGCGATGTTCCCCTCGGCGTGGAACGGCGCGTCCAGCACGGTGACGTTGCGGGCTTCCACGAAGGGCCGGCTCTTGATGTCCGTGCAGGCGGGCATGCCATCCAGCAGCCCGAGCCGGGCGAGCACCAGCGCGCCGGAGCACTGCGCACCGATCAGCTGTCGCGAGGGGTCGAGCGGCAGTCGGGAGATCAGCCGGTCGTCGGCCACCACCTCTCGCGCCTTCACCCCGCTACCGATCAGCACGACATCGGCCTCGGTCACGAACTCCATCGGGCGCTGCCCGGTGACCTCGACGCCGTTCATGGACGTGACCACCGGCGTCGGTGTCGTGATGAAGGCCTCCAAGCCGTCCTTTCGGCACCGGTTGATCAGGGCGGAGGCGATGAAGCTGTCGAGCTCGTTGAACCCGTCGAAGGTGACCACTGCTACCTGCATGACATCTCCTCGAAGCGCGGCACTGGAGTGCAGTCTCCCAGGACGCCGCGCCGAGATCCCAGGCCAATGTGCGACCCGTGGCTCGTCCGTCCTGGGCGTCTAAATCTCCGCCGTCGACCGTCCAGGCGTGGCCCCGGCGTGAGTGGCCTCGCCGCGCACCCGGTCGCTAACCTCGGCAGCCATGAACCAGCGGCGGCAAAAGAAGCTCTCCCGGCATCTCTTCAGTGCGATTCTGCGGGGTGACACCGCCCGCGTGACCGCGCTGCTGCGCGCGGGAACCGACCCGGAGCGAGGGAACAGCGAGGGGACCACCCCTCTCTACGAGGCATCCGTGAACGGTAGGGCCGAGATCGCCCGCCTGCTCCTGGCGGCCGGAGCCTCCCCTGACACCGAAAGCAGCGGCATCGGCGCGGAGGGCACGGCGTTGTGCGCGGCCGCATGCTGGGGGCACACCGAGACAGTGCGCGAACTGCTGGCGCACGGCGCCGATCCGAATCTTCGTGAAGATCACGGCACGGGCTGGTCCCCTTTGGACTGGGCGAACAACGGCCCCCACTCCGAAACCGCCGCTCTCCTCGTCGCAGCGGGAGCAGCCCTCACGAGGTAGCCGCGCGGCACCGCCGTTCTCCACGACCGGGATGGTGGGGTGGAGGGACGGACCGCTGATGGTCCGCCCCTCCACCAGTAGCACGGGTGAGTTGCTCAGTTGCCGGCCGCGCTGGCATCGCGCCGGCGACGGCGGGCCGCCGCTCCGTAGGTCGTCAATCCGCCCAGGACCAGGGTCAGACTCGCCGCGATGATCAGGTGAGCGGTGGAAGAGGCCCCGGTGGCCGCGAGGGACGCGCTCCCGGCGATGATTCCGACTCCGGTACCGCTGAGGTAGTTCACGATCAATTTCCTCTCGGTGGCCTTCCGGCCACATCGGATCTGGTGGTTCAGGCAGTTCGGTTGGGGTCAAGTGGGTCGGGTGGATCGGTGAGTTCGTGCCGCGTGACGGCCGAGGTCACTTCCAGGCGGAGACGCGCGTGGCGTACGACTTCACGACCGAGGAGAGGAACCAGTAGGCGCGCACGATGGAGAACACGAGTCCCGGCAGCATCAGTACGTCGACCAGGACTCCCTTCCAGCCGAGGTGCCGGGTGCGGAAGGCGGCGTAGACGATCCAGAAGGCGACCAGACACAGCCAGGCCGGATCCAGGGCGAAGCCCGTGCTCGCGATCACGCCGGTCCAAGTGGCCAGCCAGCACAGCGTGTAGATGAACCCGGCGAAGCCGAGCACCATGTTGGTGATGGAGAACCAGGTGTACTTGGTCCAGCCGCGGCGGCGCAGGGTGTCGACGGTCCCGCGCCCCCAGCGCTCCCGCTGGCCGATCAGCTCGCGCAGGGTGGGCATGAGGTCGGTGTAGGCGATGCAGTGCTGGTTGGCCGTCACCTTCCAGCCCGCTTCCTTCAGCGCGAGCGTCGTCTCGTAGTCCTCCACGAGGTTGGCGTGGTCCTCCCAGAACACCTCGCCGCGCCAGCGCAGAATGCTCAACAGCGCTTCGGTGCGGTAGAAGGAGCCGGCGCCCGACATGCTGTGGATCCCGAAGCGGTAGCGGCCTCGTGCGTAGCGGCCGTACTCCATGATCTGCATTCCGAGCAGGTAGCGCTGCCAGAGGTTCTTCCACAGCCCGGTGCGGCCCAGGCAGGTGGCGCTGAGTCCGCCGACGCGCCGGTCGGAGGCCATGACGTTGCGTGCCCGTTCCAGGAACTTCGGGTGCAGGCTGGTGTCCGCGTCCATGACCAGCAGGTACTTCGCCGCCGCGGCGAGTCCGCCCGACGCACGGTGCAGCCAGCTGATGCCGTGGTTGAGGGCGCCCGCCTTCTTGTGCGGGTTGTCCGGCAGATCGAAGACGACGGTGCGCGGCACTCCGGGGCGCTCGGCGAACTCGCGGGCGATTTCCTCGGTCCGGTCGGACGAGTTGTTGACCACGACGATGATCAGGTCCGGTGGTGTGCTTTGCGCGGCCAGTGATTCCAGTGCCAGCAGTACGCCGGCCTCCTCGTTGCGAGCGGGCAGAATGACGGCTGTCTCCAAAAGCGTGGCCGCTCCCTGCGAGACCAGGCGTCGCCGGTGGGCGCCGTGCACACGGCGCCCACCCGTGTCGGGTCTGCCCCGGCGGCGGCTTCCCTTGCTCTGCGCAGGGCCTGTTGAGTCACTCACCGCTGAGACCCGGAACTCAGTGGCGGCGGTCCCGTGATCGGACATGGTCTTGTTGCCCCCCAGCGGCTCGTAGCCGCTTCTTGCCTCGACGGCCCTCGGGTCGCCCTCTTGCATGGCGTCTGCCCGCAGCTTTCCCCCTGCGCGGAGCAAACACGGCCACCGCTACGTGCAGCGACGGCATGAACGCCCATTGTTGCGAGGGCGGTTACGGTTCCGGAAGAGTGACGGAGGAGCTTGAAGAAGCTTGGGACGGAGCCAGGTGGTGAAAGGGATGCAGAGTGGTGAAGGTGAGGAGCACGGTGCGTTTGCGCGCCCCTGTGCACGCCGTCGTGGTCCACCGGACCGACATGACGCGGCAGCACGAAGGCCATGGACCGATCACGGTCCATGGCCTTCGGTGTGCACCCCCTGACCCAGCGGGGCGTCGATGGCGGCCGCCCCGCTAGAGCAGCCCCAGATCGCCCAGTTCCTTGTGCAGGTCCGCGCGCGGGTTGTCGGCGGCTGCTCCTGGGGCGCGGGGAGGGGTGCCCCCCTTGCCAGCGTCGGAGCGAGCGGCCGGGAGGGTCCGTGAGCGCCGGTCTCGGAAGAGCCAGGCGCCGACCAGGCCGCCGATCAGCCCTCCGAGGTGTCCGAGCCAGCTCACCCCCGGCGTCCCGGGCACGGCGACGGTGAGCAGGTAGGCGAAGGAGGCCGCCATGACGACGCCGATCAGCGTGTCGATCAGGTGCCGGTCGAAGATCCCGCGGACCACGACGTAGCCGAAGTAGCCGAAGATCAGACCGCTGGCACCCACCGTGTCCACGCTGCCTCGTTCGAAGAACCACACCACGAGCCCGCTGCTCACCGCCACGAGCAGACTCAGCCCGAGAAAGCGGACCACACCCCGGTAGGCGGCGAGGAATCCGAAGACGAACAGTGGTCCGGAGTTGCTCTCGATGTGCGCCCAACTCCAGTGCAGGAAGGGCGCACTGAGGATGCCGGGCAACGTACCGAAGTCGCCGGACACCACCCCGTAGTCTCGCGAGAGGGCGTAGCCGTCGGCGTAGTTGGCCAGCTGTACCAGCCAGACGATCACGAGGAATCCGAACATCACGAAGAAGGCCTTCCGGGCCTCCGCGATCATCTGCTCCGCATCGACCGGGCGCCCGCCGGTCCGGTCCTGGTCCGCCCCACTCATGACACGCTCCCCCTCCCCCGGCGGATCCGTTTCCGCCTCACCCCGAACTCTAGGCAATGCCGACGGCGTCGGCGCCGCTCAGGGCCCCTCTCCCACGAGCGGCTACCGGGCCACCACCGACGGCCCCGAGGACGTACCTTCCCGGTCGCCCGAACCGGCGGAACCGTCGAACCGGAAGCTCGCCGTGTCCCCCTCGGACCAGCTCACCGTCATGTCGAAAGCTCCCGGGGCGCCGCCCTCCGCCGCCGTCACCCGCACGGACACCAGCTCCGTCAGCGGGAGGGGTTCCGGCTCGGCGGTCAGGCGGACGAGGGCGACGAAGAGGGAGGCGTCGTCCCCGGTGACACCGTGCCCCGTTCCCGACAGGCCGTGCACGGGGAGGACTTCCGAGCGCGCGCCGTCCCGCACGGCCCAGCCCGTGACCCGTACCGGCGTCCCGGGAGCCGCGCCCGCCACCAGATGGGCCCGCACCTCCACGGCACCCCGCGCGACCACGAGGCCGGCGACCCCGATGCCCTCCGACACGGTGTGCCGTGACGCCGCCCAGCCCTCCCCGACGCCGAGCGGCTCGATCCCCGTACGGCTCGCGTCCGAACCGACGATCACGCTGTTGTCGTACGACGGCGAGGGCTCCGTCACCGTCGAGTAGGCGAGCCGCGTGTAGTAGGGGTCGTAGCGGACGTCCTCGCTGCCATGGTTGTGGAGGCGGACCAGGCCGTCCGAACTCGTCGACTGGAGAAGCCAGTTGGGCGGTCCGACCGGGGTGACGGCGTCGGCGCGTTCCGTCGGGCCCGGTTCCTCCCCGGCCGTCCAGACCTCGTGGTCCGGGGGCAGCAGCAGACCGACGAAGGCCTTGGCCGCCCAGTACGGCGAGGCGGGGCCGGAATAGTGCTGCAGGAACGCCTCGTCGGGGCCGCGCCAGCCGAGGGTGAGCAGGCCGTTGCCGTCCACCGCGCCCCGGTCGAGGAAGTAGCGCAGGGCGCCCGAGGCGAGGCGGCGGGTCTCGCCCGGGGACAGGGGCGTGCGACCGGTGAGCGCGCCGAGCCACAGGGGGGCGGTGGTCGCGAAGCGGTAGGTGAGCGAGCGGCCCTGGAGCATCGGTGCGCCGTCGCCGCCGAACAGGCGGGCGTAGTCGGCGAGATGGGCCTCCAGTCGGCCGGCGTACAGGTCGAGCAGCCGGGTGTCGTCCGCCAGCCACGCGTGCAGCACCGGGTAGAGGTGCATGGCCCAGCCGTTGTAGTAGTCGAACTTGCGCCCGTGGCCGTCGGTGTACCAGCCGTCGCCGAGGTACCACTGCTCGATGCGCTCCAGGCCGCGGTCGATCGCGGCGCGTGACGCCTCGGGCCCGTATCCGATCTCCTGGAGGAAACCGCCGACCGTCACCGGGAACAACTCCCAGTTGCAGGGCCAGGGTTCGGCCGTCAGCGCGTCGCCGAGCCACTCGGCGGCCCGCTGCCGTACGCCGTCGTCCAGGCGGTCCCACAGCAACGGCCGGGTGAGCCGCAGCGCGAGCGCGATCGACGCGGCCTCGACGAGCGGCTGACTGCGGTCCTCGACCCGGGGCCAGACGCCGGCCGTTCCGGCGGCGAGGCCCTCCGCGTACCGCTCCAGGACCTTCTCGTCACGGCGGAACCCGGCCAGCAGGAGCGTACGGGCGTAGCCCTCCAGTCCGTCGGAGAGCCTGCCGGACGTGCTCGTGTGCTGTCCGGGGAAGTGGTAGAGGGCTCCGTCGTCGGTGGCGTACGGCGCGACCGCGGCGAGCAGGGAATCGGCGGCAGCCTCCCAATGGGCGCGGGTATAACCGGTGTAGGGGCTGAGGATGCGGTCCTCGGTGGGCATCGATGGCACTTTCTGGTTCGGCGGCTGGGTCGGCTGGTACCTGGGGCGCCCCGGTTCCGGTCGGGACGCCCCAGGGGCTCATCCCACCCGCACCAGAGCCTTCGGCACCAGATGCAGGGCGAGGAGTTCGTCGCGGACGAGGGCCGCGTACACCGTGGCGCCGAGCACCGAGGTGTGGGTGTTGTCCCGTTTCTCGTTTTGAAGTGCTCTCCCGGCTGAAGCCGGGAGATTCCTGCTTACCTCGCGGCAGCGGGCTTGACGGTGCTGTATGTGCGGGCGATGACGGTGGTCGTCTGGTGCTGGCAGTCCAAGGCCCGGCGCTTGGCTTTCGCGCGCAGTCCTGCGATCTGGTCATGGGTGCGGTGCAGCCGGCGGCTGGTGCGCTCGCCGGGCTTGCG